>NZ_VJWX01000100.1 GCF_007713715.1 Amycolatopsis rhizosphaerae
GCGGGCGCCCGCTGACGTCCGCTTCGCCTGCCGGGCCGCCGAGGAATCGGCGGCCCGGCATCGTGCCTTGTTAGGCTCGTCCGGATCACCGGGCGAGAGTGAAGGCGGGAGCGGCGTGAGCGGCGGGTCGGGGGAAAAGCGGCGTCGGGGCAGGCCGCCGCTGTCCGAGGGGCCCAGTACCCGGGACCAGATCCTGCAGACCGCTCGCGAGGTGTTCAGCGAACGGGGTTTCGCGCGGACCACCTTCAAGGAGATCGCCGAGCGGGCCGGGGTGACCCGGCCGGCGGTGAACCACTACTTCCACAACAAGGAATCGCTCTACCGGGCGCTTTTCGATTCCAGCAGGAACGTGGTGATCGGTTCCGGGGCGGCCGATGCGATGTCGGCCGAAACCCTGCCGGCGCGGATTTCGGCCTTCCTCCACACCGCCGCGCAGATCGACTCGCAGGACCGCTCGTTCGCCCGGTTCATGGCCTCCTCCGTGCTCGACGGATTCCGCCATCCCGAACTGCGGGAGCAGGCGCGGAGCCAGCTCGACGACGTGCGGCGGTTCGTCGACGAGGCATTGCGGGCCGCGGTCGCGACCGGGGAGATCCGCGCGGATCTCGACATCCCGGCCGTGACGGAGATGCTCATCGCGGTGCTGTGGGGAATGGGACTCTACGCGGGCTTCGTGGGCACCCACGATCAGCTGGAGTCCGTCGTGGCGCAGTTCTCCCAGCTCCTGGAGGGCACTCTTTTCTGAGCGGGGCGGAAAGCACCGCTCGTTTCACCGCGCCGCTTCCTCCTCCTGGCGGGAGCGGCCAAGGGCAAGGAAGAAGCATTCGTGGCATTCGAACCAGACGTTGTGGTAGGAGTCCACGAGAATTCCGGTGAGGAACCGGTCGTCACCGGCGGCGAACTTCGCCCTCGCCCGGGAAAGCCTTGGCGCGTAGAGGCCGAAGGCCGGTGCCGACGGCACGATCGCGGCGAGGATCGCCTGGACTCCGTCGTCGATCGGCGCGAGCCGGGCCGCGAACCGCGCCGCGAGGCGCGCCGTTCCTTCGTGCGCCTGGTCGCGCTGCTGCCAGTCGGCGCACAGTTGCTTGAGCGCGTCGTTGAGGCCGCGGAAGGTCGCGTAGTGCCGGTCGAGCAGTTCACGGGCCCCGTTCGTGGCGGTGATGCGGAGCTCGGCGGTTTCCTTGCCGGGCGGGGTGATTCCCCAGCCGAACCGCGGTTTCCCGCTGTCGGCGGTCAGGCCTTGCCTGGCCAGCGCGGTGAGCGCGGTGGCGATCTCCGACGGAGGCAGGTCCAGTGCCCCGGCCAGATAGTCCACGGTCGCCCGGGACTTGATCCGCAGGATGTGCAGGATGGCCTCGGCGGTACCGACCGGCATGCGTTGTTCCTCCTTGAAGGGCAGGGGCGAATGGCGGTTAACCTAACATTGATTGGTCACTGCGGAAAGCAGTGCTCTGGCAGACGAGGAGAACGAAAGTGGCGGCAGTTCCCGTCGGTGCGCCCGACCCGGCCGACGTGCTGATCCTGGACGGCAGCGTGACGCCGCCGGCGGAACTGGCCGGCGGAAAGGCGGCCGGGATCGCCGGTATGACGGCCGCCGGGCTGCCGGTTCCCCCCGCCTTCGTGCTCACCACGGGGGTTTGCCGCCGGTTCCTCGCCGAAGGCGGCGGTGTGCTCGACGCGCTGTGGGGCGAAATGCGACAGGGCATGGCCCATCTGGAGTCGGCCACCGGCAGGCGGTTCGGGGACCCGGCCGCGCCGCTGCTCGTGTCGGTCCGCAGCGGGGCGCCGACCAGCATGCCCGGGATGATGGACACCGTGCTCAACCTGGGCATGACCACCGCGGCGAGGAATGCGCTTTCCATTTCGATGGGTGAAACGTATGCCCGGGACACCCAGGAGCGCTTCGCCCAGCTGTTCCGCGGCGTGGTGCTGCGGGACGGCCAGGCGGCGATCCCGGACGATCCCTGGCGGCAGCTGCGGCTCGCCGTCGAGGCGGTCTTCCGGTCCTGGCTTTCGCCGCGTGCCGTGGTGTACCGCAAGCGGCACGGGCTCGACGACACGGCGGGCACGGCGGTCACCGTGCAGGCGATGGTGTTCGGCAACGCCGACGAGCGCTCGGGGACCGGAGTCCTGTTCACCCGCAACCCCTCCACCGGTGCGCCGGAGCCGTTCGGCGAGTGGATGACGCGGGCGCAGGGCGAGGACGTTGTCTCCGGAACCCGGGAGCCGCAACCGCTTTCCGCGCTGGCCGAGCTGATGCCGGACGTCCACACGAGCCTGCTCGAGCACGCGCGGTTCCTGGAACGCCACCACCGGGACGTGCAGGACATCGAGTTCACTGTGGAAAGCGGCCGGTTGTGGCTGCTCCAGACCCGTTCGGCGAAACGTGCGCCCCGCGCCGCGGTCCGGTTCGCCGCCGCTCTGGGGAGGGAAGGCCTCGTCGACGAGGAGACCGCGGTGCGGATGGTGACGGCCGAGCAGGTGCGGGCGCTGGTGCGCCCGGGGCTCGACCCGGAGCAGCGCGCGGCCGCCGTCCTGCTCGCCCGGGGCCTGCCCGCCTGTCCCGGGGTGGCGTCCGGAGTGGTCGTGACCGATCCGGAGGAGGCCGAATCCCGGGCGGCGGAAGGGGAATCGGTGGTGCTGGCCCGCCGGACCACCAGTCCCCACGATCTGGCGGGCATGATGGCCGCGGTCGCGATCGTGACCGAAATCGGCGGTGCGACCTCGCATGCCGCCGTCGTCGGCCGGGAGCTCGGCGTGCCCTGTGTGGTCGGGTGCGGTGAGGGCGCGCTGCTCGGCCATGCCGGGGAGACGGTCACGGTGTGCGGCGACACCGGCGAGGTCCTGAAGGGGGCGTTGGTGTTGACGCGGGTGTCCGAAGACATCGACCCGGACCTGCGCGCGCTCACCGGCTGGGCGCGGCGGTTCGCGCCGCTTGCCGCCTGGCGGCCGGAGGAGGCCCCGGCCGGGGTGCCGCCCCGGCCCGACCTCGATCTCTCCACCGATCAGGGGGTCGCCGCGGCGTTGGCGGACGGCGTGACCGCCGTCGTCACCGAGCATCCGCTGCCGGTGCTGCTGGCCGCGCTCGCTCACCCGCGCGGGTCGGCCAAACGGCAATAGGTTAGATCTCTCCGTATCCTGAAGGCCGTCGTCGCGGTGTGCCCGCGACGACGGCCTTGCCGTGCGTACGGGAAATGCGGGCTCAATCGGGGATTGCGGTCCAAATAATTGACACAAAGGTAAATTGAAAAGCCTTCCGCGGAGTCCGGTCCGGGCGCGTGTTCGGCGGCTGACGAGCCCCATTATTCGCTATGCTGTAAAGCGTGTTCGACGGTGTGGCGGGATTTGCGACGGGGAGGCGGTCCTAGGTGGCAAGGCCCAAGGTCCCGCTGATTTCCCGCCGGAAAGCGCTGGAAACCGCGCTGCGGATCATCGACGAACACGGTCTGGAAGGGTTGAGTATCCGGCGGCTCGCCGAAGCGCTCGGGGTGAACGGCGCTTCCCTGTACCACCATTTTCGGAACAAGGACGAGATTCTCACCGGAGTCGCGGAACTCGCACTCGCCGAGGTGCGGATAGGAGAACCGGACAGCGGTGACTGGCGGCACTGGCTGCCGAAAAACGCCCGTGCCCTGCGCCGGGCGCTGCTGGCTCATCCGGCGCTGCTGCCGGTGGTCGCCGGGCGGCCCGCGCTCGGCGCCGGTGTGCGGGCGCTCGACGAGGCGGCGGCCCGCCTGATGGACGAGGGAGTGCCGAGTGCCGCGGTGATGCCACTGCTGGACGGCCTCGAACTGTTCACCATCGGCAGCGCGCTGCACGAGATCCAGCGTGACGGCGCCGGGGAACCCGCGGAGGTGGCCGATGAGCGGTACCCGGCGCTGGCCAAGGCCATGGCCGAGCGGGGACTGTCCGCCGACGAGGTCTTCGACCTGGTCACCGCCAGCATCGTGGAAGGGATCGACGAAGCGGTGAAACAGCGTCAGGAGCGCTGGATGCCGCCGCGGAAATCCTCGCGCGACACCTCGTCCCGTCAGCACGGCGGCAGGCGGGCGGGCGGGAAGGCCTGAGTGCGGTCCCCGAAGGAGACCATAAACCAAACATCGTTTGGCTGGAAGTGGGAGGCTGCTACCGGTAATCGAACGAGTTCGCTACGCTGACGCTCCCTGTAATGCAACGATGATTGGCTCGCGCTGCCGCTTGCCGCCCTCTCACCGGGAGCCGCTGATGACCGAAGCAGAACCGGATCCACTGGATAACAGCGTCTGTGATCCGGACGTGGCATGGACCACCGGAAACGTCGCCGAAGCGTTCCCTGGGGTGTCCACGGCTCTCGGGTTCACCTTCATCCACCTGCCGATGGAACGCGCGTTCCGGCACATGTTCCTCAGCCTCGGCGTGTTCACCAAGGCCGACCTGCCGGTTCCCGAGCGGATCGAAGACCAGTTCTGGACGGCGTTCGCCGGCCGCGCCGCGGCCAACATCTCGATGTTCCGCAAGGTCGCCCGGGTCACGCCGGGAACCTCGGCCACCGCGATCGAGCAGCAGCTGTTCGGTTACGTCCGGCCCGGCACCGTGGACGACAACTCGGCCCGCCGCTACCCGGTGATCATGGTGAAGGCGCCGAAGACGGTGATCCGGCTCCCGAAGCGGCACGACGCGATGTTCGCGGAACTGCGGCGGTGGCGGCTGGAGACCCTGCCGAAGATCGGCGGGCTCGACGCCCAGGGCTGTCTCGCCGTGCTCGCCGACGCCCGTGACCGGTTCCACGAGATCATGGTCCTGCACCTGGTCGTGGCCTTCGTCAGCTCCGGCCTGGCCGACCAGTTGTCGGCGATGGTGACCGACGCGAACCTGCCCGGCCTCGAAGCCCGCCTGCTGTCCGGGGTGGGTTCCGACGAGAACGAGGTCGCGCTGGACCTGTGGCGGCTCGCCCGCCAGGAGATCGACCTCGCCACCTTCCTCGACCGGCACGGCTACCACGGGCCGAACGAAGGGCAGCTGCACAGCGTCACCTGGCGCGAGGATCCCGGACCCATCCTCGCCCGCCTCGGCGACTACCGCGACATCCCCGCCGACAGCCCGCGCGCTCCCGCCAACCGCAGCGCCGAACAGGCCCGCCTCCGGCAGGAGGCCGCCGCCGAACTGGCCGCCACCGTGTCGCCGCTGAAGCGGCTGGCCATCGGCAAGCTGACCGGGCTCGCCGCGCGGTTCCTCGCCCTGCGGGAGCAGGGCAAGGCCGGTTACCTGCTGACCTTCGACGTGGCCAAGGCCGCGGCCCGGCGGCTCGGCGCGCTCCTCGTCGACCGCGATGTGCTGGACGATCCCTCGGACGTGTTCCACCTCACCTACGACGACCTCGCCGGCGGTGTCGGCAGCGATCGGCGCGCCCTGGTCAAGCACCGCCTCGCCCAGTACGAAGAGCGGTGCCGGTACCAGCTTCCCCAGGCGTGGGAAGGCATTCCGGAACTGATCCCGGTCGCCGCCGACGCGGAGACCGACGCCCCGGCGGGCACCCAGGTCACCGGGGTCGCCGCCAGCGGCGGGGTGGCCGAGGGACGGGCCCGCGTGGTGCGCGATCCCGCGACCGTGGAACTCGAAGACGGCGACATCCTCGTCTGCGAGACCACCGATCCCAGCTGGGTGCCGCTGTTCCTGGTGGCCGCCGCGGTCGTCACCGACTACGGCGGCATGCTCAGCCACGGTCCCATCGTGGCGCGTGAACTCGGCCTGCCCTGCGTCTGCGGTACCGAAACGGGCAGCGCCCGCATCCGGGACGGGCAGCGCATCCGGGTCGACGGCGACCGCGGCATCGTCGAAGTGCTGGAGAGCGCCTGATGGCCGAAACGAACACTTCGTTCTTCATGAACGCGCAGGCCGCCGGGTTCGGCACCTGCGGCGAGGAGGACGAGAAGCTGCACCGCGAGCTGAACCGCACCCTGACCGATCCCGCGCTCACCGAGACGCAGTTCCTCGGCTTCAGCGTGCCCGAGGCCCGGATCCATTCGCTGTGCTACGCCTGGGCGCACCCGACGCTGCGGACCATCACCGGCGGCGTGTGGGCGTGGCAGGGCGTCAAACGCACCGCGCTGGCGAGCGAGCTGTTCGACATGCGGCAGTACATGGACTTCACGCCGTTCGAGGACGGGGATTTCACCGATCTGCGGCTGCCCAACGGGTACCGCGTGGAATGCCTCAAGCCGCTGGAAAAGTTCCGGATGACCTACGACGATCCGGTCCGCGGCAACGCCTTCGACGTCACCCTGACCGCGATCATGCCCCCGGCCGTGCTGCCCAGTGGCCGCCACCTCGACCAGGCCATGCGCACCGAGGGCAAACTGTTGTTGCGCGGCAAGAGCTACGACGTGAACGGGTACACGGTCCGCGACCGGTCGTGGGGCGAGAACCGCACCGAGGAACCACGCATGGCGCCGCCGGTGCACTGGCTCACCGGGGTGTTCGGTGACGACTTCGCCTTCCACATGATGGGCATCGAGCACCCCGGCTCGGATCCCGTCTGGCGGGACGTCTACCCGGTCGACGACGCGATGGCCGAGGCCACCAACCGGGGCTGGGTGTGGGTCGGCGGGGAACTGCGGAGTGTCGAAAAGGCCTCCGTCCGCACGCACTGGGACGTCTCGACCGGCTACCCGCTGGCCCACGAGGTGCGGATGACCGACTCCGCCGGGCGGGAGTACCGGCTGAGCGGGGAGATCACCGCGTCGAACAACTGGAGCGCGTGGTCCAACGCCTTCTTCGGGATCAGCCTCGCCCGCTGGGACGACCACGAGGGCCGGACCGGCTGGGGCGATTCGCAGATCGGAGCCTGGACCGATTTCGTCCACGCCCTGTCGGCCCTGGAGGAGTAGGGGGCAGGCACTCCGGAGCGGTCTTGAGGCTGGTGGTGCGAGCCGACTTGTCCTGCACCACCAGCCGTCAGACCGTGTGGCTGTCTCTGCGCACTCTCCGTCTCCTCACCGGCTGTGGTGCTCTGGAACATCCGCTGTTGCCGCGGCCATGGAGGCCGGGTCAGCGGTCCTCGTGGTGGTCGGCGGTCAGGCGGTCGAGCCATTCGCCGAGCAGGTGCCGTTCCGCGCTGCTGAGCGTTGTCTGTTCGGGTAGCCGGGCACGCAGTGCCCGGGCGGCACCGGCGGGGCCCGCGTCGCGTACGGCGGGCTTGTCGAGGGTGACGGCGGCGACCATCGCTTCGCGCAGGACGGTGAGGAGGGCGGGGTCGCGCCGATCGCCCGGGAGCGACAGCCAGGTGAGCACGGCTCCGCGGGCGGTCGCGTGGATGACCGAAGCCGCGAGTTCCTCGTCGACGCGCAGCCGGCCGCTGGTGGCGAGGCGGTGAATGCGTCCGAGCAGGATGTTCATCCCCGCGCGGAAGGCGGCTGAGTCCGTGCCGCGCCTGGGCTCGCCGTACATCAGCGTGTACAGCTCGGGATTGGCGAGCCCGAACTCGACGGCGAGGTCCCAGCCCGCGCGCAGGTCCGCGACGGGATCCTGCGGTCGGGCGTCGGCGTGTTTGGCCGCGAGGAAGGTGGCGTAGCCGTGCTCGGCCACCGCGTCGAGCAGCCCGTCCTTGTCGCCGAACAGGCGATAGATCGCCGGGGCCTGTACCCCGGCGGCGGCCGCGACCGCCCGGGTCGTGACCGCCTCACGTCCCTCGCGCGCGAGCAGGTCGGCCGCCGCTTCGACGATCCGCTGCCGGGACACCTCGCGCCCCTCTGCCTCCGCATCCTCCGTGCCAACCATGTATCAAGGATAACGAAAAGTTGATGCCATCGATGTTTCCGCTGATACGCTGTGTTGAGTATCGTTGGAAACGTCAGGTGGAGGAGCTGCTGACATGCCCGACAAGGTGCGCATCATCGCCGTTGAGGAACACGTGGTCCTGCCCGTCCTGCTCGACGCGTGGGCGAAGGCGGGGGTCCGGCCGCACGTCTACGGCGATGACCATCCGGTCACGCGACGGCTGAGCGATGTCGGCGAACGACGCGTCGCCGACATGGACGACCAGGGCATCGACGTCGCGGTGCTGTCCCTGGCCACCCCCGGTGTGCAGAACCTCCCGGCGGCCGACGCCGTGCACGTCGCGCGCGAGGCCAATGACGCGCTCGCCGAGATCGTCGCCGCCAACCCCTCGCGGTTCCAGGCGTTCGCCACCATCCCGACCCCCTCGCCGGAGGCCGCCGCCGAGGAGCTGGAGCGCGCGATCACCCGGCTCGGCTTCCGCGGCGCGATGCTGTACGGCCGCACCGGCGACAAACCGGCCGACGCGCCGGAGTTCGACGACCTCTACGGAACCGCCGAACGACTTCGCGTCCCGCTGCACTTCCACCCCCAGGCCCCGGTACGGGCGGTCCAGGAGGCGTACTACTCGGGACTGCCCGACGGAGTGGGGCCGGCGCTGGCGACCGCCGGGCTCGGCTGGTACTACGACCTGGGCGTGCAGTACCTGCGGATGATCTTTTCCGGGGTGTTCGACCGCCACCCCGGACTGCAGGTGATCGCCGGGCACTGGGGTGAGGTCGTCCTGTTCTACCTGGACCACATCGGCTTCCTGCAGGAGATGGCCAAGCTGGAGCGGCCGTTGGCCGACTACTTCCGCCAGAACTTCTGGGTGGCCGGCAGCGGCACGGTCAGCGAGCGCTACCTGCGCTGGACGGCCGAGGTCGTCGGGACCGACCGCATGCTCTACTCGACCGACTATCCCTACACCTTCGGCACCCGTCCGGGCGGCTTCCCCTACCTGGACACCAGTGGCGGTGTCGCCAGGTCTTTCCTCGAGAACGCGCCCTTCACCGAGCAAGAGAAGGCCGCCATCGGATCCGGGAACTGGCAGCGGTTGACCGGTCACATCACCGCCGACGGGCCTCACCGGTGAGCCCGGCGCCCACGGCGGTGCACGACCCGTCCGCCGGGCGAGTCCCACCCTCAGGCAGGAATGGGCGCCGTGAGGGGTCCCCTCACGGCTTCTGGCCGTCGGTGCGGCAGGCGGCGAGGTCGGTGTAGAGCGAGGCGCGCGAAATGCCGAGGCGGGCGGCGACCCGCGGCGCCGCGCCCCGCACGGTGAACAGGCCGCGCTCGTCCAAGGCCCTGAGCAGGGGCAGGCGTTCCTGCCGGGTCAGGCTGTCCACCGGCTTGGCGAGCGCCAGTTCCTCGGCCCGGATCACCGCCTCCAGCACCTCGTCGAAGTCGTCGGTGAACGTCGTGGTGGGCGGCGCCGCCGGGGCCACCCCGGCGAGGTCGCCGAGCAGGTCGGCGACCTGCCGGAGCGCCGTGACGTCCAGGTTGACGCACAAGGCGCCGAACACGCGGCCCCCGGCGTCGCGCAGCGGCAGCGTGGAGGACTTGACGGTGCGGCCCGAGTTCGTGCGCGTCACGTAGTTGAGGTCGTCGTGGGCGTCGTCGCCCTGTGCCAGCATCCGCAGCCCGATCTCGCTGGTGACGCCGCCGATCCGGCGCCCGGTGACCTGGCCTGCCACCGCCACCACGGATTGTTCGCCCCGCCGGTAGTCGTGCAGGACGATTTCGCAGGACCGGCCGAAGGTGGCGGCAAGGCCGGGGATGACCTGCTTGAGGGCGTCGAGGATGGCGTCCGCTGTCTCCACGCCCGGTAGCGTAGACGAACCAGTCAACCCCTGGACACTTTGTCCGGCTTCAACGGGCCGGGAGAAGCCGTGAAGGGTCCCTTCACAGTCGAATCGACCGTGAAGGGACCCTTCACGGCCAACCGTCCGGACAGTGCGCCCGGCCGAGGCGGGGCTCAGGCGGGGCGGACGCGCAGGCCGTCGAAGGCCACGGCGACCACCGAGTCGGCAAGTTCGCCGCCGTCGGTGCCGCCTCGCGGGCGATACCACTCGATCAGCGAGTTGATCATGCCGAAGAGCAGCCGGGCGGTGGTCGCCGGATCGATGTCGGGCCGCAGGTCCCCCTCGGCCACCGCCTCGGTGACCAGTTCGGTGACGATGTGGTCGAACTCCCGGCGCCGCGCCAGCGCGTCCCGTTCCACCTTCGTGTTCCCGCGCACGCGCAGCAGCAGCGTGACGAACGGCAGCCGCTCGGCCAGCACCCGCACGCTGCCGCGCACGAGCTGTTCGAGCCGGTCCACCGCCCGCCCCCCGGCCCCGTCCAGCTTGTCCACCTCGGCGAACAGTCCGTCGAGGGCGCGGTTGACCGCCAGCCGCAGCAGTTCCTGTTTGCTGGGCACGTGGTGGTAGATGGCCGACTTGGTGATCCCCAGCTTCCGCGAGAGATCCTCCATGCTGGTGCCGTCGTACCCGCGCTCGTTGAACAGCTTGACCGCGACCGCCAGCAAGGACTCCAGGTCATAGCCTGGCCTGCCCCGCCGGGCGGGGCGCGCCGGTGGTGCCGTCGTCATACTCCGAGTATCCCAAGTGGATTTCAGGCGGGCGGCCGCTGGTCGAGGACACGCCGCAGCTTGCCCAGGGAGCGTTCGAGACTGTCGGGGTCGAGGATCTCCACGCCGACGCTGATGCCGACGCCGTCCTTGACCCGCTGGGCGATCTCGGCCGCGGCCGGGGCGCGCCGGTGCTCCGGGGTTTCGGGGCGGGCCTCGCACAGCACGGTCAGGTGGTCCATCCGCTCCTTGCGGGTCAGCCGGATCTGGAAGTGCGGGGCGAGTCCCTCGGTGGCGAGCACGATCTCCTCGATCTGGGTGGGGAACACGTTCACCCCGCGCAGGATGATCATGTCATCGCTGCGCCCGGTGACCTTGTCCATCCGCCGGAAGGCCGGGCGCGCGGTGCCGGGCCGCAGCGCGGTCAGATCGCGGGTGCGGTACCGGATGACGGGCATGGCCTGCTTGGTCAGCGACGTGAACAGCAGTTCCCCGGTCTCCCCGTCGGGCAGGACGGTGCCCTCGACCGGGTCGATCACCTCGGGGTAGAAGTGGTCCTCCCAGATGTGCAGCCCGTCCTTGCTTTCCACGCATTCCTGCGCCACCCCCGGCCCCATCACCTCGGACAGGCCGTAGATGTCCACCGCGTGCAGGTCCATGCGCTCTTCCAGCTCGGCCCGCATCTGCTCGGTCCACGGCTCGGCCCCGAAGATGCCGACCTTCAGGGAGCTGCTCCGCGGGTCGATGCCCTGGCGCTCGAATTCGTCGAGCAGCGTGAGCATGTAGGTGGGCGTGACCATGATGACCTCGGGCCGGAAGTCGGTGATGATCTGCACCTGCCGCGCGGTCATGCCCCCGGACGCCGGGATCACCGTCGCGCCGAGCTTCTCCACGCCGTAGTGCGCGCCGAGCCCGCCGGTGAACAGGCCGTAGCCGTAGGCGACGTGCACCTTGTGGCCGGGCCGCCCGCCCGCGGCGAAGATCGAGCGCGCCATCACGGTCGCCCAGGTGTCGAGGTCCTCGGCGGTGTAGCCGACGACGGTGGGCTTGCCGGTGGTGCCGCTGGAGGCGTGGATGCGGCGCACCTGCTCCTGCGGCACGGCGAACATGCCGAACGGGTAGTTGTCGCGAAGGTCGTGCTTGGTGGTGCAGGGGAACTTGGCCAGGTCCGCCAGTTCGCGGCAGTCGTCGGGATGCACGCCGGCTTCGTCGAACTTGCGGCGGTAGAACGGGACGTTGGCGTAGGCGTGGCGGAGCGTCCATTGCAGACGCTCGAGCTGCCGTGATCGCAGCTCGTCGATGCTCATCCGTTCCGCCGCGCTCAGTTCGCCGGGCGCGGGGGCGTCGCCGACTCGCTTCGCCAGTGGCACGTCGCTGTGCGTGGTGGTCATCTCGGGGGGACTCCCTTTGTGGTCTGTTCCGGTGCCGGTTGGCGGCGTGGTGCAGGCGGCTCCGCCGCCGCAAGATCAGCCTTGGTTCTTCGGGCGTTCGATGGTGCGGCTGCGGCCGCGGAATTCGGCGATGACCTCGGGGGCCTGCCCGTCCCGCTCCCGGTGCACGGTGACGTCGTAGATGCCGTTGCGCCCGTAGCGCGTGCGTTCCGTGGCGGTGGCCACGAGCCGGTCGCCGAGGCGGGCGCTGGCGACGAAGGAGATCTCCGCGCCCGCGGCCACCGTGACCGGGCCGTGGCTGTTGCAGGCGCAGGCGAAGGTGGTGTCGGCGAGCAGGAACAGGTAGCCGCCGTGGGCGATGTCGTGCCCGTTGACCATCTGCGGGGTCACCACCATGCGGGCCGCCGCGCGGCCGTCACCCGCCTCGAGCAGTTCTATACCCAGGGAACGGGAAGCGACGTCGTCGTCGAACATCGCCTGTGCTGCCGCGGACTGCGACACGGGCTCACCGCCTTGCTTACTGACCGAATGGACGGTTGAAAATGCAACCCAGAGTAAAGGCAGTAACCGGCTCCCTGTCAAGGATCGGCTTCTCCTGGCGACCCGTCAACGACGACCGTGAACCGGCGCTTCCCTGACCGCCGCCCGGCGGCTACCATGACTTCCTGAACGTTCGGTTGGTAATTACGGATCGGGAGGTCGGGCTCAATGGCTGAGCATTCGACGGCACTGCGCAGCTATGTCGGCGGCCGGTGGCAGGCCGGCGACGGCGAGGGCACGCCGCTGCACGATGCCGTGACCGGGGAGGAGGTCGCACGGATCTCCTCGGCCGGGGTGGACATGGCCGCCGCGCTGGAGCACGGCCGCCGCACCGGCGGCCCCGCCCTGCGCGAGCTGACCTTCCACCAGCGCGCGGCGCTGCTCAAGGCACTGGCCTCCCACCTCCGCGAACACCGCGACGAGCTGTACGCGCTGTCGGCCCGGACCGGGGCCACGCTCGGCGACTCGAAGTTCGACGTCGACGGCGGCATCGGGGTGCTGTTCACCTACGCGAGCAAGGGCAAGCGGGAACTGCCCAACGACACCGTCTACGTCGACGGCGCGGTGGAGCCGCTCAGCAAGGGCGGCACCTTCCTCGGCCAGCACATCGCGACCCCGCTGCGGGGCGTGGCCGTGCAGATCAACGCCTTCAACTTCCCGGTCTGGGGACCGCTGGAGAAGTTCGCCCCCGCGTTCCTGGCCGGGGTGCCGAGCCTGGTCAAGCCCGCCAGCCAGACCGCGTACCTGACGGAGAAACTGGTCGAGCTGATGATCGGCTCTGGCCTGCTGCCGGAGGGTTCGCTGCAGCTGGTCTGCGGCAGCGCGGGCGATCTGCTCGACCACCTCACCGGGCAGGACCTGGTCTCCTTCACCGGATCCGCCTCCACCGCGCAGAAGCTGCGGGCGCACCCGGCGATCGTGCGCCACTCCGTCCGGTTCAACGCCGAGGCCGACTCGCTGAACTGCTCGATCCTCGGCCCCGACGCGGTGTCCGGGACCCCGGAGTTCGACCTGTTCGTGAAGCAGTTGGTCACCGAGATGACGGTCAAGGCGGGCCAGAAGTGCACCGCGATCCGGCGCGCCTTCGTCCCGGCCGACCGGCTCGGCGAGGTGGCCGAGGCCGCCGCGGCGCGGCTGGCGAAGGTCACCGTCGGCAACCCGGCGAACCCCGACGTGCGCATGGGCGCGCTCGCCAGCCTCGAACAGCGGGAGGAGGTCCGGCGCTCGCTCAAGGCACTGCTGGACGTGGCGGGCATCGTGTACGGCGATCCGGAGCGGGTCGAGGTGCTCGACGCCGACGCCGGGCGCGGCGCGTTCCTGTCCCCGGTGCTGTTGCGCGCGGACGACCCCACTCGCGCCGAGCCGCACGCGGTGGAGGCGTTCGGTCCGGTGTCCACGCTGATGCCCTACACCTCCACCGAAGAGGTCATCGCGCTCGCCGCACGCGGTGAGGGCAGCCTCGCCGGTTCCGTCGTGACCGCGGACGCCGGATTCGCCCGCGAGGTCGTGCTCGGGGTGGCGCCCTTCCACGGCAGGCTCCTCGTGCTGGACCGCGACGACGCGAAGGAATCGACCGGGCACGGTTCGCCGATGCCCGCGCTCGTGCACGGCGGCCCGGGCCGGGCGGGCGGCGGCGAGGAGATGGGCGGCATCCGCGGGGTGCTGCACCACCTGCAGCGCACCGCGGTGCAGGGCAGCCCGAAGGTGCTGGCCGAGATCACTGGGCGCTGGGTGCCGGGGGCACCGCGCACCCAGGGCGTGCACCCGTTCCGGAAGTCGCTGGCGGAGCTGAAGATCGGCGACTCCGTGGTGGCGGGCCCGCGCACCGTCACCCAGGCCGACATCGACCACTTCGCCGAGTTCACCGGCGACACCTTCTACGCCCACACCGACCAGGCCGCCGCCGAGGCGAACCCGCTGTTCGGCGGGATCGTCGCACACGGCTACCTGGTGGTGTCGTTCGCCGCCGGGCTGTTCGTCTCACCCGAACCCGGGCCGGTGCTGGCCAACTACGGCCTGGAGAACCTGCGCTTCCTCACCCCCGTCAAGCCGGGGGACGAACTCACCGTGACGCTCACCGCGAAGCAGATCACGCCGCGGGAAAACGCCGACTACGGCGAGGTGTGCTGGGACGCCGACGTGACGAACGCCGCCGGTGAGTCGGTGGCGAAGTACGACGTTCTGACCCTTGTAGCCAAGGAGGACCGATGACCGACAATCGCGCAGCCGGTCGTCGGGGCCGACCGGGTGCGGGTGTCCCGCAAGACACAGGAGGACCGATGACAGCGGCACAGATAGCGGACGCGTTGTCCGAAGAGGACCTGGAACGGCATTTCGAGCAGGTCATCGCCAGGGACCAGCGGATCGAACCGCGGGACTGGATGCCCGAGGGCTACCGGAACACGATGATCCGCCAGATCGCGCAGCACGCGCATTCGGAGATCATCGGCATGCAGCCGGAGGGCAACTGGATCACGCGGGCGCCCTCGTTGCGGCGCAAGGCGATCCTGCTGGCGAAGGTGCAGGACGAGGCGGGGCACGGGCTGTACCTGTACTCCGCGGCGGAAACCCTCGGCACGGACCGGACCGACCTCACCGAGCGCCTGATCACCGGACGGCAGAAGTACTCGTCGATCTTCAACTACCCGACGCTGTCCTTCGCCGATGTCGGGGTGATCGGGTGGCTGGTGGACGGCGCGGCCATCTGCAACCAGGTTCCCCTGTGCCGCAGCTCGTACGGGCCCTACGCGCGGGCGATGATCCGGATCTGCAAGGAGGAGTCCTTCCACCAGCGGCAGGGCTACGAACTGCTGATGACCATGATGAAGGGCACCGCCGAGCAGCGGGAGCTGGTGCAGGACGCGGTGAACCGCTGGTGGTGGCCGTCGCTGATGATGTTCGGCCCGCCGGACGCGGATTCGCCCAACACCGCGCGGTCGATGGCCTGGAAGATCAAGCGGCACACCAACGACGAACTGCGGCAGCGCTTTGTCGACATGACGGTTCCGCAGGCGGAGGCGCTGGGCGTCGGACTGCCCGATCCGGAGCTGAAGTGGAATCCCGCGCGCGGGCACTACGACTTCGGCGAGATCGACTGGGCGGAGTTCAAACGGGTCGTCTCCGGCGACGGTCCGTGCAACGCCGAACGTGTGGCGCACCGTGCGCGGACACATTCCGAGGGCGCCTGGGTGCGCGAGGCAGCCGCGGCACACGCCGCGAAGCAGAGGAAGGAAGCAGAGGCGGCATGAGTGACACGCAACGGAGCGGATGGCCGCTGTTCGAGGTGTTCGTCCGCGGCAAGCGCGGTCTGAACCACGTGCACGTCGGATCGCTGCGGGCACCGGACCCCGACATGGCCCTGCGGAACGCCCGCGACCTGTACACGCGGCGCAACGAGGGAGTGAGCATCTGGGTGGTCCGCTCCGCGGACATCACCGCGTCCAGCCCGGACGAGAAGGACCCGTTCTTCGCTCCCGCCGCGGACAAGGTGTACCGGCACCCGACCTTCTACGACATCCCGGACACCGTCCCCCACATGTAAGGACCGTCGATGAACAACGACACCGCCTTCGACGCCTTCGCCGAGGCCGAGGGCACCGACGACTCGCGGTGGGCCTTCGGCACCGGGTTCGCCGACCCGCTGTCCGGAGTGGACACCACCGTGCCGTCCGGGGTGGACGGAGCCGTGCTGGCCCGCTACTGCCTGATGCTGGCCGACGACGCGCTCGTGTTCTCCCACCGGCTGCAGCAGTGGTGCACCAACGCGCCCGAGCTGGAGGACGAGATGGCGCTGGCCAACATCGCCCTCGATCTGCTCGGGCAGGCCCGGCTGCTGCTGACCAGGGCGGGCAAGGCCGACGGCAGCGACCGCGGCGAGGACCACTACGCCTACTTCCGCCCGGAACACGAGTTCCTCAACGTGCGGCTGGCGGAACTGGAGCGCGGCGACTTCGGGCAGCTCGTCGCGGTCCTGCTGGTGTTCTCCACGTTCCGGCTCGCGCTGCTGAACCAGTTGCGCTCCTCGGTCGACCCGGTGCTCGCGGCGATCGCGGCCAAGGGCGTCAAGGAGGTCACCTACCACCGCGACTACGCGGCGGGATGGGCGGTCCGGCTCGGGGACGGCACCGCGTTCTCGCACGAGCGGATGCGGGCGGGGCTGGACGCGGTCTGGCCCTACGTGGCGGAGTTGTTCGCCCCGCACGAAACCGAACTGGCGATGGCGGCGCAGGGAATCGGCGTCGACCCGTCGACCGTGCGGGAGGAGTTCGACACCGTGCTCGCGCAGGTGCTGTCGGCGGCGACGCTGACCGTGCCCGAGGTGGCGCCGAAGGCCGCCGTCGACGGCCGGGCCGGGCGGGACGGCAGGCACACCGAGGCGATGGGTTACCTGCTGGCCGAACTGCAGAGCGTGGCCAGGACCTACCCGGAGGCGAGCTGGTGACCACCGCACTCGACGCACGGGCCATCGCCGGGACGGTGACGGACCCGGAACTGCCGATGCTCACCCTGGCCGATCTCGGCGTGCTGCGCGAGGTGTCCGAAGTGGACGGCAAGGTGGTGGTGTCGATCACCCCCACCTACACCGGCTGCCCGGCGATGGACACCATGCGCGACGACCTGGTGCACGCCCTGCACCGGGCCGGCTACCCCGAGGTGGAGGTCCGCACCGTGCTGCGGCCCGGCTGGTCCAGCG
>NZ_VJWX01000101.1 GCF_007713715.1 Amycolatopsis rhizosphaerae
TTACTGTCCAATACCGAGTTGGGGTCCGATCCAGACGGATGGAGAATCAATCGTGGAGCTGCGGCATCTGACCTCCTTCCTGGCCGTCGCCGAAGAACTGCACTTCGGCCGCGCGGCCCGGCGTCTCGGCATGGCCCAGCCCCCGTTGAGCCAGCAGATCCGGAACCTGGAGAAGGAGCTCGGGGTCCGGCTGTTCGAGCGCAACACCCGTTCGGTCCGGCTCACCGGCGCCGGTGAAGCGTTCCTCGAACCGGTCCGCCGGGTCTTCGACGAGCTGGATACCGCCCTGCGCACGGCCCGTGCCGCCGGAGAAGGGGAAGTCGGGCGGGTCACGGTCGGGTTCGCCGGTGCCTCCAGCCACGAGAGCCTGCCCCTGCTCACCCGGGCGGTGCGGGCCGCGCACCCCGGCCTCGAACTGGTGATGAAGGGGCAGACCTACGCCAACGTGGCGCTGGCCGGGGTCGCCGACGGCTCGCTGGACCTCGGGTTCGTGCGGCTGCCGGTCTCCTCGCCGGGGGTGCGTCACCGGGTGATCGACGAGGAGGAGATGCTGTGCGCCCTGCCCGCCGATCACCGGCTCGCCCGGCGGGAGCGGGTGCCGCTGGAGGAGCTGGCCGGGGAACCGTTCGTGACCTTTCCGGCGAACGCGGGTTCCACCCTGCGGGACGCGAGCGTCCAGGCCTGCCAGCGGGCGGGCTTCCACCCGAAGGTGGTCCAGGAGGCTCCCGACTCGTACACGATCCTGGCGCTCGTGGCGGCCGGGGTGGGCGTGACGCTGACCCTCACGTCGTGCCGCCACATCCAGCAGACCGGCCTGGTGTACCGGCCGCTCGCCGGGCCCGCGATCCGGTTGCATGCCGCGCTCGCGTGGCGCGAGGACAACCCGTCGCGAGCCCTGCGTACCGTGCTGGCGATCGCGGAACAGGCACTGCCGACGCCGCGCTGACGACGCAGGCCGGCCGTGTCACCGGCTTGTCGACGCGAAGAACCTCTCCAGGTCCGCGGCGAGTTCGGCGGGGGACTCGAGCGCCACGAAATGGCCGCCGGTGCGGCCTTGGGGCCAGTGCGCGATGTCGTTGTCCCGTTCGGCCAGCCGACGGATACCCGGAGGTCCACTGTAGACACCGGTGGGCGCCACGCGCTGGCCCGGCGGCCAGGCGAACGCGGTGGTGTCGTACATGCACCACGACGAGGTGCCCGAGGTACCGGTGAACCAGTACAGGCTCGCGTTGGTGAGGAGCCAGTCGCGGCTGATGGCCTGGTCGGGCGTCTCGGTGAAGGTGAAGTCGCCGAACTTGTGGATCAGCCAGGCGAGTTGGCCGACGGGGGAGTCGTGCCAGGCGTGGCTGAAGGTCTGCGGAGCCGCACGGAGCAGGCGATGATGGTCCACACCGGACTCCGCCCAGCCCTGCATCTGGTGGTAGAAGGCGGTTTCTTCCGAGGACAGCTCGGGTAGGTCGGCTTCGGTGGGCATTCCCAGTCCGCTGTTGACATACACGCCGGTCACGCGACCCGGCGCGGCCTTCGCGGTTTCCGGGGCGATGTAGGCGCCGAGGTCGCCGCCTTGCACTCCGTAGCGGTGGTAGCCGAGCCGGTCCATGAGGGCCGCCCAGATCCGGCCGGTCTTGGCGACGCCGAACCCGGTCGTGGCGGGAGCGCCGGAGAACCCGAAGCCCGGGATCGACGGGATCACCAGGTGGAAGGACCGGTTCAGCGGCTCGATCATCTCGGTGAACTCGGCGAAGGTGGACGGCCAGCCGTGGGTGAGCAGTAGTGGCAGCGCGGCGGTGTCGGAGCTGCGGACGTGGAGAAAGTGGATACTCAGGTCCTCGATCACGGTGGTGTACTGGGGGAAGGTGTTGAGCCGCGCTTCCTGGGCGCGCCAGTCGTAGCCGGTCGCCCAGTACTCGGCCAGTTCGCGAAGGTAGGCAACGGGAACGCCGCGCCGCCACTCGTCGCCGGGTAGCTGAGGAGCCCAGCGGGTGGCGGTGAGCCTGCCCTTCAACTCGTCGAGTTCGGCCTGGGGAACGGCGATGCGGAACGGCTGGATTTCGGTCATGGAGATCAAGCTAGGGGCGGGAGAGGCCGGATTCCGGCCGCAATGGAGGGTCTTCCGTGGGCTGTCGGGGGCTGCTACCGTACGAAACGGTTTCGTTTCGATCGGAGGAGCGGGATGGCGGGACGCGGTGAGGCTCGGGAGGAAGCGATCCTGGGCGCGACGGTGGCACTGCTGGCCGAAGTCGGCTACGACCGCATGACGATGGACGCGGTGGCCGCGCGCGCTCGCGCGAGCAAGGCCACCATCTATCGCCGGTGGCCGGGGAAGGCGGAACTGGTGGTGGCCGCGGTCCGGCGCCGCTCGGGATCGCCTCCCGTCGCGCCGCCGGACACCGGCACGTTGCGCGGAGACCTGCTCGCCGTACTGAACTCGATGCGCGCCACGCTCGGGGGCCAGGATGCGGCGCTGCTGTTCGGGCTGCTCCTCGCCATGCGCCGGGATCCCGAACTGGCCCGCACGGTACGGGGCCAGGTGATCGACGACAAGGGAGTCGCGTTCGGCGAGGTGCTCCGGCGCGCCGCGGCCCGCGGGGACCTGCCCCCGGGCCTCGACGGCGTGGCGTTCGTCGAGATCGGTTCGGCGATGCTGTTCCACCGGCTGTTCGTCACCGGTGAGCCACTGGACGAGCCGTTCCTCGCTCATCTCACCGACGACATCCTGCTTCCACTGCTGATGCGCGAACCCCGGCCGTGAAGGGAAAACACATGGGGCACACTCTCGTCTTGGGCTTTCTGGCCGGCGTGCTGGCGGGTAATGCGTTCCCGCACTTCGTGCGGGGCATCACCCGCCGCCGCTACCCCAGCGTCATGGGCAACGGGCCCGTGCCGAACTTCGTCGCCGGATGGGCGAGCCTGGTCGTGGCCGGGTTGCTGGGGTACTGGGCCGGGCCCGTGCAGCACCCGGCACTCCTGTTCGGATCACTGAGCTCCGGCGTCCTGGTCATCGGGCTCTTCCACGCGGGCCCCGGCGCGTTCGGGCGCAAGGAACCCGCCTGACGGCGGGATCAGGGCGGCCAACGGCCCCGGGTGTCATCTACCGCCGACAGCCTCTACAGCTGTAGAGTAACCTTTGTGCTACAGCTGTAGAGGAGGGGCGATGGGCGGGACGGAGAGCCGCGGGACCGCGATCGTGGCGGGCGCCGGGATCGGCGGCCTGGCCACGGCCGTGGCGCTGATGGGGCGCGGCTGGCAGGTCCGGGTGCTGGAACGGGCCGCGGAGTTCGGCGAGGTGGGCGCGGGGTTGTCCGTGTGGCCCAACGGGATTCGCGCGCTCGACGCGCTCGGGCTGGGCGAACGGGTACGGGACCTCGGCATCGCGGACATCCAGGCCGGTATCCGCGACCCGTCCGGGCGCTGGTTGTCCCGCATCGACGCGGCCGAGTTCGCGCGCCGCCACGGACCGCCGGTGATGATTCACCGGGCCCGCCTCGCCGAGGTGCTGCTCGCGGCGGTCCCGCGGTCCTCACTGGTGCCCGGCGCCGCCGTCCGCCACGTCCGCCCTCGCGGCTCCCAACTGGAGATCGAGTACGACGGCGGTGTGGAGCGGGCGGACCTGCTGGTGGGAGCCGACGGTATCCGCAGCACCGTCCGGCGCGCCGTCTGGCCCCACGCGCCCGGTCCGCGCTACGCCGGTTACACGGCCTGGCGCACGGTCGTGGACCTCGGCACCCCGCTACGGGAGGGGGGCGAGACCTGGGGACGCGGGCAGCGGATCGGGTTCGCGCCACTGTGCGACGGCAGGGTCTACGTGTTCGCAGTGGCGGGTGTGCCCGAGGGAGGGCGCTCCGGCGGAGGCGAACTCGCCGAACTGCGCCGCCGTTTCGGCGGCTGGCACGACCCGGTCCCCCGGCTGCTCGAGGCGGCAGCGGACGAGGCCGTACTCCGGCACGACATCTACGAACTCCCGCCGCTGCCGTCCTTTGTGGAGGGAAGGGTCGCACTGGTGGGCGACGCGGCCCACGCCATGACGCCGAACCTGGGCCAGGGTGCCAACCAGGCACTCGAAGACGCCGTGACGCTCGCCGCGCTGCTGGACACCGTTCCAGGCGTTCCAGGCGTTCCGGCCGCGCTGGTCGCCTACCACCGGATCCGGCGGCCGCGGACCCGCCGGATCGCCGCGCGCTCCCGTCAGCTCGGCAGGGTCGCGCAGTGGCGGTCCGCACCGGCGGTGGCGCTACGCGACCGGGCCCTCCGGCTGGCGCCGCAGTGGTCACTGTTCCGCTCTCTCGCGCCGGTCGTGTCCTGGCGGCCACCGGACACGAGCGGCCCGCCGCACCGGCTCGAAGACGGGACTCGTGCCGTGGAACGCTGATTCCGATCCGGTGGGAGGGCAGGGGCTTTCGCTCTTGCCGATGGCGATCTCGTCGGCAGAGGCGTCAGTGCCGTTCCGGGGTGCGGGCCAGCGTCGGGCGATCGGTGCCGTCCCAGTCGGCGGGGGTGCCGGAGGCGACCAGGCGGGCGAACCCGCCGGGCATCGCCCCCGCGTCCTCGGCCATGATCGTGACCGCGTAGAGCCGCTCGGTCGCCGACGTGTTTTCGATGCGGTGCACCGAACCCGGCGGCAGCACCAGCACGTCGCCCGCCCCGATCGCCACGTCGTGCTCGTCGCTGTGCGCGAGGCCCTGTCCGGACAGCACCACGAAGATCTCGGTGGACTCGGGGTGCGAGTTGTCCGGCTGCGCGCCGCCGGGTTCCCACACCTCGAAGAACACGCTCGCCGCGGTGCCGTCCGACGGACCGGCCAGCAGCGCCAGCTTGACGGTGTCCCGCGGCGAGATGAGGAACGGGGTGAGATCGTCGAAGCGGCGGACGATCGGCGGCATGCTCATGCTTCCTCCTCGGCCAGGGCCCCCAGCAGATCCGTGGCCTTCGTGCTGAACCCGTAGCACTGGCGGGTGTTGTACAGGGTCGCGTCGTGGCAGTACGCGGGGGAGGTGGTCGCGCTGGCCTCGTCCACCAGCACCACGTCGTAGCCGAGGCAGGCGGCGTCGGCGAGTGTGGAGTACACGCACTGGTCGGAGTTCACGCCCGTGAAGAACAGCGTGTCCACCCGCAGGTTGCGCAGGATCGAGTCCAGCGGCGTGTCCCAGAACCCGCTCATCCGGTACTTGTCCACGTGCACGTCGCCGGGTTCGGCGGTCAGCCCGTCCACCAGTGCCGCGCCCCAGCTGCCCTTGGTCAGGACCTTCGAACCGCGGGGCAGGGTGGCGCCGATGCCTTCGCCGCGCCCGGACGGGTCGTACACGCGGGCCACGCCCGGCGGCAGGTTCGCCTGGTCGTCGCGGTTGCCCCAGTTGACCCACACGATGGGCAGCCCGGCGGCCCGCGCCGCCGGAACCAGTGCCCGCAGGGAGTCGATCGCGGGCGCGAGCACCGAGACGTCCACGCCGATCCCGGCGAGCCAGCCGCCTTCGGAGCAGAAGTCGTTCTGCACGTCGACGACGATCAGGGCGCTGCGCGCCAGGTCGGCGGTCAGTCGCGTGGGTTCGGCGGGCAGGGACAGCGGGCGCGGTTCCAGCATGGGGCGGCGCAGGTCGATCTCGCCGTCGCGGTGGTGCCACCGGTTGCGGTGCGGCAGGGGAGCGAGGGTCATCTGCTGGTCTCCAGAACCTTTCCGGCGAAGGTGAGCAGGCCGAGATCGGTGCCGGGGGAGGTCACCAGGCACAGCCCCGACGGGCCGCCGAGCAGCGGGAGGGACACCGCCGGGGCGCCCGCCAGCCCGGCCAGGCAGGTCATCCGCAGCGTGCCCGCCCGTTCGGCTTCCACCTCTTCGCTGCCCGCGTCCCGGCGTGGTGCGGGACCGGCGGAGGCGGGCAGTACCAGCACCGCTCCGGCCAGGAGTTCCCGCAGGGCTTCGCGGGCCTCGGCGACCACTTCGGACGCTTGGTGCGCGTCGGTTTCGGTGACCCGGGACGCGGTTTCGAAGCGTCCGGCGACATCGGCGCCGAGCGAGCCCGGATGGGCGCTGATCCAGTCACCGTGCGCGAGCCAGGCCTCCCGCGCCTGCACCGTGCGGAACGCGTGAAACCAGCGTTCCAAGGTCTCCGGCGCGAGGTCGCCGTGTTCGATCGGTGGCAGTGCTCCCTCCCCGGCCAGCCTCGCGGCCGTGGCCTCGACGGCCTCGGCGATCCCCGGCCGGGCATGTCCGTCGACAGTGGACAGACGCAGGGTCCGCGTGGCCGCGAGCGGTACGCGGGTCGCTGCCGGGAGCAGCACCTCGGCGACCCGGGCCGAGGTCGCGATGTCACGGGTGAGCCAGCCGACGGTGTCGAACGACGGGGCCAGCGGCAGCAACCCCGTCCGGTCGACCGCCCCGTGCGTGGTGCGCAGGCCGACCAGCCCCTGGTAGGAGGCGGGCACCCGGATCGAGCCCGCGGTGTCGGTGCCCAGGCCGATTTCCGCCTGCCGCAAGGACACCGCGCTCGCCGGCCCGCTGGTGGACCCGCCGCTGACCGCCCCCGGCGCGGCCGGGTTCGGCGGGCTGCCGTAGTGGGCGTTGGTGCCCGCGAGGCTGTAGGCGAACTCGTCGGTGCGGGCGATCCCGGCGAGGTCGGCCCCGGCCGCGAGCAGCGCGGACACCACGGGTGCGGATTCCGGTTCGGGTTTCCGCCCGGCCAGCCAGGTGGGATTGCCCGCACCGAGCGGATGCCCCGCCACCGCGAACAGGTCCTTCACCGCGACGCGAGATCCGTGCAGTGGCCCCTCGGGCGCACCGGAGAGCAGGGGATCCCCGGCCACCCTCCACACGCTCGTGTCCAGCGCCGGGCCCGGTGCCTGCGGCAGCGTGACGTGCGCCGCGATCACCTGCCAGCCCGCGGGACCGCGCCGCCACACCTGGGTCTGCAGCCCGGTGGCGCCGTTCGACGGTTCGCGCGTGCTCGCCAGGCACAAGGCGGTGTCCGCACCGAGCACGCGCACGTGCAGCACGGCGACCTGCCGCGTCGGGATCTTCGTCCTGGCCGAGCGGAAGCCCGCGATCGCCGCGTGCCCGGTGAGCAGGGTCTTCCCGTCACCCCGCACCGTGTCGGGGCCCGGGGCGAACAACGCGTTCAGCGCCTCGGTGTCGTTGCCGCGCAGTGCCGTTTCGTACGCTCGGAACGCGTCGAGCAGACCGTCCGGCACCGGCTCGGGCGCCACGAGTTCGTACTGGTCCGTACCAGGTCCGGTCACTGGTGCACCTCCGTGAAATCGGCGAGCCGGATCCGCGCGTGCGCACCCTTGACCTGGTCCACCACCTGCGAGATCTCGAAGTCCGTCGCCGCCGACAGGTAGGCGTAGGCGAGTTCGGGATCCATGCCGAACAGCGCGGTCAGCAGCGTGACCGCGTTCTGCCCGCATTCGGCCACGGCGAGGTCGAGATCGGCGTTCATCCCGGTGGGCACGAGGAATTCCGGCGTGCGGGCGAACGGCCCGGTGAGCCTTCCGTAGCGTTCGACGGCCTTGCCGTGGGGGATCACGTCGACGGTGAGGGTGGCCCGCAGCGGGGCTTCCAGCGCGGTGAGGGCGATTTCGCCGTTCCCCTGCGCGAAATGCGGGTCCCCGACGTAGAGGCCGGCGCCGTCGGCCTGCACCGGTAGGTAGAGCGTGGTGCCCTCGACGAGCATGTTGATGTCGATGTTGCCGCCATGCCGTCCCGGCGGAACCGAGTTCAACCGGATCCCACCCGGAGTGGCCACGCCGATCACGCCGAGGAACGGGGCGATCGGGAAGCGGACCGGCCTCGCCGGCGAAGACGGCCGCAGCGGCAGGGTCGCCCGCGCCGCCGAGACGCCGCCTTCGAGCCCCTCGACGTGGCAGAACACGCTGGTGTTCGGGCCTGCCACCGGAAAGCGGCCGGGCAGCAGCCCTCGCCCGTGGCGGCTGGAGATCACGCCGTAGAACGCGCGCGGCTCCAGCCGATCGATGCGGACCTCGAGCAGATCACCCGGCTCCGCACCGGTGATCGCGACCGGGCCGGTCACCACGTGCGGTCCCGCACCGGGTTCGTGCGTGCCGTGCGCGGCGATGGTGACCGCGTCGCCGAGGACGTCGGCGGCCGCGATGCCGTGCGCACCGAAGAACGCCACGGGATCACGGCCCTGGTCTTCGAGAATGCCCTCGTGGCTGACGGTGTCGAAGGTGACGGTCTCGCCGGGGGACACCGTGAGCACCGGGGCGTCCGCTTCACACGGCAGGAAGCCCCACCGGGTCGTGGCGAAGGTGGCGGGGACATAGCGTTCCGGGGCGGCTTCCGGCGCGAGCGCCTGGCGAACCGGGGAAGCGGGCACGGTCGTCATCGCCGCACCTCGTCGAATCCGTCGCGGGTCAGGGCGGCCACCTCGGCCAGGTGCCGGGCCATCGCCTCGCGTGCTTCGGCGGCCTCACCGCGGGTCACGGCGGCGAGGATCGCGCGGTGGCCCAGGTAGGAGACCTCCCTGGCGTAGCGCGTGGCGTGGGAGAGCACCCGGGTCGCCGAAGTCCAGGACGAGGTCAGCGTGGTGATCGCGGACATCAGCGGGTTGTCCGCGGCGGCCGCGAGCAGCAGGTGGAATTCCAGGTCCAGGCGCAGGGATTCCTCCGGCGACAGCTCCGCGACCGGTCGCCGAAGGACGTTCTCCAGTTCGGCGAGATGGGCGGTGGTGGCCCGGCCCGCGGCGAGTTCGGCCAGCTTCGGCTCGACCGTCGCCCGCAACTCGGCGATGTCGCGCAACTGGTGCTCGGCGTCGGAAATGCGCTCGTAGAGCCTGGTCACGTGTTCCGGCGCGGGCAGCACGCTGGTTCCGCGGCCGGGCCGGCGCTCGATGAGGTGCTTGGCTTCCAACTCGTGCATCGCCTCGCGCAGCGAAGCACGGGACACCCCGAGCACGGTGGCGAGTTCGCGCTCGGCGGGCAACCGGTCCCCGGGGCGTAATTCGCCGACGGCGATGAGTTTCTCCAGGTGGGCGGAGATTTCGGAGCTCAGGGTGCGCTGCGGGTTTTCGCCGGGAAACCGGGCGAAACCGGGCGGCCGCAGCGGCGGCACGGTCCCGACGGTGTGGTCCACGCGGTGTCCTTCCGTCCGGATGGGGGAGCGGGATTGGCCTGACCAACCGGACCCTACGTCCGCCGGGCGGAGTCGGGACAGGGTCTTCCAGTGCGCGAAACAGGATGTTCACACCGGTCACGGTGTCCGAAACCCGACCCACAGTGATCTCCCGCAAGCCGGGGGAGGTGGCGTATGGTTGCTGGGACAGACCTGTCCGTAACCACAGGATCGCCGGTCCCCCGTCCTCGACGCCCTCGACGCGCCGTCGGGCCCGGCCGGCGATGCTGGTCAGCGGCAAACGGAGGTGGTCGGTGGTGACGTTGCTCGACGAAACGGCGCCGCTGTTCGATTTCGCCCTTCGCGAGCACCTCGTGGTCGACGCGGTGCCGGAGTTGACCTACCAGGCGATGAACCGCCAGCTTGAAGAGTCGAGACCCCGGCTGATTCCCGATTTCGCCCGCCCACTGCGGCCTCGCCGCGGCGTGCCCGGTTTCGACGAGATCCTCGCGGGCGCACGGTGGGCCGAGCTCGGCCGCCGTCCCGGCGCGGAAATCCTGCTCGGCGCCGCGGGCCGGTTCTGGACTCCTTACATGGAGTGGCAATCCGTTACGCTCAGCGAATTCCGCACGTTCTCGCGGCCCCGGC
Organism: Amycolatopsis rhizosphaerae; assembly: GCF_007713715.1. Taxonomy (GTDB): domain Bacteria; phylum Actinomycetota; class Actinomycetes; order Mycobacteriales; family Pseudonocardiaceae; genus Amycolatopsis_E; species Amycolatopsis_E rhizosphaerae. Next base: position 9,707 of record NZ_VJWX01000101.1, read on the forward strand.
GGGCCCGGCTCGCCGTGTCGCTGAGCGTGTGTTCCTATGGGGTGGGCCAGAGCCTGCTGACCTTCGAAGCCCGCGCCCTCACCACCGACCGCGTCGCCTACCACTGGGCCGACTGGTACTGGCATATCATCAAGCCCACCGCCCGGGTCGTGGTGCGGGGCCTGCTGCGCCGGATCCGCCATGCCGCCGCCCCCGTGCCGGTATCGCCCTGAGATTTCCCGGGCTTTCCGGGCCTTGATGGGCAGGACGGTCAGGACGGTGCGGACAGGTAGCGCGGGTTCGCGACGAGCAGCCGGTCGGTGACCCCGGCCCGCACCGCCGCCAGCACGGCCGGGTCATCCGGATCGAGCCGGCCGTGCCGCAACGCGGCGGCCAGTTCGGCCTGGTTCGCCACTCCCAGCGTGGCCAGGCGTTCGGCGTGCCGGTGTTCCTGGTCCGCACCCAGGGTGAGTTCCCGCTCGACGATGGAGAGCACGTTCGCGGCCACCCGCGTGTGGAAGTTCAGGTGCCCTTCGGTGGCCGGAAGCAGTTCGGTGCGCAGGAACTCGGCCACGGCCGTGACGAGTTCGACGGCCGACGGGTGCCCGTGCAGGTCGGACGCGGGCGCGGCCGGGGAATCCACGGGTACCCGCGGCGCGGGTGCGTCCAGCAGGAGCAGCAGGTCGTGCTCGGGTTCGCAGACGCGGCGACCCACCGCGGCCAGTTCCACCGACCGCGTCTGCCCGCTCAGGTGGCGCTCCGCCTGTGACCGGCACAGCACCGCCCAGGTCGCGGTGCCGTAGACCTCCCACCAGTGCACCGACTCCGGATCCGGGGCCCGGCCCGCCACCTCCGCGTACCCGGCGAACAACTCCTCCCGGCTGCCGAAACCCCCGACCGGCAGCGCCGAGCCGAACCGCCACGCCTTGACGCACAACCAGCCGAGGTCCTCCATCGGATCCCCGCGGTGCACCAGTTCCCAGTCCAGCACCGCGGCCAGCCCGTCCGGGCGCACCATCAGGTTGCCGTTGCGGAAATCGCCGTGCACCACGGTGTCCCCGGCCGGTGGGGGCCGGTGCGCCCGCAGCCAGTGCAGCGCGATTTCGAGCGCGGGCAACGGCTCGTTCAGCGCGTCGTAGGCGGTGACCAGCCGCTCGAGCGGGTCTTCGGCGGGCAGGCCGGGCACCGGCGGCATCCGGTGGATGCGGGCCAGCACGCGGCCGAGTTCGGCGGCCAGCGTGCCCCGGACCTCGGCGAACTCCTCGTCCCGCAGCAGGCGGCGGGGCAGCGTCTCGCCTTCGACGTGTTCGGTCAGCAGGTACGGGCTGCCCAGCACCGACGGGTCGAGACCGTGGTCCACGAGGCGGGGCACCGGGACCTCCCGTGCCGCCTCCAGCACGGCCGCTTCGCGGGCCATCGACTCCGGACGGCCCTCACCGGGCGGGTCGCGCCGCAGCACCAGGCGCCGCTGGGCTCCGTCGGCGGTCCGCGCCCGGAACTCCCAGGTTTCCCTGCTCGCGCCCCCGGACAGCCGTCGCAGCCCGTGGATGTCCACTTCGGACCCCCCACAGCGCGGACAGCCGCCGCTTCAGCGCCTCCGCCAGCGCGGTCATGCCCGCCTCCCGGCCAGATCGAGTGCCAGTTCCTGGTAACGACGTGCGACCTGGTCCCGCGACAGGCGGCCGTGCGGTTTGTACCAGCCCGCCACCCCGGTGCACATCACCACGATCGCGCGGGCCGCTTCGCGGGGAAACGGGCTGTGGAACACGCCACGGCGCACGCCCTCGGCCACCGTGTCGTCGAAAACGCGTTGCTGTTGCTGCCTTTTTCCCAGGTGCTCGCGGCGAAAGGGCTCTTCGAGCGCGCGCAGCTCGCTGGTGCCCAGCAGGGTGCCGCGCTGGTCCTGGAGGTGGAACCGCACATGGACGTCCACAAGGGAACGCAAGCGGGCGACGGGATCGGTGGCGGCGTCGCGTGCGGCGCGGGTCCGGCGCAGCAGCTCCTCGATGCCGCGATCCATGATCGTGGCCAGCAGATCCTGTTTGGAGGCGAAGTGGTGATACAGCGCGGCGGGGCTGAGCCCGGCGCGTTCCGCGATGTCCCGCACCGAGGTTCCGTGGTAGCCCTGCTCGGCCATCGCGGCGATGCCCGCATCGAGGATCGCGTCGATCCCCGGCGGGCCGAGTGTCCCGTCCGAGGGCCGTCGCCCTCCTCGCGCGGTGCCGGTCACCGCGCGGCCCTGTCCCTGCCAGGGCCGGCGAAACCGAACAGGTAGGCGGCCACCTTGCGCATCTGGATCTCTTCGGAGCCTTCGGTGATCCGGTACCGGCGGTGGTGGCGGTAGATGTGCTCGAACGGGGTGTGCCGCGTGTAGCCGAGCCCGCCGTGGACCTGCATGGCCCGGTCGGCGGCCTCGCACACCAGCCGGTTGGCCCGGTAGTTGCACATGGACACCCGGTCGCTGATCTCCGCGTGGTCGACCCGGTCCATCTCCCAGGCCGTCTTGCGCACCAGCGTGCGGACGAGTTCCGCCTCGGTCTGCAGTTCCACCAGCGGCCACTGGATCGCCTGCCGTGCCGCGAGCGGCTGCCCGAAGGAGATCCGTTCCCTGGCGTAGGCCACGCTGCGGTCGATGCAGTACTGGGCGGCTCCCACCCCGGAGGCGGCCTGCCGGATCCGGTTCTCGTGCACGAAGATCTGCGCGAGCCGCAATCCTTCGCCGACCTCGCCCAGCACCGCCGATCCTGGAACGCGCACGTCGCGCAGCGAAACCTCGGCGTGGTCGGTGGGCATGTTGAAGGTCCACCAGTGGAAGTCCACGGAGAAGCCCGGCGCATCGGTGGGGACGAGGAAAGCGGTGATACCCCGCGCCTGCCCCGGGTTGCCCGAGGTGCGCGCGAAGATCACGTCATGGGTGGCGGAATGCAGCCCCGAGTTGAACCGCTTGGCGCCGTTGATGATCCAGTCGCCGCCGTCGGGCACCGCACTGGTCTCCAGCCAGGTGGCGTCGCTGCCGTGGTCGGGTTCGGTCAGTCCGAAAGCGACACGCTTGCGGCGCGTGATGATGTCCTCGATGAACTCCTCGCGCTGCTGGGGGGTTCCGGCGGCGAGGAACATGTGCACGACCGGAAAATTCCCCACCACCGAGGACTCGTTCTGCAGGTCGTTGTGGAGCCCGAGGCCCTTGGCCGCCAGATGTTCCCGGATGACCGCCATGTCCAGGTTGCTTCCGCCGCGCCCTCCGGCTTCCTCCGGCAGCCCGTAGCGGAGCCAGCCCGCACGGTCGGCGCGGGTGAGCATCTCGTCCAGCAGCGCCTCCCACTCCGGGCGCGGGGTGCCGCCGGCTTCGAAGTCGGTGCGCGCGAACTCCCTGCGGTGATCGAAGAACCGCTGGTTGTCGTCCTGCTCCTGGAGCGGGCGGATCTCCTCGTCGACGAACGCGTCGAGTTCGGCGAGGCGCTCCCGCAGCGCCGCGGGCAGAGCGAAATCCATGGTGCCCCCTTAACGAGCGTTCAGTTACGATGGAAACACGACTCGACGGCGAGGACAAGAGGAGATGCGGTGGAGCCACGCGTCAGCTGCACGATCAGCGAAGGCATAGCGGATGTCCGGCTCGACCGCCCCGACAAGCTCAACGCGCTCGACCCGCCGATGTTCACCGCACTGGCCGAGACCGGGCTGCGCCTGCGCGACGATCATTCGGTGCGCGCGGTGGTGCTCTCGGGCGCGGGCCGCGCCTTCTGCGCGGGTCTCGACTTCGGCTCTTTCCGCGCGATGGACGGGCAGGGCCACGAACCTGCGTCGTACGAGGGTGACGGCCCGGCCAGGGCACTCGGGCAGAAGGCCGCGTACGTGTGGACCGAACTGCCGGTACCGGTGATCGCCGCGGTGCACGGCGTGGCCTTCGGCGGCGGCCTGCAGATCGCGCTCGGTGCCGACATCCGCCTCGTCGCCCCGGACGCCCGGCTGTCGGTGATGGAGATCCGGTGGGGCCTGGTCCCGGACATGACGGGGACGCAGCTGCTGCCCGGGCTGGTCGGCCGTGACGTGGCGAAGGAGCTCACCTTCACCGGCCGGATCGTGGAAGGGGAGGAGGCGGTGCGGATCGGGCTGGCGACCCGCGCCGAAGCCGATCCCCACGCCGCCGCGATGGCGCTCGCGGCCGAGATCGCGGGCAAGAGCCCGCACGCGATCCGCCGCGCGAAGCAGTTGCTCGAACTCGGTGGCCGGGTCGGGCTGGGGGAGGGTTTCGCCGCCGAGCAACGCGCGATCCGCGAGCTGATCGGCAGTCCCAACCAGGTCGAAGCGGTGCGCGCCAACCTCGACGGCCGCGCGCCGGAATTCCGCGACACGACCCCCGAAGACCACTGAGGCACAAGGAGATTCCGCATGAACCCGTTCGATCTCACCGGGCACGTCTCGGTGGTCACCGGCGGCAACTCCGGTATCGGGCTGGCGATGGCCGACGCGCTCGCCGCGGCCGGTGCCGACGTCTGCCTCTGGGGCACCAACGCCGAACGCAACGAGAAGGCCGCCGCCGAACTGGCGCGCCACGGCCGGAAGGTCCTGGCGCTGCGGTGTGACGTTTCGGACGAGGAACAGGTCGAGAGCGCCATGACCCGCACCGTGGCGGAGCTCGGCAGGCTCGATTCGTGCTTCGCCAACGCGGGTGTCGGTTCGGCGGGCACCCGCTTCACCGAAACCACGCTGGCCGAGTTCCGCCGGGTGACCAGCGTCAATCTGGACGGGGCGTTCCTGACCCTCCGCGCCGCCGCGCGGGTGCTGATCGAGCAGGGGGAGGGCGGCAGCCTGGTCGGGACCTCCAGTCTCGCCGCCCGCCAGGGGCCGCCGCGCGGGCAGGCGTATGCGGCCAGCAAGGGCGGGCTGATCTCGATGATCACCGCGATCGCGATCGAACTGGCGCGCCACCACATCCGCGCGAACGCGATCCTGCCCGGCTGGGTCAGCACCCCGCTCGCCGACCCGATGCTGGAGTCGGAAGGCTTCCAGCGCAAGGTGCTGCCGCGGATGCCGGTCGGCCGCTGGGGCAAGCCGGGGGACTTCGGCGCCCTCGCCGTCTACCTCGCCAGCCCGGCCAGCGCCTTCCACACGGCCGACGCCATCACCGTCGACGGCGGCTACCTGGCCTTCTGAACAATCAGGGCAAGGCGAGCGCGGCGGCCCACCGGTAACTGTATAACGCCCTATACGGCGCCGGCCTCGGCTGCGCGGTCATCCGTCGGCGAGGCGCTGGATCGTGGTGCTGAGCCATTCCTGGAGTTCGGCCGGGTCGCCGAGTTCGGAACGCAGCACCCGGCGGCGGGTCGAGACGCCGAGCACGAAGGCGTCGATGGCGGCGGCTCGGCTGCGGGCGGTCGCGTCGTCCAGGCCGCTGTCGCGCAGGTAGCGGTGCAGTGGCTCCAGTGAGCTCTTGTCGAGGAAGGCCGCCAACGCTTCTGCTGCCTCGGGTCGCTCTCCGGAGGCGCGTTGCAGTACGAGCAGCGGGTCTTCGCCGGGCGCGTCGAACCAGCGTTTCACGATGCTCGCGGCGAGACGCGAGCCGAGCGAGGACCGGTCGCCGCCGAAGGAGTGCTCGACCGGGATCTCCACGCGGGTCGCCGCCAGGAAAAGACCGTCCTTGCCACCGAAGTAGCGCGTGATCAGGTTGGGTGAGACGCCCGCGGCGTCGGCCACGCCCTTGACCGTGACCCGCGCGTACCCGTGCCGGGCGAACTGGCGTTGCGCGTGTTCCAGGATCCGCTGCCGGGTGGCGGCCGCATCGCGAACTGTCATGTGTATAAGCGTACACTTGCTTGTGTATGCTCATACACATGATGGAGGAACTGCGAGAACGGCTCCGGAAGACGCGACGCGTCACGACTCCGTGGAGCGATGACGGGACGCGCGGCGTCACCGGTGCTTTCCTCGACGAGCTGCTCGACCACTGGGCGAACGAGTACGACTGGGGCGTGCACGAGCGCCGGATCGGCGAGCTTCCCTGGGCGACGGTGGCGGCGGGTGACACCGACCTGCGCGTGATCCACCAGCGGGCCGAGGATTCCGGCGCCCCGGTGGTCGTACTGCTGCACGGCTGGCCCGATTCGGTGCTGCGCTTCGAACGCGTCCTTCCCCTGCTCACGGACCTGCACGTGGTGGTGCCCGCGTTGCCGGGCTTTCCGTTCGCGGCCCCACTCACCACTCCGGGCATGTCGGTCAACCGGATCGCCGGGATCGTCGCGGCCGCTCTCGACGAGCTCGGCTACTCGAGGTACACGGTGTCCGGCGGCGACGTGGGTGGCACCGTCGCGGAGATTCTCGCGGGCGAACACCCGGACAGGGTGGCCGCCCTGCACCTGACGGACATTTCCCCGCGGCGCGCGCTCACGGCGGACCCGGCGAAGCTCGCACCCGATGCGGCGGCCTACCTCGGCCAGGCGGCACAGTGGTTCCGGACCGAGGGCGGGTACATCGCGCAGCAGTCGACGCGGCCGAACACGCTCGCCGTCGCCCTCGGCGACTCACCGGCCGGCCTCGCGGCGTGGATCGCCGAGAAACTGGAGACCTGGTCCGGCGAGTCGGCCTTCACGCCGGACGAGCTTCTCACCTGGGTCACCGCCTACTGGGTCACCGGCACGATCGGTACCTCGTTCGCCACCTACACCGAACCGGCCACCATCCCCGGCCGGGTCGAGGCGCCGACCGTGTTCTCCGCGTTCCCGCACGACATCAAACCGGCTCCGCGCAGCTACGCCGAGGCGTTCCTGAACATCCGCGACTATGTGGAACACCGTGCGGGCGGCCACTTCGCGGCCTGGGAACAGCCCCGGGCTTACGCCGGCGACGTACGCCGCGCGGTCAGGCTGGGGGAGGGTCAGCTGCGTTCGTAGGGGAGCTTTTCCCCGGCTTCGACGGCGAAGGGCAGCCGGTTTTCGGCGGGCGGAAGGGGGCAGGTGGCGAAGTCGGTGTAGGCGCAGGGGAGATTGGTGGCCCGGTTGAAGTCCACCGCCACCGTGCCGTCGGAGGCCGGTGCGTCGAGCGCCAGGGACCGGTTCGCCGGATAGGTCGTCACGCCCGAGGTGCGGTCGGTGAACAGCACGAACAGGCTGCCGGGGGTGTGGCCGTTGAAGGCGGTCAGCCGGTGCGTCCGGCCGCCGAACTCGAACTCGATCTCGCCCGGTGCCTGGTAGACGTGCTGCAGTCCTTCGGCCACCGCGCCGACGGTCACGGCGCGCGGGGTGTCGTGGGC
>NZ_VJWX01000102.1 GCF_007713715.1 Amycolatopsis rhizosphaerae
CTCCCGGCTCTGCCCGGCGGGTGCCCGCTCCGCCGCGTTCCACGTCGCCGAATCGGGGTGCACGGGGCTGATTTCGGTGCTGGTCCTGCCCACTCCTTCGTGGCTTCCCGCACTCACCGACGGCACGGTGACGGCCGGACAACGCGCCCAGACCGGTGCCACCGTGCTTGTCCTGAGCACCCCGGACGCGGGGAGCGCCCCGCCACTGGAGTCCGCGCTGCCGTCGCTCGCGGCCACGCTCGCGCACCGTTTCTGAAGGCCCCGCCGCGGCGGGCACTAAATTCGGGTCATGACATCGGCGGCGAGCACTCCGAAGGGTGAACGACGGCGGGCGGCGCTGGTCGAAGCCGCCGCCGAACTGCTCGTCGAGGGCGGATTCGACGCGATCCGGCACCGTGCCGTCGCGGAACGCGCCGGGCTGCCGCTGGCCTCGACCACGTACTACTTCGACTCGCTCGACGATCTGGTCACCGCGGCCGTGGAGTACCGGTGCCGCATCGAGCTGGCCCACGGCCGGGCCCAGCTCGACGCCTTGGGCGCGGGACCGCGGGACGTGGACACCCTCGTGGAGAGCCTCCTGGACCAGTTGCTCGGGGAGGACGCCGGCTACGAGGCGGTGCTGTTGCGCTACGAGCGGCTGGTCACCACCGGACGGCGGCCCTACCTCAGGCCGCTGATGCGCACGCTCCAGGCCGAGTTCCACGACCTGCTGATGGAGATCTTCGCGCGGTTCGGGATGCTCATCGACCGCAAGCGGCTGGCCCAGGTCGTCGCCCTGGTCGACGGGGCGGTGGTGAACGCCCTGATCGAGATCGATCCCGATCCGCGCGCGGTGGCCCGGGACATGCTGCGGGAAGCGCTGGGGCGCCCGATTACGCTGGAGCCGTGACGGACAAGCCCAGCATCCCCAACGTGCTCGCCACCCGCTACGCCTCCCCGGAGCTGGTCGCCCTCTGGTCCCCGGAGCGGAAGGTGATCCTGGAGCGCGAGCTGTGGATCGCGGTGCTGCGCGCGCAGCAGGAGCTGGGCGTCGAGGTCGGCGACGCGGTGATCGCCGACTACGAGCGGGTCGTGGACCAGGTGGACCTGGCCTCGATCGCGGCACGGGAGCGGGTCACGCGGCACGACGTCAAGGCCAGGATCGAGGAGTTCAACGCGCTGGCCGGGCACGAACACGTGCACAAGGGCATGACCTCGCGCGACCTCACCGAAAACGTCGAGCAGCTGCAGATCCGGCGGTCGCTGGAACTGGTCCGCGGCCGGGTGGCAACGGTGCTGGCACGGCTGGCGGCGCTCGCCGCCGAGCACACCGACCTGGTGATGGCCGGCCGTTCGCACAACGTCGCCGCGCAGGCCACCACGCTGGGCAAGCGTTTCGCCACCGCCACCGACGAGCTGCTGGTCGCCTTCGAACGCCTGGACGACCTGATCGGCCGGTACCCGCTGCGCGGTATCAAGGGCCCGGTCGGCACCGCGCAGGACATGCTGGACCTGCTCGGCAACGAGGCCACCCTCGATGTGCTGGAAAGCCGGATCGCCGAGCACCTCGGCTTCACCCGCACCTTCACCAGCGTCGGCCAGGTCTATCCGCGCTCGCTGGACTTCGACGTGCTCTCCACCCTGGTGCAGCTGGCCGCGGCGCCGTCCAGCCTGGCCAAGACGATCCGCCTGATGGCCGGGCACGAGCTGGTCACCGAGGGGTTCAAGCCCGGCCAGGTGGGCTCGTCGGCGATGCCGCACAAGATGAACACGCGCTCGTGCGAGCGGGTCAACGGGCTCACCGTGGTGCTGCGCGGCTACCTGTCGATGATCGGCGAGCTGGCGGGCGACCAGTGGAACGAGGGGGACGTCTCGGATTCGGTGGTGCGCCGGGTCGCGCTGCCCGACGCGTTCTTCGCGCTGGACGGCCTGCTGGAGACCTTCCTCACCGTGCTGAACGAGTTCGGCGCCTTCCCGGCCGTGGTGGCGCGCGAACTCGACCGCTACCTGCCGTTCCTCGCCACCACGAAGGTGCTGATGGCTTCGGTGCGGGCCGGGGTGGGCCGCGAGACCGCGCACGAGGCGATCAAGGAGAACGCGGTGTCGGTCGCGCTGGCGATGCGCGAGCAGGGGCTGGAGCGCAACGACCTGCTCGACCGGCTCGCCGCCGACGACCGGATCCCGCTGACCCGCGCCGACCTGGACGAACTGCTCGCGGACCGGTTGTCCTTCACCGGGGTGGCGACCGCGCAGGTGGCCACCATCGTGAAGCGTGTCGAAGACATCCTCACCCGCTTCCCGGAAGCAGCCCACTACGTTCCGGCGCCGATCCTGTAGCCGTGAAGGGCCCCGGGACGGCGAGTTCGGCCGCCCGGTGGCGGGGTGTCACCCGGGGGTCAACGCGAGGTCATCTCGGGCTGGCCCAATGGGGGCATGACCGCCAGGTTGCTGGTCTCGCTGTCCGGCATCAGCGCACGGACGCTGCACCGCTGCGCGGATCTCGCCGCGGAGCTGGACCGGCGGGAAGTCCCACTCACCCTGCTGTTCACGCCGCGCACCGACGGCACACCCGCGGTGACCGGGTGGCTCCGCGCCCGGACGCGGCTCGGCGACGGCCTGCTTCTCCACGGCTACGACCACCGGGTGACGCCTTCGCATCGGGCCGTCAGCTTCGGCCGCAAGGCGGAGTTCGCCGCGCTCCCGGCCCACGAGGCCCGGCTGCGGCTGATCGCCGCGAGTGCCGCGCTCGACGCGGCGGGCCTGAGCGCGGACGGGTTCGCGCCCCCGCGCTGGCTGGCCTCGCGGGGCACTCTGGAGGCCCTGCGCGGCCAGGATTTCCGGCTGTGCGCGGAACTGTCCGCGGTGCACGATCTGCGGACCGGTGAGGTGCATCGGGCCCGGGTCCAGGAGTTCAGCGCGCACGCACACGGCGAGACGGTCCGGAGCTTCGCGCTCGTCCTCGCCGCGGCGCGCGCGGCGAGACGCGGGGGACTGGTGCGGCTCGGGGTGGACGCCGCCGATCTGGCCCGGCCCGGTCTCCGGCACGCGCTGCTCGACGCGGTCGACGTCGCGCTGGGAAACCGGGCCTTCGGCACCACGTATCAGAGGTTGACGGCCTCACCGCGGGGCGCGACGCGCACCTCGGTGCCCTCGGGCGACAGGTGCGTGAACATGCCGTAGTGCATGGCCGGGTTGGCCAGGGTCACCTCGTGGATCGGCACCGCGATGCGGGGGGACACCGCCCGCATGAAGTCCACCGCCTCGCCGACCTTCAGCCACGGAGCGCCGGTCGGCAGGCCGAGCACGTCGACCTTCTGCTCCGGGACGAAGAACGAGTCGCCGGGGTGGTAGAACGCCCCGTGGTCGATCAGGTATCCGACGTTGGGGATGTTCGGGATGTCCTGGTGGATCAGCGCGTGCTCGCCGCCGGTCACGGTGACCGCCGCCTTGCCCGCCTCGAAGGCGTCCCCGGGGCGGACGACCTGGAACTCCACGTCCAGCTTGGCCACGGTCTCCTCGGAGCCGGGGTCGACGTAGAGCTTCGCCTCCGGGTTGGCCTTCAGCAGCGCGGGCAGCTTCTCCACGTCGATGTGGTCGTAGTGCTGGTGGGTGATCAGGACCGCGTCGAGCTCGCGCTCGCCTTCGAATCCTTCGGAAAAGGCACCGGGATCGAGCAGGATCCGCGCCCCATCGGTCTCCAGCAGTACGCAAGCGTGTCCATAATGGACAATTCGCATGGTGGTTCTTCCTGTGCTCTCTTCTGGCTTCGGACCAGTTCAGCCTAGGACCGCGAGCACGGGAGCACCAAGATCGGCCCGCGTCCTCGTCCGCGAACCCGGCGAACGCGACTTTCCGCGGGGTAGTGAGCTCGGCCACGGATTGTGTCATGCTGAACGTACTGGCGAGTAGTCAGGGGAGACAGCAGGAGGCGCAGCATGACCGCGGTGGAGCCGAAGCCGGCAGTGGCGCAGGAGACCTTCGACTCGCTGAACCCGGCGACCGACGAGGTGGTGGGCACCTATCCGGTGCACACGGCCGAGCAGGTCGGTGAGGCCGTCGCGCGGGCGCGCGAGGCCTCCCGGTGGTGGGCCTCCCTCGGCTTCGACGGACGGGCGGAGCGGCTGCGCCGGTGGACGGCGACCATCACCCGCCGGATGACCGAACTCGGCGAGGTCGTGCAACGCGAAACGGGCAAGCCCGCCGGGGACGCGCAGCTCGAGATCGTGCTGGCCATCGAGCACATCGCGTGGGCGGCCCGCAACGCCCGCAAGGTGCTCGGGCGCAAGCGCCGCCCGGCCGGTCTGCTGCTGAGCAACCACAGCGCGACCGTGGAGTACCAGCCGCTCGGCGTGGTCGGCGTGATCGGCCCGTGGAACTACCCGGTGTACACGCCGATGGGCTCGATCACCTACGCGCTGGCGGCCGGGAACACCATCGTCTTCAAGCCCAGCGAGTACACCCCCGGCGTGGGCAAATGGCTGGTCGACACCTTCGCCGAGGTCGTGCCCGAGTACCCCGTGGTCCAGCTCGTCACCGGTTTCGGTGCCACCGGGGCCGCACTGGTGGGCGCCGGCGTCGACAAGATCGCGTTCACCGGTTCCACCGCCACCGGCAAGAAGATCATGGCCGCGGCCGCCGAGACGCTCACCCCGGTGATCATCGAGGCCGGCGGCAAGGACCCGCTGATCGTGGACGCCGACGCCGATCTCGACGCGGCCGCCGACGCCGCGGTCTGGGGCGCGTTCTCCAACTCGGGCCAGACCTGCATCGGCGTGGAACGCGTCTACGTGCACGAACAGGTCTACGACACGTTCCTGAAGAAGGTCATGGAGCTGACGGACAAGGTCAAGCCGGGGGTCCAGTACGGCCCGATGACCATGCCCGCCCAGCTCGACGTGGTCCGCAGGCACATCTCCGACGCGCTGGCGCGCGGCGGCCGGGCGCTGACCGGCGGCAAGGACGCGGTCGGCGACCGCTACGTCGCCCCGACGGTGCTGGTCGACGTCCCGGAGGACTCCGAGGCCGTGCGCGAAGAGACCTTCGGACCGACCATGACCATCGCCAAGGTGCGGGACATGGAGGAGGCCATCGAGAAGGCCAACGCCACCCGCTACGGCCTCGCCTCGACGGTCTTCTCCCGGCAGAACGGCCCGCGGATCGCCGCCCGCCTGCGCGCCGGGATGACTTCGATCAACGCGCCGTTCTCGTTCGCGGGCATGGCCTCGCTGCCCTTCGGCGGCATCGGTGACTCGGGTTTCGGCCGCATCCACGGCCCGGAAGGACTGCGCGAGTTCTCCCGGCCGAAGGCGGTCGCGCGGCAGCGGTTCACCGCACCGATCCAGCTGACCTCGTTCAGCCGGACCGAGAAGACCGAGAAGCTGGTCCGCACCCTGGTCACCGCCCTGTATGGACGCGGCGCCAAGGGGTAACCCTCCGGCATGACAACCTTACGAAAGATGACCGGAACGCTCGTGGGAGCGGTGGTGGCGACCGGCGCGTTCGCGATGGCCACCCCGGCGGCGGAGGCCGCGGCGGCACCCTGTGACGCCGCGGCCAAGGCGTGCCTGCAGTTGCACACCCACCGCGCCTGGCTGATGAACCGGGGCGCGGTGGCCTACGGCCCGGTGCCGGTGACCGTCGGCAGACCGGGCCACGTGACCCCGCAGGGTCGATTTTCGGTGCTGTACAAGGATCTTCATCACTACAGCACCGAGTACAACGGCCCGATGCCGTACTCGGTGTTCTTCACCCGCACCGGGGTGGCGTTTCACGAGGGCAGCCTGAGTGTGCCGTCGCACGGGTGCGTGCACCTGTCCCACGACGCCGCGGTGACCTTCTTCCAGAAGCTCCGCCCCGGCGACACCGTCGAGGTCGTGAACTAGCCGGGCCGTGAGAACCCGACTCGGTGGAGGGACGGGCGGGGTAGCGTGTGGCGGTGCCTCGCCTCGTGCCCGCCGTGGTCCGCGCAGCCGACATCCTGGAGTTGTTTCTCGGCGCGGAGACGGCGCTGTCCGCCGCGGAGATCACCGCCCGGCTCGGGCTGCCCCGGTCCACCACGCACGAACTGCTGACCACGCTGGTCGCGCGCCGCTACCTGGACCGCCTGACCGGGGAGGAAACCACATACCGGCTCGGCCCGAAGCTGCTCGAACTGGGCTCGCGCTACCAGGAACGGCTGGAGTTCGCGGCCGAGGCGGACGCGGTGGCCCGATCGGTGGCGGCGCGATGCGGCGAAACCGTGCACGTGGCCGTGCTCGACGGCCTCGACGTGGTCTACATATCCAAAGCGGACTCGACGCATTCGGTCCGGCTGATCTCCGAGGTGGGCCGCAGACTGCCGGCGCACTGCACCGCGGTCGGGAAGGCGCTGCTGGCCGGTCTTCCCACCGAAGAGCTGGCCGAACGGCTCCACGGCCACCGGCTGACCGCCCTCACCGGGCGCAGCATCACCTCCCGCGCCGCCCTGCTGCCCGAACTGGACCGCGTGCGCGCGGACGGGGTGGCCCACGAGCGCGGTGAGTCCAATCCGGACGCCGGTTGCGTGGCCGCCCCGGTGCCGGACGCCCGGGGCCGCTGGGTGGCCGCGATGAGCATCTCCATCCCCACCTCGCGTCATTCCGAAGCCGCTTGGCGGGACTGGGAACGGCTCGTCCGCGAAGGCGCCGCCGAGCTGTCCGCCCGGCTCGGCGGACGACCGTGACCGGTCAGGACGGCCGCGGTACCGCGAGATCCGCCGCGGGCAGCGGGGAGGCGACCGCCTCGGGCGCGTAGCGGCGCAGCAGTTCCATGCCGATCTCCGCACGCCGGACCCGTTCCCGCACCAGCGCGACCGCGGTGGACGTCAGATGGGTTCCGCTCGGATAGATGTTCGGCGCGTTGCGCAGTCCGAACTTGACGTACACCGGTGCCGCCACCCGCACGATCTCGGCGATCTCGAAGTGCCGGACGAAACCACCGAGATCGTCGGGCGCTTCGACGTAGATGTCGAGCGGGATGTCGACCGTGGCGCGGAGGGCGGCGAGCTGGGCGAGGCCGAGGTCGGTGGGGACGTTGTAGGTGGTCGCGCCGGTTTCGGCGGCGAGCCGGACCGACGCGGGGTTGGCCAGGCCCATCTGCACGCTCGCCTTGAACCGCAGGTCGACGGGCAGCTCACCGGCCGCCCGCATCCGGTCGGCGACGGCGAGCACGCCGAGGTCGGTCACCAGCACGCTGCGGATCCCGGCCTCCGTGGTGCGGCGGATGTCCTCGAGCACGTGCACCAGTTGCTCGGTGCCCCGCACCTGTGCGGCGAACACGCCTCCGCCGGAGGCGACGGGCGCGGCCCCGGTGTCCCAGGCGGCGACCGGACGGGCGAACAGGCTCACCTCGACCGACCGCGCGTGCGCGAGCCGGGCGATCGTGGCCAGGTCGCCCTGGGTGAGCAGCATCCCGCCGCTGCCCTGGGAGACGCGGTGGACCATCACACCCCGCGCGTCCGCCTCGGTGAATACGGCGTCCAACGCTTCCGGCCCTTCGACGCTGGGGATCTCGACGCGGTACTGCCCGCCGTCGGGAAACCGCTTGGTACTGCTGGGCAGGCCGTGCGGATCCTCGCCGGGAAGGCCGAGGGAACGCAGGAAGTCCCGGGTGCGCCGCATCCGCCACCGTCCGATATCTCAGACACGCTCCATCATTCCAGACGAGATTAGGAAGCGGGAGACTCACGGGTCAAGCCGCCAACGGGATGACCGCGCTGTCGCCTCCAGGCCGCCGCACCGGTTCGGCGCCCACTCGGTTACCCTCGAGAGGTACCTCCTACCTGCGAATACCTGGGAGCGCCCCGCCGTGGCCCGAGTCGTGGTCGATGTCATGCCCAAACCCGAGATCCTGGACCCGCAAGGCCAGGCCGTGGCAGGAGCCCTGCCACGCCTGGGCTTCACCGGAGTGCGCGAGGTGCGCCAGGGCAAGCACTTCGAGCTCGAAGTCGACGACTCGGTCGACGACGAGACGCTGGCCAAGATCGCCGAAGGCTTCCTCGCCAACCCGGTGATCGAGGAATGGACCGTGCGGAGGCTGTCGTGAAGATCGGTGTGATCACCTTCCCCGGCACCCTCGACGACGTGGACGCGGCCCGCGCGGCCCGCTACGCCGACGCCGAGGCGGTGTCGCTGTGGCACGCCGACGAGGACCTCCACGGCGTGGACGCGGTGATCGTGCCCGGCGGGTTCTCCTACGGCGACTACCTGCGCTGCGGCGCGATCGCCCGGTTCGCCCCGGTGATGACCTCGGTGGTCGAGGCGGCCCGCAAGGGCATGCCCGTGCTCGGCATCTGCAATGGCTTCCAGATCCTGTGCGAGGCCGGTTTGCTGCCCGGTGCACTGGTCCGCAACGCGAAGCTGCACTTCGTGTGCCGTGACCAGTGGCTGCGCGTGGAGAACAACACCACGAGCTGGACCGGCCGCTACGAGAAGGGCGCGGAGATCCTCGTCCCGCTCAAGTCGGGCGAGGGTGGTTACGTCGCCGACCAGTCCACTCTGGACGAGTTGGAGGGCGAAGGCCGCGTCGTGTTCCGCTATGTCGGCGAGAACCCGAACGGCTCCCGTAACGACATCGCCGGGGTGTGCAGCGCGAACGGCCGCGTGGTCGGCCTGATGCCGCACCCCGAGCACGCGATCGACGCCCTCACCGGTCCCTCCGACGACGGGCTCGGCATGTTCTACTCGGCGGTCGACGCCCTGGTCGCCGCCACCGCCTGAGCCTCCACCAGCCGGGCATAGGACCCGCCCGCCGCGAGCAGTCCGGCGTGCGGGCCCAGCTCGGTGATCCGGCCGTCCTCCACCACGGCGACGCGGTCGGCCGCCGCGGCCGTGTGCAGGCGGTGCGCGATCGCGATCACCGTCCGCCCGTCGAGCACGCGGCGCAGCGAGCGTTCCAGTTGCCGCGCCGAGGAGTCGTCGAGCAGCGAGGTCGCTTCGTCCAGCACCACGGTGTGCGGGTCGGCCAGCACCACCCTGGCCAGCGCGAGCTGCTGCGCGACCGCCGCGGGCACGGCCCGCGCCCCGGAGCCCAGCCGCGTGTCCAGCCCCTCGGGCAGAGTGGCCAGCCAGTCCGCCAGCCCGGCCGCGTCGAGTGCCGCGACCAGCTGTTCGCCGGTCCATTCCCCGGCGGGCAGGGTCAGGTTCTCCCGCAGGGTGCCCGCGAACACGTGCTGCTCCTGCGTGAGCAACAACACCTCCCGGCGCAACAGGTCCTCCGGCAGCGCCGAAACCTCCGCACCGCCGATGGTCACCGATCCCGAATCCGGAGTGGCCACCCCGGCGAGCAGCCTGCCGAGCGTGGACTTGCCCGCTCCCGACGGCCCGACGATCGCCAGCCGCTCGCCCGGCGGCACGCGCAGGTCGATCCCGTGCAGCACCTCGCGGTCGGCCGAGTACCCGTAGCGCACGTCGCGCAGCACGATTTCGCGGCCCTGTGGAGTGCCGCCGTGCCGTGGCTGTCCGTGCCCGCGCACACCGAGCACGCGCCGCAGCGCGGTGCCCGACACCTGCAGGTCCTCCATCCACCACAGCAGTTCCTCGACCGGGGCGGCGAGCGCCTGCTGATACATGACCATGGTGGCCACGGTGCCGAGACCGGCCAGGCCCGCGGCGTAGGCCCAGCCGCCGGTCAGCAGCATCACCGCGATCGGCAGCACCTGCGACAACTGGAGCCACGGCACCCACCGCACGGCCATCGACCGCAGCCTGCGCTCCTCGCGGATCGCCGCGCCGAGGGTCCGGTCCCCGAGCGCGATCCGGCGGCCGACCAGGCTGAGCGCCTCCGCGGTCCGTGCGCCGTCCGCGGTCTCGTGCAGCCTGGTCTGCACGTCGGCCCAGTGGTCCAGCATCCGTTCCATCACCGGCGGCACACCCCGCAGGTACCGCCGCGTCGGCAGGAACAGGACCACCGGGACGGCCAGCAGGCCCAGCGACAGCAGCGGCGAGGTCACGATCATGGCGGCCACCGTGATCACCGCGGTGATCGAGGCGACCGAGATCTCGGGAAGGGCGTTGCGGACCGCGTACTGGATGCGGTCGGAGTCGGTGGTCGCACGGCTGAGCAGGTCGCCGGTGCCCACCGCCTCCACCGTGCCCAGCGGCAGGCTCAGCGCCCGCTCGACGAATCGTTCCCGGGTTTCGGCCAGCACCCGCTCACCGAGCATGCCCGCCCTGGCCCGCGCGATCTGTTTCAGCACCGCCTGCAGCAGCAGGATCACGACGAACGACACCGCGAGCACGTCGATCCGCGGCGAACCGGCAACCACGGAGTCCACCAGCCGGCCCAGGATCTGCGGCCCGGCCAGGCCCGCGACCGACGCCAGGCAGAACAGGCCGATCACCACGACGAAGGCGCGCCGGCGGGCACGGAAGGTCGCGGCGAGCCAGGCGCGGGCCTCGGCCGCGGTGGCCAGTGGCAGCCTCACCGGCATGTGATCACCTCGTCCGCCACGTTCGTCCACAACGGACTCTCCGTGAACACCACGGTGGTCCGGCCGCGCCGCAGCCGCGCGACCCGTTCGGTGATGCGGGCCTCGGTGTGCGTGTCCACCGCCGAGGTCGGCTCGTCGAGCAGCAGTGCGTCGGCGTCGGTGGCCAGCGCCCTGGCCAGGTTCAGCCGCTGGCGCTGGCCGCCGGACACCTCGCGCCCCCGTTCGCCGATCACCTCGTCCATTCCCGACGGGAACCCGGCCACGACGTCACCCGCGTCGGCCGCCCACAACGCCCGTTCGGCCCGCTGCGGGGGCACCAACTGCTCGCGCAACACCCCGGAAAACCACAGGTCCTGGTTGTGCGCATAGACCACCCGTGAGCGCAGTTCGGCGACCGCGACCCGGTCGGCGGGGATCCCGGACACCAGCACCCGTTCCCCCTCCACCGCCTCGCTGAACCGCGCCATCCGCGCCGCGAGCGGCTCGGCGGCAGGCCCGGCGTCGATCACGGTCAGCTTGCCCGCGACGGCGGTGATGCCGGTTTCGGTGTCGTGCAGCTCCAATGCTCCCTCGGGCAGCGAGACCGGCCGCTCCGGCTCCGGCAGTGCCGGGCGCAGGCTCAGCACCCCGCAGACCTTCTTCGCGGCGACCATCGCCGCGGCGAAGATCCCGGCGGCCTCGGTCGCGGTGCTCACCGGCACCAGGAGGAAGGCCGACGCCCCGTAGAAGGTCACCAGTTCACCCACGTCGATGGTGCCCGCGACGGCCAGGTGCGCACCCAGCCAGGTGATCGCGATCGTGACCAGTCCCGGCAGCAGCACCTCGGCCCCGGTCAGCCACGATTCACTGCGCGCCACGTCGAACCCGGCCCCGCGCACCCGGCGGCTCGCCTGCCGGAACCGGTCGAGGAACCGGCGCTCCCCACCGACGCCCCGCAGGATCCGCAGTCCCGAGACGATGTCCGCGGCGAGCGCGTTCACCTCGGACAGCTTTTCGCGCTGGTCACCCTTGCGGCGCTGCAACGGGGCGACGAGCCAGCCGATCCCGAGCACGGCGAGCGGCACCCCGATCACGGCCACCAGGCCCAGCAGCGGCGAGATGACCAGCAGCACGACACCGACGGTGACGAAGGCCACCACCGAACCGATGAGCCGCCCCAGCACCTCCAGCAGGTTGCCGACCCGGGAGACGTCGTTCGACGAGATCGCCATCACGTCACCCGTCGCGGCCTGCGCGCTCAACGACGCACCGAGGCGCGCCACGTGGCCGGACACCGCGCGCTGGGTCGTTTCGGCGCCGTGGATCCACAGCGTGTGCGCGGTGAAATACACTCCCGTGCCCGACAACGCCTGCAGCACGCCGAGACCGGCGACCAGCAGGACGTCACCGGTGAGCGCTTCGTGACGGGCGATCGCCTCGACCGCGTCCCCGGCCACCAGCGGGAGCAGCGCACCGGGCAGCAGCCAGACCGCGCCGAGCAGGCCCGACGCGGTCGCGAGCCAGGGGCTCGCGCGGAGCAGCGCGGCGAGGTAACGCAGCGGAGTCAGCCGGGTGGGCAGGCGCATTCTTTTCAAGGTAGGGAGCCACGGGTGGCGGGGCGAGCGATTTTTACCCGCTCGGGCCCGTTGGCCCCCCACGCCCGCGCGACACGGCCCGTTTACCCTGGAGAGGTGACGGAATCCCTGGTCATCGACACGACCGCGCACGCCTCCGAAACCCCGGACACCCCGCAGCCCTACCGCGAACTCGGCCTCGCCGACGACGAGTACGCCCGCATCCGCGAGATCCTCGGCCGCAGGCCCACCGACGCCGAACTGGCCATGTACTCGGTGATGTGGAGCGAGCACTGCTCCTACAAGTCTTCCAAGAAGCACCTGCGCTACTTCGGGGAGACCACCACCGAGGAGATGAAGGCCAAGATGCTGGCCGGCATCGGCGAGAACGCGGGCGTGGTGGACATCGGGGACGGGTGGGCCGTCACGTTCAAGGCGGAAAGCCACAACCATCCGTCCTATGTGGAGCCTTACCAGGGCGCGGCCACCGGGGTCGGCGGGATCGTCCGCGACATCCTCGCGATGGGCGCGCGCCCGCTGGCGGTGGCCGATTCGCTCCGCTTCGGCCCGGCCGACGCCCCCGACACCCGTCGCGTGCTGCCCGGGATCGTGGCGGGCGTCGCCGGCTACGGCAACTGCCTCGGCCTGCCGAACGTCGGCGGCGAGGTCGTGTTCGACGCGTCCTACGCGGGCAACCCGCTGGTGAACGCGCTGTGCGTGGGCGCGATGCGGGCCGAAGACCTGCACCTCGCGTTCGCCTCCGGCACCGGTAACAAGATCATCCTGTTCGGGGCCCGCACCGGTCTCGACGGCATCGGCGGCGTGTCGGTACTGGCCAGCGACACCTTCTCCGGGGAGGAGTCCGGCAGCGGCCGCAAGAAGCTGCCCAGCGTCCAGGTCGGCGACCCGTTCACCGAGAAGGTACTCATCGAGTGCTGCCTCGAACTGTTCGCGAAGAAGCTCGTGGTCGGCATCCAGGACCTCGGCGGCGCCGGGCTGTCCTGCGCGACCTCGGAACTCGCGGCGGCAGGCGACGGCGGCATGTTCATCGACCTCGACCGCATTCCCCTGCGCGCCGAGGGGATGACGGCGGCGGAAATCCTGTCCAGCGAGTCGCAGGAGCGCATGTGCGCGGTCGTCGAACCGTCCAAGGTGGACGAGTTCATGGCGATCTGCCGCAAGTGGGACGTGCTCGCCACCGAGATCGGCGAGGTGACCGACGGCGACCACCTGGTCATCACCTGGCGCGGTGAGACCGTGGTCGACGTGCCGCCGCGCACCGTGGCCCTGCAGGGTCCCGTGTACGACCGGCCGATCGAGCGGCCGTCCTTCCAGGATGCGCTGCAGGCCGACACCCCGGACAACCTGCCCCGGCCGACCACCACGGAAGAGCTGCGGGAAACGCTGCTGCGCGTGATCTCCTCGCCGAACCAGGCCGCCAAGGACTGGGTCACCGAGCAGTATGACCGCTACGTCCGCGGCAACACCGTGCTCGCCCAGCCCGCCGACTCTGGCCTGATCCGGATCGACGAGAACACCGGCCGCGGGGTCGCGGTGTCCACCGACTGCAACAGCCGGTTCGTCTACCTCGACCCGTACACCGGCGCCCAGCTCGCGCTGGCCGAGGCGTACCGCAACGTCGCCACCACCGGCGCCACCCCACTCGCCGTCACGGACTGCCTCAACTTCGGCGCCCCGACCGATCCCGGCGTGATGTGGCAGTTCGAGCGGGCCGTACACGGCCTCGCCGACGGGTGCGCCCAGCTCGGCATTCCGGTGACCGGCGGCAACGTCAGCTTCTTCAACCAGACGGGCGACACCGCGATCCTGCCCACCCCGCTGGTCGGCGTGCTCGGCGTGATCGACGACGTCCGCCGCCGCATCCCCACCGGTATCGGCGCGGAGGCCGGGGAGACGCTGCTGCTGCTGGGCGAGACGCACGACGAGTTCGGCGGCTCCGCCTGGGCGCAGGTCATGCACGGGCACCTCGGCGGGCTGCCGCCGAAGGTGGACCTGGAGCGCGAGCGCCTGCTCGCCGAGATCCTGGTCGCCGGTTCCCGGGACGGCATGATCTCCGCGGCGCACGACCTGTCCGACGGTGGCCTCGCCCAGGCGCTGGTGGAGACCGCGCTGGCGGGTCAGTGCGGGGCGCGCA
The DNA here is from genome assembly GCF_007713715.1 of Amycolatopsis rhizosphaerae. Taxonomy (GTDB): domain Bacteria; phylum Actinomycetota; class Actinomycetes; order Mycobacteriales; family Pseudonocardiaceae; genus Amycolatopsis_E; species Amycolatopsis_E rhizosphaerae. The sequence goes on from NZ_VJWX01000102.1 coordinate 14,135, forward strand.
TCTTCCTCGACGAGGACGCCGACGCGTTCGTGCAGCTGTTCTCGGAGTCCGCCGGTCGCGTGCTGGTGGCCGTGCCGCGCACCGAGGAGCTGCGGTTCACCGAGATGTGCACCGCGCGGGGCCTGCCGTGGCGGAAGACCGGGGTGGTGGACCCCGAGTCGAACAGCCTGGAGATCCAGGGCGTGGCGGACTTCTCCCTCGACGAGCTGCGGGCGGCCTGGGAGGGCACCCTCCCCGGGATCTTCGGCTGAGAATCCCCGCCCCGAGGGGCTGTGAAGGGACCCTTCACAGCCCCTCGGGGGTCAGGCTGCGCTGCATCAGGAGCGTGTCGAGCCACTGGCCGTGCTTGAACCCGACGTTGGTGAGCCGCCCCGCTTCGGTGAAGCCGTGGCGGCGGTGCAGTGCGGCGGACGCGCTCTCGTTCCCGTTGTCGACGATCACCGCGATCATCTCGCGGAGACCCGCCGCGGCGGATCGAGTCAGCAGTTCGCGGAACAGCAGGCCGCCGAGGCCCTGCCCGACCGCCCACGGCGCGAGGTAGATCGAATCCTCCACCGTCCGGCGGTAGGCGGGCCTGGTCTTCCACGGGCCGCAGTAGGCGTATCCGGCGAGCTTCCCCGAGGTTTCCGCGACCAGGAACGGCAGGCCGGCGTCGACGATCGCACTGAAACGCCGATTCCATTCAGCCTCGCCGGGTGGTTCGAGCTCGAAGGTGGCGGTGGAGTTCTCGACGTAGTGCGCGTAGATCTCGGCAATCCCGGGGAGATCGTCCAGACTCGCCGATTTCACTATAGAAGAATGATCCACTACTATAGGATACATGGACCTGGTGGCGCTGGGTGAGCGAATTCAGGCTGCGCGAACCGAACGGGGCCTGACCCTGCAGGCACTCGCCGAGCGCTCGGAAGTGAGCGTGAGCATGCTGTCCGCGGTCGAGCGCGCGGCGAAGGCGCCCACCGTCGTGGTGCTCGACCGCATCGCCACCGGGCTCGGCATCCCCCTCGCCGAGCTGCTCACCCCGCCGGAACGCATGATCCTCCGCCGGGCCGCCGAGCAGGACACCGTGGCCGAGCCCGGCGGGTGGGAGCGCACCATCCTCACCCCCGTGGTCCCCGGGGTGAACTTCGAGTGGATCCGCTCGACCCTGCCGCCGCACTGCGAAGCAGGCACCTACCCGCCCTACGCGGCGGGCTCACACGAGTTCATCGTGGTCCAGACCGGCACCCTGACCCTCACCGTCGACGGCGAGACCGTCGTCCTGCGCGAGGGAGACTCTCTCTACCTCGCGGCGGACGTGACCCTGTCCTACGCCAACCGCGCGGAAACGTCCTGCACGTACCACGTCGCGGCGATGATCATGCGGCCGAGGCGTCCCGGCCTCGGCCGCATGACCGTCGATCAGAAGTAGGCGAAGTTGTCGATGCAGATGTTGGTGCTGCTGTCGGGGCTTTCGGGGCCGGCGGTGACGATCCCACCGACCGACTCACCGCCGACCGTCCCCTTGAGCGTGCCCGTCGCCATCGAGCCGAAGACGTGGACGTCGACGCTGAACTTCGCGCCCTTCGAGGCGGCGTCGCTGGCGGACTTCTGGACGTCGGTCACGTCCTTCTGACACACCATGGTCATCGCACCCGAACTGTCCCCGGCGTTGACCTTGTCGATGAAGTCGTTCACGAGCTTGCCCGCCGAGGAGTCGGCGCCGCTGTCCGAACTCGAACTCGACGACGAACTCGACGAACTCGACGAGCGGCTCGACCGGGTCGACGAGGTCGGGGACGAACTGCCGCCGGCACTGTCGCTCTGCGTGTCCTTCCAGCACCACTTGCCGTTCTCGTTCGCCAGCACGGCGGCGAGGCTGCCCTCTCCCTTGCTGGTGGTGTAGTTCACCGCGACGGTCGCCTGGTTACCGTTGACCTGCACCGGCCCCAGCTTGACGGTCTTGACGGCCGACACGTCCTTGATCAGGCCGGTTACCGCCGAGGTGGCGTCGCCGCACTTCAGGGCGTTCAGCGCGGTCTGGTCGTGTTTGGCCACGGCATCGGCGACCGACTGCGCCGTGGTCTGCGCGCCCGCCTGCCCGCCCGAATCCTTGCTCAGGAAGAAGCCCGGCACCCAGAATCCGGTGATCCCCAGTGCGGCGAGGATCACCACGAGGCCGATGCTCAGCCCGATCCACAGGCCCTTCTTGCCGCCACCACCGCCGCCGGGCTGCCCTTCGGGGTAACCCGGGAACTGACCGGTGGGTGGGTAGCCGCCACCACCACCCGCCGAGGGATCGAAGGCCGGATAGGGCTGGGTGTAGCCACCCTGGCCGTACTGCGGCGCACCGGGTTGCACACCGGGCTGGGGCGCACCGGGCTGGGGAAACCCGCCGGTCTGCGGATAGCCTCCCGGTTGCGGATAGCCGCCGGGCTGCTGACCATACCCACCGGGCTGACCGTACCCACCGGGCTGGCCGTACCCGCCCGGCTGTTGACCATAGGAATCCGGCTGCTGGCCGTAATCGGGCTGCCCCGGCTGCGGTGGATAGG
>NZ_VJWX01000103.1 GCF_007713715.1 Amycolatopsis rhizosphaerae
GCGATAGGGTCGGGCGCATGAGTGACGCGGAGACGTTGTTCGAGCGCATCATCGCGGGTGAGCTGCCTTCGGACGTGGTGTACCAGGACGAGACCACCTTCGCCTTCCGGGACATCAACCCCCAGGCCCGGGTGCACGTGCTGGTGGTGCCCCGCAAGCGGTACCGCAACGTCGCCGAGCTCGCCGACGCCGACCCCCAGTTGCTGGCCGACGTGATCGCCACCGCGGCCAAGGTCGCCGAGCTGGAGGGAATCAGCGGCACCGGTTACCGCGTTGTGTTCAATACCGACCAGGATGCCGGCCAGACCGTGTTCCACGTCCACGCGCACGTGCTCGGCGGGGAACAACTCGGGCTGTTCGGGCGGTACAACTAACCACCTGCGTCAAGCGGGTGCGGACCGCTAGCATCATGGTTGACAACACCGTCGAGTAGCGCACGCGCAGAAAGCAGGCCCGAAAGCACGTGGCCGGAACCGCACAGGGTGGAGCCGCCCGATCCGAGATCCCCGAGGACGTCCCGCAGACCACCCCGGACGTCACCGAGATCGCCACCAAGAGCGCGCAGTCCAGGTTCCCGATCCCGGAAGCGGCGGTACTCACGCTGCTCGGGTCCCGCGACGAGAACCTGCGCGTCGCCGAGGAACTCCTGGACGCCGACGTGCACGTCCGCGGCAACGAGGTCACCCTCACCGGGGCCCCGGCGGACGTCGCCTTCGCCGAACGCGTGTTCGCGGAACTGGTGACGCTGGCCGCGCGCGGGCAGCAGGTCGGCCCGGACACGGTGCGCCGCACCGTGGGCATCCTCTCCACCGAGAGCGGCGAATCCCCGGCGGACGTGCTCAGCCTGGACATCCTGTCGCGCCGCGGACGCACCATCCGCCCCAAGACGCTGAACCAGAAGCGCTACGTCGACTCCATCGACCGGCACACCGTCGTGTTCGGGGTGGGCCCCGCGGGCACCGGCAAGACCTACCTGGCCATGGCCAAGGCGGTGCAGGCCCTGCAGGCCAAGCAGGTCACCCGCATCATCCTCACCCGGCCCGCGGTCGAGGCCGGGGAGCGGCTCGGCTACCTGCCCGGCACGCTGTCCGAGAAGATCGACCCGTACCTGCGGCCGCTCTACGACGCGCTGCACGACATGGTCGACCCGGAGTCGATCCCCCGGCTCATCCAGGCGGGCACGATCGAGATCGCCCCGCTGGCCTACATGCGCGGCCGGACCCTCAACGACGCCTTCATCATCCTCGACGAGGCCCAGAACACCACGCCGGAGCAGATGAAGATGTTCCTGACCCGGCTCGGCTTCGGCTCCAAGATCGTGGTGACCGGTGACATCACCCAGGTCGACCTGCCCAGTGGGCAGCGCAGCGGCCTGCGGGTGGTGCGGGAGATCCTCGAAGGCGTGGACGACCTGCACTTCGCCACCCTCACCAGTCACGACGTGGTACGGCACCGCCTGGTCGGCGACATCGTCGACGCCTACGAGAAATGGCAGGCCGTTCAGGACGCCGGCAACGGCAACGGCTGGAAGGGCCGCCGCTAACCACCATGAGCATCGAAATCGCCAACGAGTCCGGGATGGCGGTCGACGAGGCCTCCATCGTCTCCGCCGCCCGCTTCGCCCTCGACCGCATGGAGGTCAGCCCGCTCGCCGAGCTGTCCGTCGTGCTTGTCACCCTCGACGTCATGTCCGACCTGCACGAACGCTGGATGGACCTGCCCGGCCCCACGGACGTGATGGCCTTCCCGATGGACGAGCTCGACTCGGCACGCCGCCCCGACGCCGGTGACACCTCACCCGCGCTGCTCGGGGACGTCGTGCTGTGCCCGGCCTTCGCGAAGGACCAGGCCCGCACCGCGGGGCATTCGCTGCTCGACGAGCTGCATCTGCTCACCGTGCACGGCGTGCTCCACCTCCTCGGCTACGACCACGCGGAACCGGCCGAGGAACGTGAGATGTTCGGGCTGCAGAAGCGCATTCTCGCCGACTTCAAGGCCGCGGTGGCGGCGGCGGAGCGGCGCGACGCGCAGCGCAGCAACGACGACCGGCTGCTCGGCGCCGCCGGTCTCGACGGCGCCCAGGAGGACGCCTAGCAGATGGCGACCTCCGCCGGTTTGCTGGTCATCGCGGTCGCGCTGATCCTGCTGGGCGGGGTGTTCGCCGCCGCGGAGGCCGCGGTGAGCACCGTGTCCCCGGCCCGGGTCGACGGGCTCGTCCGGCTCGGCCGGGTCGGCGCACGGCAACTGGCCCTCGTCGTCGCCGAACGGCGGCGTCACATCAACCTGCTGCTCCTGCTCAGGATGGCGTGCGAACTCACGGCGACGGTGCTCGTCGCCGTGGTGTTCCCGCGCTGGTTCGGCCCCGAATGGCTCGCACTGCTGGTCGCGGCCGTGGTCATGGTCGTGGTCAGCTACGTGATCATCGGGGTGGGGCCCCGCACGATGGGCCGCCAGCACCCCTACCGCGTGGGCATGATCGTGGCGTGGCCGGTGCGGGTCCTGGGCTCGGTCCTCGGCCCGCTCAGCCGCCTGCTCATCCTCGTCGGCAACGCGATCACGCCGGGACGCGGCTTCCGGGAAGGCCCGTTCAGCTCGGAAATCGAGCTGCGCGAGCTGGTCGACCTGGCGCAGGAGCGCGGCGTGGTGGAGCCCGCCGAACGCGAGATGATCCATTCGGTGTTCGAGCTCGGGGACACGGTGGCCCGCGAGGTCATGGTGCCGCGCACCGAAATCGTGTGGATCGAGCAGGAGAAGACCGTCCGGCAGGCGCTGGCGCTGTCGCTGCGCACCGGGTTCACCCGCATCCCGGTGATCGAGGAGTCCGTCGACGACATCGTCGGCGTGGTCAACCTCAAGGACCTGGTGCGGGCGTCGCTGGACGACGGGGCCACCCGGCCCGTCCGCGAACTCATGTACGGGGCCACGTTCGTCCCGGACTCCAAGCGGCTGGACGAACTGCTGCGCGAGATGCAGCTGTCGCACAACCACATGGCGATCGCGGTGGACGAGTACGGCGGCACCGCGGGACTGCTGACCATCGAGGACATCCTGGAGGAGATCGTCGGGGAGATCACCGACGAGTCCGATCTGGAGGAACGTCCCCCGGTGGAGCACCTCGACGACAAGTCGGTGCGCGTTGCGGCCCGGCTGGGTGTGGACGACCTCGGCGAGCTGTTCGGCCTGGACCTGTCCGGCCACGACGTGGAGACGGTGGGCGGCCTGCTCGCCCAGCGGCTCGGCCGGGTCCCGCTGCCCGGGGCGGAGGCCGAGGTCGACGGTCTGCGGCTGCACGCCGAAGGCGGCAAGGACCGGCGCGGGCGGATGCGCATCACCACTGTGGTGGTCCGCGCGGTGGACGACACCATCGCCGGACGTAGGGTGCCTACCGGAAGCCATGACCAAGGACAGGAGCGTTGAGGATGTCTGAGCTGGAGCCGGAAGACGAGAAGATCGTCATTCTCGCCCGGTCGGCCAGGGCCCGGACCCAGGCGGCCGAAGGTGCCGCGGTGCGGGACACCGACGGACGCACCTACGCCGCGTGCACCGTCGACCTGCCGTCCTTCAAGATCACCGCGCTGCAGGCGGCGATCGCGGCGGCGGTGTCGAGCGGGGCCGAGGGCCTGGAGGCCGCGGCCGTGTGCACCGCCGAGCCGCTCGTGTCCGGCGCCTCGGTGCAGGCGGTGCGGGATCTGGCGCCCGCCGCGCCGATCTTCCGTGCCGATCCCAAGGGGGAAGTCCAGGAAGTGCTCCGGTGACCCACCGCTCCGGATTCGCCTGCTTCGTCGGCCGCCCCAACGCGGGCAAGTCGACCCTGACCAACGCGCTGGTCGGCAGCAAGGTCGCGATCACCTCCAGCAAACCGCAGACCACCCGGCACGCGGTGCGCGGCATCGTGCACCGCGACGACGCGCAACTGGTCATCGTGGACACCCCCGGCCTGCACCGGCCGCGTACCCTGCTCGGCCAGCGGCTCAACGACATCGTGCGCGAGACCTGGTCCGAAGTGGACGTGGTCGGGTTCTGCGTGCCCGCCGACGAGAAGGTCGGCCCCGGCGACCGGTTCATCGCCGCCGAGCTGACCAAGATCGCCCGGCGCACCCCGGTGATCGGCATCGTCACCAAGACCGACCTCGCCGCCCCCCAGCAGGTCGCCGAGCAGTTGCTCGCCCTGCAGGAGGTGATGTCCTTCGCCGAGCTGATCCCGGTGTCGGCGGTGGACGGTTTCCAGGTCAAGCAGCTGGAGGACCTGCTGGTCACGCGGCTGCCCGAGGGCCCGCAGCTCTACCCGGACGGCGACCTCACCGACGAGCCGGAGCAGACGCTGGTCGCGGAGCTGATCCGGGAGGCGGCGCTGGAGGGCGTGCGGGACGAGCTGCCGCACTCGATCGCGGTCACCGTGGAGGAGATGCTGCCCCACGAAGGCCGTGACGACATGATCGACGTGCACGCCTTCCTGTACGTGGAGCGGCCCAGCCAGAAGGGCATCATCCTCGGGCACCGGGGCGAGCGGCTGCGGGCCGTGGGTTCGCAGGCGCGGCGGCACATCGAGGCGCTGCTGGGCACCAAGGTGTACCTCGACCTGCACGTCAAGGTGGCCAAGGACTGGCAGCGGGACCCCAAACAGCTGCGCCGCCTCGGCTTCTGAGGGCGCCGCGAGCGGCTCCGCCCTTTCGGGCATCCGGCCTCAGGTCTCGCTTTCGCCACGGAACGGCGGGCTACCGGCGCCGGTGCGGTTATGGTCGAGTACTGTCCGCGCAGTCGCCGCGATCATCGAAGAGGGGGAGCGAGATGACCAACCCTTACGGCCAGCCCAACCCTTACGGCCAGCAGCCGGGCGTGCCGCAGCCCGGATACGGCCCGCCGTCCGGCGGGCTTCCCGCGCCGTACAGCCAGGGGGCGTACCCGCAGCAGCCCTATCCCCAGCAGCCCTACGCGCAGTCGCCGTATCCCCAGGGCTACGCGCAGCCCGGGTTCGCGGCGCCCGGCCAGGTGATCCCCAACTACAAGGGGTGGGCGATCGGGTCCATCTTCCTGTGCTGGATCGTCGCGATCTTCGCCATCATGAAGTCGAACGAGGTCGACAACTACCTCGCCCAGGGCAACCTGCCGATGGCCCAGCAGGCGTCGCAGTCGGCGAAGACGCTGTGCCTGGTCGCCACGATCATCGGTGCGGCCGGGATCGTCATCGGCATCCTCATCGTCGTCCTGACGGCCGCCACCGCCCGCGCCTACTACTGACGCTTCCTGTCGGTACCGGGTGAGACCATGGACCGGTGAGCCTCTATCGCGACACCGGAGTGGTGCTGAGGGTCCACAAGCTCGGTGAAGCCGACCGGATCATCACCCTGCTCACCCGGCGGCACGGCAAGGTGCGCGCCGTCGCCAAGGGCGTGCGCCGGACCACCTCGCGCTTCGGCGCGCGCCTCGAGCCGTTCGGGCACGTCGACGTGCAGTTCTACACCGGCCGCACGCTCGACGTGATCACCCAGGTGCAGACCGTGGACGCGTTCGCGCTGCCGCTGGTCGGCGACTACCAGCGCTACACCACGGCCAGCGCGATCGCCGAGACCGCCGACCGGCTCACCGCCGAGGAGGGCGCCCCGGCGATGCGGCTCTACCTCCTGGTCACCGGCGCGCTGCGGGCGCTGGCGGAGGGGGAGCGGGACGCCTCGCTGGTGCTCGACGCGTTCCTGCTGCGGGCGATGGCCTTCGCCGGCTGGGCGCCCGCCATCACCGAATGCGCCCGGTGCGGCCTGCCCGGCCCGCACCGCGCCTTCAGCGTGCAGGCGGGCGGGTCGCTGTGCGGCAACTGCCGCGCCCCCGGCTCGGTGCACCCCGCCGCCGAGGTGCTGGTGCTGCTGGAGGCGCTGCTGCACGGCGACTGGGACATCGCGGAGGCCTCCGTGCCCGGTACCCGGCGGGACGCCAGCGGCCTGGTCGCCGCGCATCTGCAGTGGCATCTGGAGCGCCAGTTGCGGTCGCTGCCGCTCGTGGAGAGGCGCGCCCGGGAGGCGCCCGCGGGAGGCAAGTAAGGTCGTCTGCGGAAAAAGTGAGGCATGGGAGGCGAATCAGGTGCTGGGCAGGGGACGCCGGGCCGCGACGGAAACAGTGCTGCGGCCGCCGGACCCGCATCCGTCGGGGGAGCGCCCGCCGCGGATCCCCGCGGAGCTGGTGCCCCGGCACGTCGCGCTGGTGATGGACGGCAACGGCCGCTGGGCCAACCAGCGGGGCCTGCCCCGGATCGAGGGGCACAAGCGCGGCGAGGCCGTGATGATCGACGTCGCCAGCGGTGCCGTCGAGCTGGGCGTGAAGTGGCTGTCGGTGTACGCCTTCTCCACCGAGAACTGGAAGCGCAGCCCCGAAGAGGTGCGCTTCCTGATGGGCTTCAACCGCGACACCATTCGCAGGCAGGTGGACTACCTCGGCTCGATCGGGGTGCGCATCCGGTGGGCGGGGCGGGCGCCGCGCCTGTGGCGCAGCGTGATCAAGGAGCTGCAGGTCGCCGAGGAGAAGACCAAGGACAACACGCTGCTCAACATGACGATGTGCGTGAACTACGGCGGCCGGGCGGAGATCGTCGACGCCACCCGCCGCATCGCCAAACTGGCCGCCGAGGGCAAGATCAACCCGGACAAGGTCGACGAGCGGATGCTCGCCCGGTACCTGTACCAGCCGGACATGCCGGACGTGGACCTCTTCCTCCGGCCCTCCGGGGAGCTGCGGACGTCGAACTTCCTGCTGTGGCAGTCGGCCTATGCCGAGTTCGTCTTCCAGGACACCCTGTTCCCCGACTTCGACCGGCGGCAGCTGTGGGCGGCCTGCCTGGAGTTCGCCAAGCGGGACCGCCGTTTCGGCGGCGCCGTGGACAACACGGCCGGCGCAGCCGACGGCGCGAGCGCGGCCACTTCGGATCAGGGAGCGTCATGAGCACTGAAGCGTCCGACACCGCCGAGCTGCTGTCCCGGGCCCGCGAGGCGCTGGAGCGCTACCTCGAGGTGAACGTCGACGACGACGGCGCGCTGACCTTCTCCCACGCCGGGGTGCCGTGCGTGATCCAGTCGACGAAACTCGCCGAAGGGCTCACCGTGCTGAGCCTGACCTGCGTGGTGGCCTGGGACCTGCCGGACCAGCCCGGGGTGGCGGCCTCGGCGGCGGAGCGCGCCGGGCGGGGCCTGTTCGGCACCCTCGGCGTGAGCCACACCGACCGCGGCCTTGATCTGACCCTGCGGTACGCCTTCCCGGCGCAGGGGCTGGACCCCACGGCGCTGGGGACGCTGCTGATGCTCGTGGTGTCCACCGCTTCGCAGTTGCGGGGCGAACTGGTGCCGGTCGAGGGCTGAGCGGGCGCCCGGGGTGGAAGGCGTGACCGGCGAAGCCACCGCCCAGCCGCGTGCCCGGCGCCGGATCACCTCGCTGGAGGTGCTCTGCGCGCTGCTGGTGGTGGCGATCCTGGGCCAGTCGTGGCTGCGGGACGTGCTGGACGTGCCCGCACTGAGCACGGGGGCCACCGTGTTCGTCGCGGTGTGCGTGCAGGCGCTGCCGTTCCTCGTGCTCGGGGTGCTGATCAGCGGAGCGATCGCGGCGTTCGTCCCCGCCAGGACGCTGCGGCGGGTGCTGCCGCGCCACACCGGTGCGGCGGTCGGGGTGGCCGGGCTGGCCGGGGTGGCGCTGCCCGGCTGCGAGTGCGCTTCGGTGCCGGTGGCGCGGCGGCTGATGGGGCAGGGCGTGGCGCCCGCGGCGGCGCTGACCTTCCTGCTCGCCGCGCCCGCGGTGAACCCGGTGGTGCTGGTGGCCACCGCGGTCGCCTTTCCGGGGCGGCCGGAGATGGTGCTGGCGCGGTTCCTCGGCTCCTTCGCCACCGCGGTGGTGATGGGGCTGCTGTGGGCGCGCTGGGGCAATCCGGACTGGATCGTGGCCCGTGCGCTGAGCCGGGTGCCGGACCCGGCGGAGGGCGGACGCTGGCGCGCCTTCGCCGAGACGGCGCGCACGGACCTGGTGGAGGCGGGTGGTTTCCTCGTCCTCGGCGGGCTCATCTCGGCCGCGCTGGGGGTGCTCGTGCCGCGGTCCTGGTTCGACGTGCTGGGCGCCCAGCTGGTGCTCGGGGTGGCGGTGATGGCCGTGCTGGCCGTCCTGCTGGCACTGTGCAGCGAGGCGGACGCGTTCGTGGCGGCCTCGATGGCGGCGTTGCCGTTGCTGCCGAAACTGGTGTTCCTGGTGGTCGGGCCCGCGATCGACGTGAAACTGTTCGCGCTGCACGCGGGGACCTTCGGGCGGCGTTTCGCGATGCGGTTCGCGCCGGTGACCTTCGCGGTGGCGGTGTGCTGCGCCGTCGCGGTGGGGGTGCCGCTGATCGGCGGTGCGCGGTGAGGCGGGAGACCCAGAACATCCTGCTCGTCCTGCTGGGCGGGGCACTGCTGAAGATCGGCATCACCGGGGACTACCTGCGCTACGTCAAGCCCGGGCAGCTGCCGTGGGTACTGGCGGGCGGGGCCGTGATGGTGCTGCTCGGCGCGGTCGCGATCGGGCGGGACGTGCTCGCCGCCCGGGAAGGCGGCGGTCACGGGGACGATCACGACCACGAGCCGGAGGACGGGCACGTCCACGGCCCGCCCCGGTCCGCGTGGCTGCTGGTGCTGCCGGTGCTGGCGGCGTTCCTGGTCGCCCCGCCCGCGCTCGGCGCCTACTCGGTGACCACCACCCCGGCACGCGCCCCCGCGCCGCAGGCCTCGGCGGCGTTCCCGCCGCTGCCCGCCGGGGACGTGGTCCCGCTGACGATGACCGACTTCGTCACCCGCGCGGGCTGGGACCCGGGCGGTTCGCTCAACGACCGCACGGTCCGGCTGACCGGATTCGTCACGCACAGCAGGGGCGCCGTGCTGCTGGCGCGGATGAAGATCACCTGCTGTGCGGCCGACGCCTACCCGCTGACCGTCCGGCTCGACCGCCTCGGCGCGGGCCGGTACGCCGACGACACCTGGCTGGAGGTGACCGGGCGGATCGTGCCCGGCACGGCCACCGCCGCGAACCGCTACACCGCCGACCTCGTCGTCACCGGCCTGCACCCCGTCCCCGCCCCCCAGGACCCGTACGAGGACTAGGGCCGGCTCCGGCGAGTGGCCGCGCACTCGGCGCAGGTGCCGACGATCTCCACGGTGTGCGCGATCTCGGAGAAACCGTTCCCGGCCGCGACCTTTTCCGCCCAGCGCTCCACCGCCGGGCCCTCGACCTCGACGGTCTTGCCGCAGTACCGGCAGACCAGATGGTGGTGGTGGTGCGAGGAGCAGCGACGGTAGATCGCCTCGCCGGAGCCGGTGCGCAGCACGTCGATCTCCCCGGCGTCGGACAGCGACTGCAGCGTGCGGTAGACGGTGGTCAGGCCGATCCCGTCACCGCGCTTGCGCAGCTCGTCGTGCAGTTCCTGTGCCGAACGGAAATCGTCGATCTCCGCCAGCAGCTCCACCACGGCCGCCCGCTGCTTCGTCGAGCGGCGGCCGGGCATCGGAGCCCTGTCTCGCGCGACGCTGCTCACACGCCCTCCTGTGTCTTGCGGGGCACCCGCACCTGGTCGGGCGCCTGAGTTTGGGGCGGCCGATCGTGACTCATGCGCCCTCCTCCTGTGCCTTCACGTCGTGCCCGCCGTCCGACTCCTGCGCATGCGCCACCGCGTCCAGCACGATGTGCGCCAGGTGGTCGTCGACCAGCCGGTAGACGACCTCGCGGCCCCGCCGCTGGCCGCTGACCACCCCGGCCGCCTTCAGCACCCGCAGATGCTGGCTGATCAGCGGCTGGGTCACGTCGAGCGCGTCGACCAGCTCGTGCACGCACCGGTCGGCGCCGCGTAACTGCAGCACGATCGCGATCCGCACCGGGGCCGACAGCGCGCGCAGCAGCTCTCCGGCGGCGGCCAGTGTCGGGGACGGCGGTGCCGGGGCGGGCGGCTGAGCCGGCCCGGCGGCATGCACTTCGTCCGGCAATCCAGGGACGGCCGCGTCCGGGCTCGCCGTCGGCATGTCGCTCTCCAGCCTGTCGTGGGGTGTTCCCCCATCCTAGTGGTCGCTAATCGTTTCCCCGTCGATCTGTCAAGCCCCTCGCGGGTCCGCGGGATGGGCCGGATACGCTGGACTATCAGATAACCGTCCCCGCATCTATGGAGAGCGTGGAGTGCCCGCCAACACCATTGAGACCGTCGTCAGCTTGTGCAAGCGCCGTGGCTTCGTCTTCCCGAGCGGGGAGATCTACGGCGGTACCCGGTCGGCGTGGGACTACGGACCGCTCGGGGTCGAGCTCAAGGACAACATCAAGCGCCAGTGGTGGAAGACCATGGTGCAGAACCGCGACGACGTCGTGGGCCTGGACTCGTCGGTGATCCTGCCGCGCCAGGTGTGGGTGGCCTCCGGGCACGTCAACGCCTTCCACGACCCGCTGATCGAATGCCTGTCCTGCCACCGCCGGTTCCGGGCGGACCAGCTCGCCGAGGACTACGCCGAGCGCACCGGCAAGGCGGCCACCGAGGACGACCTGTCCGACGTGCCCTGCCCGAACTGCGGCACCCGTGGCCAGTACACCAAGCCGCGCGAGTTCAACATGATGCTCAAGACCTTCCTCGGCCCGGTGGAGAGCGAGGAAGGCCTGCACTACCTGCGCCCGGAGACCGCGCAGGGCATCTTCGTCAACTTCCTCAACGTGCAGACCACCTCGCGCAAGAAGCCGCCGTTCGGCATCGGCCAGATCGGCAAGTCCTTCCGCAACGAGATCACCCCGGGCAACTTCATCTTCCGCACCCGCGAGTTCGAGCAGATGGAGATGGAGTTCTTCGTCGAGCCGGGCGAGGACGAGCGCTGGCACCAGTACTGGATCGACCTGCGCACCGAGTGGTACACCGACCTGGGCATCCGCCGGGAGAACCTCCGGCACTACGAGCACCCGAAGGAGAAGCTGTCCCACTACTCGAAGCGGACGGTGGACATCGAGTACCGCTTCGGGTTCTCCTCGGGCCAGGAATGGGGTGAGCTCGAAGGCATCGCGAACCGCACCGACTTCGACCTCACCACGCACTCGAACCACTCTGGGGTGGATCTGTCCTACTTCGACCAGGCCACCGGTCAGCGGTACCGGCCGTTCGTCATCGAGCCGGCGGCGGGTGTCGGGCGCCCGATGATGGCGTTCCTGCTCGACGCCTACCACGAGGACGAGGTGCCCAACGCCAAGGGTGGCGTGGACAAGCGAGTGGTGCTGCAACTGGACTACCGGCTGGCCCCGTACAAGGTGGCGGTGCTGCCGCTGTCCCGCAACGCCGACCTCACGCCCAAGGCCAAGGACCTCGCGGCCGCGCTGCGCAAGCACTGGAGCGTGGACTTCGACGACGCCGGTTCCATCGGCAAGCGGTACCGCCGCCAGGAGGAGATCGGCACCCCGTTCTGCGTGACGGTGGACTTCGACACCCTCGAGGACCAGGCCGTGACCGTCCGCGAGCGCGACACTATGGCCCAGGAGCGCGTGGCCATCGACAAGGTCGAGGCCTACCTGGCCGGCCGCCTCCTCGGCTGCTGACCCCCAGCCCCGGCGAGTGCCGTGAAGGGTCCCTTCACAGTCGAAACGGCTGTGAAGGGACCCTTCACGGCCCTTGCGCGGTCAGACCAGGTGCTTGTAGAAGATCGTGGTGGGACTGAGAGCGCCCCTGGGATCGTGGGCGAAGTCGGGGATGGTGCCGACCGGGGTCCAGCCCGAGCGGCGGTAGAGGTTCTCGGCCACACTGCCGGTTTCGGTGTCGAGGAAGAGCAGGGTGAGTTCCTGCGCCAGGGCCTCCCGTTCCGCGTGCGCCAGCAGCGTACGGCCGAGCCCCTGTCCGCGGACGTCGCGGTGCACCAGCAGTTTCGAGACCTCGGCCCGGTGGCGGCCGGTCGGGTAGCCGGTCAGGCGGAGCCCGATGGTGCCGACGACGCGGTCTTCCTGGCGCGCCAGCCAGATCCGCGCGCTTCCATCGCGCAGCGGTGCCTCCAGGGCGAGCCACCAGCGCAAGGCGGTCGTGAAGTCGAGCGGGGCGAAGAAGCCGACGGAGGCGCCGCCGTCGACGGAATCGATCAGCAGCCGCGCCAGTCCGGGCGCCGTCTCGGGCAGTTCCTCGGCATCGAGCGGGGTGATGGCAGGCAATGTGTTCTCCTCAGGGCAGGACGATGACGAGCGTGTAGCGGGCCGCGCCGGGGCCGGGGGAGTGGAACCGGGTGCCGCCCCGGACGTGGAACCGCAGGCAGTCCCCGGCGCGAAGCTCGTGGAGCTCGCCGCCGACGGTGAGTTCCAGGACGCCTTCGGTGAGCCAGAGATGCTGTTCCTGTCCGGGCCGGGCGGCGGCCTGGTAGGCGATGACCGCACCGGCGGGCAGGACGCCTTCGAGGACTTCGGCCCGCAGCCCCGGCTGCGGCGGGGAGACCGAGCGCCGGGTGAAGCCGGTCTCCGGATCGGTCCACACCGGCTGGTCCGCGGCGCGCAGCAGCACCGGCGGGTCGGCTTCGACCTCGCTGAGCAGCTGCGACATCGACCGCCCGTATGCCGTGCAGAGGCGGCCGAGCAGGGCCGCGGTCGGGCTGATCTCGGCCCGTTCGATGCGCGACAGGGTCGAGCGGCTCACCCCCGACACCTCGGCCAGCCTCTCCAGTGACCATCCGCGTTCGGCCCGCAGCCCGCTCAACCGGTCGGCCAGCTGCCGATCCAGATCATCTCTCATGACAGAGAATATATCTCAAATCCGGGAAGTAATGACAGTTGTCATGCCCAAGCCATGATCGGCGGCCTGCTCGCCGGGCCCGTTGCCGCGGCACGCTGATGACCATGAACACAACCGGCACACCCGTTCCCGCAACCAGGGACGCGGCGGTCCGGCAGGGCGCCGCGGTGGCCCTGTCCGGGCTGCGTAAGCACTACGGCGAGGTTCGTGCGGTCGACGGCATCGACCTCACGATCGCCCCCGGCGAGGTGGTCGCCCTGCTCGGCCCCAACGGTGCGGGCAAGTCGACCACCGTCGACATGATCCTCGGCCTGACCCGGCCCGACGCCGGCCAGGTCGGCGTGTTCGGCCGCGAACCCGCCGAAGCGATCGCCGAGGGGGCGATCGGCGCGATGCTCCAGGGTGGCGCGCTGCTGGAGGACGCCACGGTCGGCGAGCTGGTCGGCCTGGTCGCGTCCCTGCACCGCAAGCCGATACCGGTGGCCGAGGCACTGCGCCGTGCCGGGGTCGAGGAACTGGCGGGCCGCCGCAGCACCAAGCTCTCGGGCGGCCAGAAGCAGCGGGTGCGCTTCGCCATCGCGCTGGTCAGCGATCCCGATCTGCTCGTGCTGGACGAGCCGACCGCGGCGATGGACGTGGGCAGCCGCCGCGAGTTCTGGAAATCCATGCACACCTTCACCGACTCCGGCCGCACCGTCCTGTTCGCCACGCACTACCTGGAAGAGGCCGAGGAATTCGCCGACCGCGTGGTGCTGATGCGCTCGGGCCGGATCGTGGCCGACGGCTCGGTGGCCGAGGTCCGGGCCCTGGCGGGCGGCCGGACGCTGCGGGCGGTCGCGCCGGGTGCCACCTCCGCCGCCGTCTCCGTCCTGCCCGGGGTGACCGAGTACGAGGTGCGCGGCGACCGGATCGCGGTGTCCAGCAGTGACTCCGACGCCACCCTGCGCGCCCTGCTGGCCGCCTTCCCCGCGGTGCGTGACATCGAGATCACCGCGATCGGCCTCGAAGGCGCTTTCCTTTCCCTCACCTCCGACGAGGAGACCACCCGATGAGCCTCACCTATCTGATCCTGGAAATCCGCCGCGTGCTGCGTTCGCCGCGGTACCTGATCTTCACCATGGCCTTCCCCGTCCTGCTCTTCCTGCTCTACGTCGGCATCTTCGCCAAGCAGCCGGAGGAAAGGGCCGCGCTGATGGTGAGCATGACCGCCTTCGGCGCGCTGTCCTCCACCCTGTTCAACGGCTCCAGGGTCGCCATCGAACGGCAGGCGGGCTGGCAACGGCAGTTGCGGCTGACGCCGCTGTCCGGTCCCGGTTACCTCGCCGCGAAGGCCGTCACCGGCATGACGCTGGCGCTGGTCCCGGTGATCGTCGTCCCGCTGGTCGGCGCGCTCGCCGAGGGCGTGCGGCTGGATGCTTCGGGCTGGCTTCGGGTCACCCTGGGGGTGTGGCTCGCCGCGATCCCGTTCGCGCTGCTCGGCCTGTTGATCGGGCAGGTCGGCACGGCCGACTCCACCCAGCCGATCACCCAGCTGGTCATGCTGCCGATGGCCCTGATCGGCGGGATCTTCATCCCGATCGAGGCCATGCCGGACTGGCTGCTCAACATCGCGCACGTACTGCCCAGCTACTGGATGGGGCAGGTCGGCCGCGGGGCGGTGACCAGCCAGCTGTCCACCAGTCTCGGGCGTGCCGCGCTGATGCTGGGGATCTGGACGGTAGTCCTCTCCTTCGCCGTGGTGCGGCGATACCGTAGGGATTCGGCTCGGGTTTAGCGAGGAGAACCGGTGGCGGGCGAGCGTGGTCGCGAGTGGGACAACAGCCTGTGGAGCGACAATCCTCCTGGCCTGTGGAGCGACAACGCTCCCGGCCTCTGGGGAAGACCGGGATCGAATCTCCGCTGGCTGATTCCTGCGGTGCTGTTCTACCTGCCGGTGCTGGTCCCCACGGTCCAGGGCGCGGTCTCCGGTGACCTTTCCGTCGGGTGGAGCGTTTTCTCGGTGGTGCTGAACACCGTTTACGGCGCCGGCTACGTCCTGTTCCCGTTCATGCTGCTGCGGCCGCGCCCGCTGGCGGTCCGGCTGTCCTTCTGCCTGGTCATGCTGCTGCTGGCCTGGCTGATGCTGCTGCTGGAGACCGACGGCAGCGTGTACCTGCTGATCTACGTGGTCACGGTGATGTCCTTCGCGCTGCCGCCGATCTGGACCCTGGCCCTGGGCGGGACCTCGCTCGCCGCGGCGGTGGTCCTGGTGCTCCTGCAAACCGGCCAGCACGGCTCACCCGGCGACCTCGCCGCGGTGATCGGGGTGAGCAGCGCGCTGTTCTCGATCGGCAGGCTGATCACCACCGTGCGCAGCCTGCGGGCGGCCAACCAGGAGATCGCCACCTTGGCCGTGACGGCCGAGCGGGAACGGCTCGCGCGGGATCTGCACGACATCCTCGGGCACAGCCTCACCACGATCACCGTGAAGGCGGGACTGGCGCGCCGGGTGCTGGAAACGGGGAACGACCCCGAGCGCGCCGTCACGGAGATCGGCGAGGTGGAAGGGCTCGCCCGCAGTGCGCTGTCCGATGTCCGGGCCACCGTCTCGGACTACCGGGAGGTGTCGCTGTCGGCCGAACTCGTGGGGGCGAAGGCGGCGCTGCGGGCCGCGGACATCGAGGCCGAACTGCCGCAGGCGGTGGACAACGTCCGCCCGGAGCTGCAGCAGACCTTCGGGTACGTGCTGCGGGAGGCGGTGACGAACGTGCTGCGGCATGCGCAGGCCCGGCAGGTGAAGGTGCGGTTCGGCAGGACGTGGCTGGAGATCGAGGACGACGGGGTCGGCGGGGTCGGCGCCGCGCCGGACGCGAGCGGCAACGGCCTGCGGGGACTGGCGGAGCGCCTGGCCGCGGTCGGGGGCACGCTGCACGCGCGGCAGCGGGCGGACGGCGGGTTCCTGGTGCGGGCCGAAGTGAAGCCGGCGCTGGAGGTGGCGTCGTGATCCGGGTGCTGCTGGCCGACGACCAGGCGATGGTGCGGGGTGCACTGGCCACCGTGCTGGGCCTGGAACCCGATCTCGAGGTGGTGGCGCAGGTCGGCTCGGGGGACGCGGTGCTGGCGGCGGCCAAGGAGTCCGCACCGGACGTCGCGCTGCTGGACGTGCAGATGCCCGGCAAGGACGGGCTGACCGCCGCGGCCGAACTGCACGCGGCGATGCCCGCGTGCCGGATCATCATCTGCACCACCTTCGGCAGGCCCGGCTACCTGGCGCGGGCGATGGCCGCGGGGGCGTCCGGTTTCGTGGTCAAGGACTCCCCGCCCGAGCAGCTCGTGGACGCGGTCCGCCGTGTCCACAACGGACTCCGGGTGGTGGATCCCGCGCTGGCGGCCGAATCCCTCGTCCACGGGGCCAGTCCGCTCACCGGCCGCGAGCTGCAGGTGCTGCGGGCGGCCAGCGACGGCGGCACCGTCGCCGACGTGGCCAGGCGGCTGCACCTGTCGGAGGGCACGGTGCGCAACCACCTCTCCGCCGCGATCGGCAAGACCGGGGCGCGCACCCGCGCCGAGGCGGTACGGCTCGCCGAGGGGAACGGGTGGCTGTGACCGTGCGAAGATGGGGCCGATGGGGAAGTTCAGGACGGCGGGCCTTGTCTGGTTGCGCCGCACACTCTTCGGCACCGCACTGGTCGTCGTGCTGGTTCTCGGGGGAACCGCGTTCCGCGTGTGGCAGGTGGCCCGCGTCGACGACCGCGCGCCCGCCGACATGATCGTCGTGCTCGGGGCGGCGCAGTACAACGGGAAGCCGTCGCCGATCTTCGAGGCGCGGTTGCGCCACGCCAAGCAGCTCTACGACGCCGGGGTCGCCAAGGTCATCGTCACCGCCGGGGGCAACAAGGTCGGGGACGCCTACAC
>NZ_VJWX01000104.1 GCF_007713715.1 Amycolatopsis rhizosphaerae
CTCCATAGGTTCCGGGTTCGAGCCCCGGGCGGCCCACCAACTTGGTCATTGCGCGAACCGCTCCTTCTGGAGCCGTTTCCGCTGGTAGGGCGGCTTCCCCATCGTCGCTGCGGGGTTGTGGGGGGCAACGTTCGAGGTCGACGATCACGCGGTTCGCCTCCCGCGGCGTGATCTCCCGCAACTCACCAGGGATGGACGAGTCGTTGAGGACCTTCGAGCAGCAGAACAACGCCATCAGCCTGCCCGACCGCGTCTCCAAATCAGCCCGCCGCTCCCGCCAGACCCGCGCGGCAAGTCCCGGAACACCCAGCGAATGAGCCCACAGGTTCGCCGCGTCGAGACCCCGCGGGGCCATCCCGTGATCTTCCCAGTCGATGATCCAGCTCTCCGGCCAGGTGAGGTTCGGCCACGCCAGATCTGCATGCGCAGGCACCCATGGCTCGTTAAGGGACACATCGACTCGGCCCGGGAAAGCCCGCTCAATATCCCGCGCGACCAGGGCGTGGTTGATGGTCTCCGTGTCCGGCGTTGCCACCCGTGTCGTGTGCTGACGGCCGAGCGCGTCCAGCGACGCATTCAACCTCGCCCACCACGCCTCCGACAGCGACACCTCCCGCACCTTGCCCCGCTGCAAAGGTTCATCCGTCAACAACTCGACCTCATCGGCACGCCAGATCGCCTGCTCGTCGGCATCGTGCCAACTCAGCGACGCGTACCAGGCTGGCTTCGCGATCCCGGTCAGCAACTCTGCGGCCTCCAGGCCGTTGGCCGCCTGGCCCTGGCCAGCGATCTTGGCCAACGGGCGCACCTCGATACGCACCCAAGTTCCCCGATCGCTCGGAGCACCGACCGTGCGGCGTTTCCGGACCACCGATTCGCGGCCCAATGCCACGCCCAGCCCAACCTCGACCCGGCTCAGAACCTCGTCCACGGACGCTTTGCGCAGGTCACGGGTGGCGGAAGCGCCAGTGTCCGTCATGTCCTTGAACGTATCAGTTTCGACGACGAACGCATGGTCATTTGACGAACATGCTTAGACGCTGTCGACCGGCAAGGTCAAGGCAGTTTCACAGGAGAACTCGATGGTGTGGTGTTGTACCGTCAGTAGCATGCCACCGACCACAAGGACCAGATCATGGGCGTCTAGTCCTGGGCGGCGACGCAACATGCAGGCGATTCGGTCCCGCGATACCCAACCTGAGATGGCGGTCCGCCGCGCTCTCCATCGTCTCGGCTTCCGATACCGAGTTGCGATAGCCCCAGTGGCTGACCTGCGTCGGCGCGCAGACATTGTCTTCACCAAGAGGCGCGTGGCCGTGTTCATTGACGGCTGCTTCTGGCACGGCTGTCCGGTCCATGGCCGGAAAAGCTTTAATCATAACGCCGACTACTGGCCCTCGAAGATCGCGGCCAACATGGCGCGCGATAAGAACACGACGGAGGAACTGCGCCGTTCAGGTTGGACCGTCCTGCGCTTCTGGGAGCATGAGGACGCTGAAAAAGTCGTCGAGGCCATTCGCAACGTCGTCACGGCGAGTACCAGCCCTCCCTAGTACTGCAGCCGGGCTTCGTGATCTGCCTGGCGAGGGTGGGTGAACGCAGGCGCGGCCACCAGTTAATCATGGCGGTTTGTGAAGACAGCTCAAGATCGCGTGATGGCCGCGGGCCACAGCATAGACCCTGGCCGGTGGCGGGAGATCTTTGATGGTGTGATGGCGCGGGTCGCTGGCCGGTTCGCCCGGGTGGAACCGCGGCGTCGTGCCCGCGGGTTCGTGCTGGGGTTGTTGTCGGATCTGCTGCGGAAGAACTGCTGGACGATCGCCGAACACGCCGGGGATGCCAGTCCTGATGGGATGCAGGACCTGCTGTCGAGGGCGGTGTGGTAGGCCGATGCGGTCCGTGATGACGTCCGGGCGATGGCGGTGGAGCATCTGGGCTGCGAGGACGCGATGCTGGTCGTGGACGAGACCGGGGATGTGAAGAAGGGCCGGCACACCGCGGGTGTGCAGCGCCAGTACACCGGCACGGCCGGGCGGATCGAGAACGCGCAGGTCGGGGTGTTTCTCACCCACACCACGAAAACCGGGCACACGTTGATCGACCGGGAGCTGTATCTGCCGACATCGTGGACCGGGGACCAGGATCGCTGCGCCGGAGCAGGAATCCCCAAGGGCACCGGGTTCGCGACCAAGACGGAACTGGCCAAAGGATGATCATCCGGGCGCTCGAGGGTGGCGTGCCAGTGGGCTGGGTGAGCGGTGACGAGGTCTATGGCGCCAGCTCGTCACTGCCGGGCGAGTTGGAAGACCGTGGGGTGGGGTATGTGCTGGCGGTGGCCTGCCACCACCGCGTCCACGCCGGTATCGATACCGAGCGTGCTGACCGGTTGGCCGCCCGGCTGCCGAAACGGTCCTGGCAACGGCTTTCGGCCGGGCGGGGTGCGAAGGGACACCGCTTCTACGACTGGGCCTCACCATCCACGACGCCGACAGCGATGCAGACGGGTATCGGTGGCTGCTAATCCGGCGCAACCGCCGCACTGGCGAACTAACCTTCTACCGCTGTTTCTCGCTCCGCCGGGTCCCGCTGGCCGCCCTGGTGCGGGTCGCCGGACGGCGCTGGACGATCGAGGAATCCTTCCAAACCAGCAAAGGGCAAACCGGCCTGGATGAGCACCAGGTCCGCACCTGGACCTCCTGGTACCGCTGGACCACCCTGGTCCTGCTGGCCCATCTTTTCCTCGCCATCACCACCGTCGCCGAACGAGTCAGACTCACACCAACCGGCCTGATTCCGTTGTCGCTCAACGAAATTCGGCACCTCTTCACCCGGCTCGTCATCCACCGTGACCACGACATCATCACCTGCCTGCACTGGTCCTGGTGGCGCCGACACCACCAACACCGCGCCCAACAAGCCCACTACCAGCGACAAACCACCCAAGAACCATGAACATCACGATCCCCAGCTGGAGTACTAGGCGAAGGGCAAGAAGTATCCCAAGTCCGGCTTATCGAAGGTGCCAACTACTAGCCCCCTATCGAGGAAGCGGTTGAACTCCTCACAACTTGTCTCCGGGAGCAGGGCACAGCCGTGGCAGGCGGCGAGATTGCAGGAGTCCGGCCCCTGCCCCTTCTCACCAGCATCCATGCAAACAGGGTCGGTCGAACACCAGCGTGCATCGCCGAGTGCCGAGACAAAGACGGCGCGAAGGTTGTCGGGACGCGCCATGCGGACGAGACCACCCATCGTGCCCTCAGAGTCGCCGGCAGCGGTGTAGATCAGGAGCCCTGCCATCTCCCGGCCGGGGGTGGTGGACACGTAAAGCCGCTCCCGGAGAGAAGCCGAACTGTAACCGCACGCGAAGACCAGCTCATTGATAAGCAGATGTCCGAGCGTATGCAATAGCACGAAGCGCGGGCTGAGTGTCCGATTCTGCAGACCCCGTTGGGAGGCGACAGCACTGTATTGATCGGTGATCTTCTGAGCGCGTTCCTGCACGTCTGCACGAGCCTCCCACACCGCCAACTGCGCGGCGTCGAGTTCGAAATAGATGCCTTCGCCCTTGACGACATAGGCAGGCAGCCATGCCTGGACGGGTGGGAGCGGCTCGCGCCGGAGCAGTGCCTTCCCCTCGCTCAGCTTGAGGACGCCGTCGCGCACCCGCGTGAAGCCTCGAAGCGCGCGCGTCTCGCGTAGCACATCGACGGAGCGCACCCGCTCTATATGCGACCTCAGATCAGGGTGGACTCCAGGATCGGTTGCCGATAGATAGTCATCCTTTGGCGTGTGTCGGATGTGCTGGAACTCTGGGAATCGCCATTCGTCATCACCAGTCAGCAGCTCAGCGTCCGAATCTTCCCCGGACTCGGGCACGATCTCACCCACGCCGAGCAGGTCACGGTACCCAGCCATCAGCTCCTCATCGGAGACTGGTCCAAATAGCTCGGGCGGCACGTTCTTGAGCAGGTT
Organism: Amycolatopsis rhizosphaerae; assembly: GCF_007713715.1. GTDB lineage: Bacteria > Actinomycetota > Actinomycetes > Mycobacteriales > Pseudonocardiaceae > Amycolatopsis_E > Amycolatopsis_E rhizosphaerae. The sequence continues at coordinate 3,973 of NZ_VJWX01000104.1, forward strand.
GTCGCGGAGCACCTGCACAGCAAGGTCTGCGCCAAATATGCCGTGAAGCGTCCGCATCGTGCCGCTGACCGCAGGATGGCGCATCAGCTCGTGCATCTCCGCACTGACCGCCCCCTCCTTTTGCGGAAGGTAGATCGACGATTCGACCTTCGGGAAATACACATTGCCGGCGGCACGCAGAGCTCCTCGCATCGGATTGCTGCATGGGCCTTCAAGCTTTGCCAGCCATGGTCGCGCCCCAGTGCACAGGAACGGATCGTTCGGAGTCGACAACTGGTCACTCAGCGTTGTGTGCTCCTCCCCATTGATGAAGTGGCCTTCCGTGATGCCTCGAAGCGATCGTTCTTTTCCACATTCGTCGCAACTGACCACTTGGCCCTCAAGCCCACCCCCGCCATGAGACTTTAAGCGAAGCGTTCCGGAGCAGGTCGGCCTATGCGCCTTGTGAACCCACTTATCGAATGGGAAATCATCGAGGTGTCCTCCAGCGCAGACTGCAACGAAAGGAACCTGAGACATCCGGGGCTTGTACTTCCAGTCGGCATGCTTAGCGTCTTTGCACAGTACGGGTTGTTGCATGGTCAAGGTCGAGATTTTCAGACGCTTGCAGAACATACAGAAGCACCATCGGGGAAACCTCAGCACAGGGACGGTGAGCTTGACGTTGCGGTTATCGTTTCCCTGTCCCTGATAGCGATAATCCGGCGGCAACCGGAATTCAGAAACCCGGAGACGTTTTTCCAGTCGCCAGTCGTGCTCTTGGTACTCCTCGAGCGCCAATCTGCCCGCATCATCGATATCATACCAGTGGTCGAGGCCAGCTGTGATGACCGATGTGCCATTGACCAGCACGCTCATGGCACCAACACCAAAAGGGGTAACGAGCTGCGCCCGGCGTATTGCCCCGGTACTCATAGTCAGTCCTCCATGTCTGCGTCAGCGTGGGCGTAGGCCAGTGAGATTGCGAGACGGCACTCCGCGTCGACGTTTCGCATGCTGGTGGGCACATCCCAAATCATGGCTTTACTGTCGAGGTCGGGCAGCGTGCCCGCGAAGCGCATTAATCCCTGCTTCGGGTCGCCCCACGGAGCTGGATTCGCCTCCCAAACGGTGCGCTCCCATCTGTCCCACTGCCGGGCGCGCTTCTCCGCCATGCGCTCCAGAAGTGAGGCTTCGCCCACGTCAGCGATATGAACGCGCTCGCGCAGCAGCTCGATCGCGTCATCGTATTCGCGCGAGGGGAACGGATACGGCGGTAGATCCTCCGGCGCCGTCTGCCGAACGTAGGCAACGGCAGCCGCATGGAGCGCGCGTCGCAGGACGGGTGCCGCAAAAGGCGTCACCGACGTCGGTTCGACCTGCGAATAGAGCTGCTGGTGGTAAGTCCGGAAGCGCTCGAAATGACTGCGATCACGAGGCTTGGCGGCGCCATAGATCGTAATGACAAGGCCCGGGCTGATGTCAGCACGGCGGCCGACTCGACCGCTAACCTGGATATACTGGGCCGTCGTCTTCGGCTGCCCCACAATGGTCATCAGACCAAGACGATCGATATCCACGCCAACCTCGATAATGTTCGAGGCCAGACAGATATCGATCGCCTCCTGGCGCTCTCGGCCTGGCATGTAGGGGACCTGGAGCTGCTCGATGGCCTTCGGGATTTCATCCGATCGCCGCCGAGAAGTGAGCTCCATTATGCGGTTCGGCCAACGAGGGTCTATCCCATCTCGTCGGATCAGTCCGGTCAGATAGTCTGGGACGTCAGACTCTAGTAGCGACACAGTGTTGCCGAGTTCGCGCAGAGAGTTCAGAAAGTTGAGATTGGTCCAGTAGCCATCACGGTCGGCTTCAGGAACCTTGGTAACTGCCTGCAACGTGGCGGCCGCGACTCTAGTCTGGACGGTTTGCATCGAGCCCAGTGACGCGCTCATCACACCGATATAACGGCGACCGGGCTCAAGCGTACCGTCGACCGAACGAGCAGGTTCAGCAAAGAAGGATCGTCCTTCTTCTAAACCATGCGGCGGGAACAACGCGACATTCTCCCGACCAAAGAGGCTCTTGATCTGGTCTTCATAGCGTCTGATGGTGGCTGTCGACGCGATTATCTTGGGTGGGATTGGAGCCTGGCCGCGGCGATCTGTGCAAAGCTCGTCGATGACTGGTTCGTAGAGTCCGACCATTGAACCGAGCGGTCCAGAGATGAGGTGCAACTCGTCTTGAATGATTAGGCTAGGCGGCGAGACCGCACGCTCACCATGGTTGTCGATTCCAAATAGGCTTCGAGCCCGCGGTCGCCATGCCATCATGGCGAACTTGTCCACTGTACCGATAACGATCGAAGGACGCACCTCGTAGATGTCCTCGTCGACAACATGAACAGGGAGGCCCGCACGTCGCGAATAGCGACACTGCGAGTCAACGCAGCGCAATACAACTCTCTGGCCGACCTGTTCGTACCCGATGACGTCCTGGCCGCCCTTGCCCTTTGGCTTAGCGCCCATTTTAGTACCGCACCAGGGGCAGCGAAGCAACAGAAACAGGTTCTGCTCGTAAGGATTGCGGCGGAGCCGCCCGAGTACTTCGACGGCCTTCCCCCAGTTGTTAGGGGTGGATGTTCCACCGAGCCAAATACCAATGCCAAAAGGAGAATTCCCGAGCATGTCCGCATTCCGATCGCGGATTTCCTCAAGAACGCACACGAGGGATGCCGCACGCAGGAACTGCTGGGCCGTAAGGAGTCGCAACGTGTAGCGCATCAGAGTGTCGGTGCCGACGTCTTCCGGATTTCGCAGACGCCGCGCTAATAGGCTAATCGCCGAGGCGCCAAGGTACGCCTCTGTCTTCCCGCCGCCAGTTGGGAAGAAGATCAAGTCGACGAGTGAGCGTGACTCCGTGGTGGGCTCCACGAGCTCGGGCAGACTTGCCAGGATGAAGGCAATTTGGAAGGGGCGCCACGTCCCCTTACCAATGGGGATAGTCGGCTCCGGATGCCGTCCCACCACGCGGAGGACATCATCGCGACCACGCTCGACCTCACGCAGCGGGAAGTTCGATCGCACCTGCTGGTACAGCATGGCCTCGTTGGCCCACTTGAACGCTTGTCGAGCGAGTTCGCTCGCGCCCACCAACCCCCAGCCGGCTCGCATCCGTTTCAAGGCCTTCGCAGCCAGTTCCATATGACGGGCCGCGGCAGGCCGCAATTGTTCCGGCAGGTCGTTGATCTCGCGTCGGCGGTCGGCGATCCATTCACCATAGAGCCGGAGCACTGTTTCAACTTGCTCCCGGCCTTCATCGTTGCCATCCGCGAGCGCTTTCATGCTGACCGTGACCGACCGCCGCTCGCCATCCGCGTCCAACAGGTAGTTGCCGTCCTCGTCGGCGAGATAGATGTTCGGTGTCAGGCTCACTACCTCGTAGGCGGGCATCGCGACCGCCCTGACCGAGGGAACGGTCGACTCCCGAGTGTCGTCCCACTCAGCAGCGCAGCCGTGACCAATGGCGTAGGTGCGCTTCTTCCGGTACAACAGATCGATTGATTGCTCTTCGTCGTCCCGGTCTGGGAGTTCAAACTCAGGGTAGGGCTCGATAAGCAGGCCGCCCTTGCCCTTCGTCGTGAAACCCATCTGAAACAACGCGCTACTTGGTCCGGTACCCATGACCTGATTGACCACTGCGACCGTCACAAGGCGGAGTTCCGAATCATCCGATCCGGGTAGCGATCGGCTGAAGATCCGTGTCGTCGGCGCGATGCCAGGCGCTTCACCGTTGGGAACCATAGTCACGATCTTGAGCTGGTTCGTCTCAGTGCGGAGAACACTGCCAGGCACGGTCCCGACAAGGATGAAAGGCCGCCGCCGCCACCAATCCACAGTCTTGCTGAGGCCCGGAATGTGAACACTGAGCTTCTCGTAATGCGCTCCGGTAACGACGACCTCAAGAGAGCCACCCGCCGGAACCCTGCACAGGAACGACACCGCCATGGCCGAAGGCTTGAACCGGTTGGCATCGGTCAAGTCGAAGTCATCGGAATCCGCCTCATCCTGCCGGAGAGAACCCTTGATCTCGACTTGCTGCCCTGTCGGATCGTCCTCGTTCTGGCCAACGCCCGGGAAGCCAGTTAGGTCGACGTCATCGGAGGCATCACCGATTGCGGTACCACGGACGGCGGCACCACTATGGAGAACGCCGACTCCGTAGCGGGTGAGTGGTGTGCCGTTGGTCAGGATCTCCTGCAGGGTGACGGCGTCGTAGAACTGACCTCGACTCTCATCGACGGTGGCAAAGGTAATCGATCCACTGGAGCAATTGAGTGGTTTTCCTTGCGGCTCTTCATCACTAAAAGGCCCAAAGAGTTCTCGTCGCAACTCAGCCTCGACGATAGCGCGTGTTTCGAGCCCAGTCATGTAGCTCCTCCAAATGCTTTCCGGAATGTGCCGGACTCGATGAATGCGACGAGCCGATCTGTCGCGCGGGTTAGACCTACGTAAAGCAGCGAGTCGAAATTGTCCGCGGCGGCCGATCGGTCCAGGTCAGTTACAACGACAGCCGAAGCCTCGAGCCCCTTGAAGGCGTGGATCGTGGAATATTGGAGTTGACCCGGTCGGGCCGGTAAGCCGTCGGCGGGCTTCAGCACCTGCCGAAGCCACCGGTCGGTTGTAATTTCCGCTACCGAGCCGTCGCGCTTTGGACTGAGCACGATAATCTCGTCGAGGTCGTAACCCTCCTCTCGCAACGACCGGATGGCAGCGGCAAGTAGTGACGATTGCTCCTGCTTCGTCCGGTACTTAACGAAGACCGGATCGACACCATCGTCAAGGCGACGGAACTCCTGATAACCAGGGTGTAGGTGACTGAGCAGGTTGACCTGGTAACCGATCCGTGGCAGGTTGCGACAGTTCTGCGTCAGCTTGTGGGACATCATGTACGGCGCGCGCGACCGCAAGCGTCCGCGCCCGTCCTCGTTTTCGTTCTCAAATATTGCCTGTCGCTCGAAATCTCCAAAGAAAAGCAGCCGCCCTTCCTTTAACCCACCGGAAACCATCAAATCCAGCACATCGAGATAGGACTCAGCGGCTATGTCCTGGACCTCATCGACAACGAGGAAGTCACTTACCAGTGCATCACCACCGTCGATTAGTGCCTCCGTTGCTCGTTCGGTCAATTCATCCATCCAGAAAGCGGGCGACGGATGCTCCGGGACGCGGTCCAGCCCCGCAAGCCGAAGCAACTCCTGGTGAAATGTGCCGACGATGAGGCCGTCGAGATCTGCCATATCGTTGGTCAGGCGCTTCCCGAGAAAGCGGTTGAAACATAAGAGTCGACCGCGTCTGCCTATCGCCACCTCTCGACGGGCCGACTCCATAGCGAGGAAGGTCTTGCCCGAACCCGCCGGTCCAGAGAACAGTACGGCACGGTTCTCGGCGACCGCGTCGAGAGCGCGGTACTGCTCCTCAATGAAGGTGACCAGCTGGGACTCGCGCGCGCGTCGACGATCCCCGGCAACGACCACAAGTTCGAACTTGGGGCGCAGCAGCGACGCGATTCGCGCGGCCACATCCGTATCCGGCCCGACCCCTCCGTAGGAAAAGTACTTGACCTTGTCGTCGAGGTGCTTCGTGCCCGCGGCAAGCGTTCGGAGGACTGCTCTAGGAGCGGATTTCAGATCTTCAGAGTCAAGTATCTGCCAGTTGTGCCACTCGGGGTTGGGTGGCAGCATCGTGCGTGCACGAACGCTTGTGAACCAGACGGCCGACAATATCGGCACCGAGCGCAGGTCCACTCCCCTTTTTTTTAGATACCCGCGAAGGCTGTGCATCGCTTCGCTGGCCTGCTGGAACGGCCCACGGAATGTGGGCGCGTCGTTCCCGAGCTTCCAGCTTCCGTCCTCCCGCCGATCAATCGTTTGATGGGACTTGACCTCAATTACGAGGATGCCGGCATCGGGTACGATGACCACGAAGTCAACCTCGCCCTCAACCTGCCGAACGTGATCGGCGATGCCGAGCGAGTGAAGCACGATCCAGCTGTCAGTTGTAGTATCCGACTGCAGCGCCGCATAGACCGCCTTCTCTCCGGGCGGCACATCACTCGGACAAAAAGCCGGCATCATTCGAGCCACTGCCCACTCCGATCTTCGAATGGAACCCTCGCGTCGTGCCGGGGTACAATCTCGGTATACGGCGAAATGGCGAGGACACGGGTCGCAGTTAGACCGCGGACACCTTCTCGCTGACTGCCTAGGAACCAGTGGCCTTCACGTTCGAGCAAGGACAGATCAGCCGCTGAGACCGCTCGCTCTAGCTGTTCCCGAAGCTCGGCACTCGCTTGATGAAGAGCGCGGCGAAGCATCGTGGCGTACCGGAACGTGGGTTGGACAGCGACGCCCAACCAACGAAGGAGCGATTCGAAGTCCTCGTCGCGGTTCGGGCGAACCAGATTGGGATCAATCCATGCCTTAGCCCGGTGGGCGGTTTTAACGCCCGCCGCACGAAGTTCAACCACGGTCCGTCGGTAGCCCAGGTCCGCCAACCTCTGAGCCAACGCATGTTTCCACGCCACCTGGGCAGCATTGATAGAAGCCTCTTTGCTCGACAGTCGGTTGAGTGCCGAACGGTAGAGCACTCCGCGCTCGGTCTCACCCCGCCGGAGCAAGAGGTAGGTGCCCGGTCGGACGGCGTTGACGTCGGTGTAAACGACTCGTTCGCCAGGTGGCTGCGCTGTATCGAGCGCCCGGATGCGATCGCCGTCGTCAAGCCAGATGGCTAGGTCACCACTCAGCAACACCTTTCGCGCCTCCACCTCGTCGGCTGTCGGCTCTCGCTCGGCCTCACACCTGCTTCCCCAACTAGGCTGCGGAAGGAACTCGTCCTCGACCTCGGCGGCCGCCGCGTCGACCTCGGGTTCGCTCGTGTCACCCTCAGTGAACACCTTGGCGTTTACAAGGATGGCACCATCGGCATGGGCAGCGAGGGCAGAGCGCGGAATAGTCCGATCGCCGAACCAGGCGGGGATGAGGAAACTGACCCCGCTCGTGACGGGCGCCGTGACGAGGGACGACCGGAAGAAGCAGGGAGGACCGACCACGTAAGCCTGATCGGCCGAAGGGAACTCCCGTTCCAGGTCGGCGACCGTGACCACGGCGACGCCCCATTCCCTCAGCCAATCAGCCAGGCCGGACTGGGCGGTCCGGTTCGCTGCAACCACAACGCAATTGGCAGCACCAATCTCTTCGATCGATCTGAGCAAGACGTCACCCACAGGTGAATCCGTTTCGCCGACGGCCATTGCAGCTTCGGCGAGCTGATCAAGCAAGGCCTCATCTGTGACGGCACCACGCATGCGTCGCACCTGTCGGCGCAGTTCGGCTGCACCACCCACAAGGGCGGAATTCAGATGAATCGGCTGCGGCTGGGTCACACGACGCCAGCGCAGCGCCTTCGTGGCACCTGTTAAGTCCTCCCACAGCTCGTGTCCGTCATCGCGAACGGCAACCAATAACTGCCGCGCGAGCGCATTGAGGCGTGCTCCGGCAGGATCGCCTACAGCCAATACTTCGACACCTGTCTTGACCAGAGCCGCAGACGCCGCGTACCGCCGCTTGAGTTGCACGATCCGATTCATAATGCCACCGTGAAGGCCAGCGCCTCGACACCCTCTGGCGGGTGCCAGCGCAACTCGTTCATCCCGATGGGCTCGCTCCGGGTATTGCGCATCTGCACCACCAGTTCCACTGCGGTCTCGTCCGCAACCGAGCGGTCGAAGATACAGATCGCGACTGGGGTCTCGATCTCGGCCAGGTACTTGATCGCGCCGCTGCCGTCGAGTATCACCGCCCTCAAATCCCGCGGCAGCGGGATATTCTCGGCGAACTGGGATGATGCGAAGATCCGGGTAAACCAGGTTGCCGCTCGACCAACTTTTGGCATCAGCAGCGATCCGATTGAACTCGGAGGACACTGATCGCCATCCTTAATAAGATATGCCTCAAAGTCCTTCTCCAGCCATGCCAACGTACCGACGATGGCGAGGTCAGCAGCTGGCAGGGCTAGGCGTGCATCCCAAGTCTGATCGAGCCCCGCCATGTGTTCGATACTGCGAGGCTCGGGTCGAGGCGCTCGCTGCGCTTGCTCCAGTTCAGGCAATGGGGCGAGCGCCCGAATGCCGTCGACCTTCCACGTCGAATCTGCGAATTGAACGCGTGGCGGTTGAAGCTTCTCGTTCAAAGTAGAGAAGAAGCCGGTCACAACATGGCTGCTGTTCACGGCGCGGATCGGCGCTCCTGATCTTAACGTGCGCAGGGTCTCAAGAGGATCAGTCAGCGCTGGAGCCTCGCTTGCGAGCACCCAGCCACACCCGATAAGAGCAGCTGCAAAGTCGCGCTTTGGAACCGAAATAGCAATAATCAGCTGGCGACCACTGAGGCGCTTTGAGTATCGAGCAGCCATTGCCCCGAGCACCAGCAAGCGCCCGATCCATGGCGCGGCGAGCCCGCTAGCAGCACCAGACTCAGAGAGCGCAAGCCGAACCAGGGTGCCGTCAGGAGCCGACACGACCGCCACCTCCTCGGAACCTCAACTCCGCCCCTTGTAGAACGCTACCGATCCTAGTACTCCAGCCACCTTTCGTGATCTTCACGGGGCAAGTGAGTAGGGACAGTAGGTGGTCAACTCCTTGGGGCGGCAGTTGCATCGGATAGGCCACCATCGACACCCGCTCACATCGGCATGGGGATCGATGTAACTCAGGGCCATGTAGAAGCAGCATCCTTTCGCCTCCGATAGCGGCCGACATGCGTTGACACACATGTTTGGGTAGTCGTTTGGCCAGATCATCGGGGCGGAACCTTGCGGCTGTGGTGGCGACCCGGCCGCCCTCGACGCGTCGACACTCGTGTCGAGGGCAATCGTCGTAGCGGCCAGGACGGTCTGCGCGCGCTGCGATTGCGGAGACCGCGCCGATAGCCCAGGTGATGCGCCCCGCGGCATCAGGCAGGGCCTTCAGCGCGGTCAAAGCTTGCTGCCAGACACCGCTGCGCTTCCGGCTCCACAACATTCCGCAGGCCGGAGCTCACGCTCCGTGCGTGGTCACGCTTCGGTGCACCAGTGCGCACCGCCGCAAGGCTTCATCAACCAGCGGCCGCTTTCTCCACGAATGACGGCCGACCCGATCGCGACGGCGAAGGAAGTAGCAGCTCCAGCAAGCGCGCACTGCACGTCGGCCAGGTCGAACCGCCCCGCCATCCCAAGGTGTCGAGGGGGTCTCCGGTGTTCAGGCGTTTCATGGTCGATCAATCCGCTACTACTTGCCTCACCTATTCCTGATCACCGACAGACCGAACAGCGCAAACCCTGCCCAAGCCAACTTCGATACACCCCTAGCGAAGACCGGCGGTGCTCCTGCCGCCAGAGACTCCGCTATTAAACGTCAAGCACTGATCTTCGCGTCTACGGTCGAGGCTTGCGCCACGCGAGACATCGCGGACTTTATCGCGACGGCGAGTGCCTTGGCCAATGGTGGTGGCACCGCGTTCGATACTTGCTCAACTTGCGCCGACAAAGTTCCTTCCAGCACGAAGCTACTCGGAAAGCCCTGCAGCAGCATCGCCTCGTATATACTTAACCGCCGACGGCCATCGGGGTGAACATGAATCTCACGGTGGCCGTATGCAACTGTCGGGCTGGGCTTGTCCCACTCCAGACGCCTGAAGCTCCGACCAGCACGATCAGCACCTCCGGGCTGCGAGAATCGCTTGGAAATCGGTCGCATGGTCCAATGATTCTCGTGGTACGGGATGTCGGATCGCTCTAGGCCACGCGAAAAATAGGCCGGCTCCGGAAGAGCGCCGATCACCGAGCGAACTGTCAGATCCGATTTGGTCGTTTTTTTAGGCTGAAATTTCCGACCAATCTCACTGTCTCGGAATCCAGAGATGATCACACGATTTCTTGTCTGAGCCACTCCGTAATCGAGCGCCGAGTACTCTTTGACGTCCGCAGTCAGGCCAATCTCCCGGAACTTAGATAGGATCCCTCGAAAGACCACGGTGTGCTTGGTGTCTTTTATGCCAAGCACATTCTCAAAAAGCACAAACTCGACCTGGTATTTTACCTGCAATGCCTCAACAATCTGCAGATAAAGCAACGGAAGGCGGTTACGTGGGTCATTTGCCGTCGAGCCAGTGTTTGCCCGCGAGAATCCCTGACATGGGGGGCCTCCGATTACTCCAATCGACTCACCGGGTGCAAGAATGCCATCGAGATGTTTCATGACCCCACTCGGACCAAGTTCTTCTAAGTCGACGGCTATCGATGATGTTTTCTTGAAGTTGCGGCGATGCGTTAAGATGGCAGCCAATGACTTGTCTACGGCGAAAACCAGCGGGAATCCGGCATGATGAAAGCCAAGGTCGAGCCCACCGGCACCGGAGAATAGGCTGACAATCTTGGGCAAGCCTACACGGGCCCGGGGGGCTTCGTGTGGGCGCCGGGTTGATCCCGTACGGGGCTTCGGTCGCAGCTCGACCGGACGCGGAACGCGGTTCATGCGCGCATTGTAGCGATCAGCATCGAGGTCGGCGGTCAAGCGTGGTCTGGTGTCGCCAGTCGTATTGCATGCCTGCCTTCCGAGCTGATACGACGCCCCGTCAGCCCTTAGAGATCCTAGCCCACACCCCCGCATCGAGGCCAACTGTTTGGTTCTACTGAAGCCCAGTCGAGCAGGTCATCCGGCTCGCTCTTGACTACTTCGCCTTCCTGGACGTCGAGATTGCATACTGAAGCATTTACTCAATCTATCTGTTACCTATTCCCGCGGCGCTTAAGTATACGTCGGGTGCAGAGATGGAAACGATCTCCGACACGGGTGGGACAGGATGTCGGCAGGGCCCCGCCGCTGGCCACTCAGCCTGTGCAGACTGTCGACGAGAGGCCCAGGGTGACGGATTCCGAATGGAAGTCGGCTGCCATCGAAACGGTTCGTCAGAGCTCATGAAACACGAACCGGCACTGCTTGACCGGCGCTGAGTTTGTCTTATTTGGCCTGGCTGATGGTTGTCGATCAGGCCCCAGCACCGAGATGTGTGGGTTGACATGCACCTACTGACAATGGGCTTAGGCGCGAGCGATACTGGGTCGGACGTAGTCCGCTCCGCACACCACAAAAGCCGTCGCGACGCGTTGTTTCCACTCAGGCCCATGGTGATGTGTCGTACGTCACTGACGACCACCCGCCATCAGATGGCGAGTGGTCGTCAGGTTGATCGTAATCTCAGACCCCTGGACCAGCACGCCGCGGTTTGTATACTGACACGTTAGGCCCACCAGGCTGATCAGCGAGGACGGCCGGATCTGATGCCGGTCGAAGAACTCGCCGACCACCAGCCGCCCGAACGGCTTCAGCACCCGGCGCAGCTCGGCCAGCGTACGCGCCGGATCCGGGATCTCGCCCAGCGCCGTCACCAGGTAAGCCGCATCGAACGAGCCATCTGCAAAAGGAAGTTCATGTGCGTCGGCGCAGTTCGGCACGATGTTGTCGACGCCCTGCTCCTTGGCCCGGCGGCCCACGTGGTCGAGCATCTCCTGCTGGATGTCCACGATGTCCAGCTGGCCGTTCGCCCAGCTGCGGTGCGACGTGCAGCGACTGCAGGCCGGTTCCGGGGCCTATCTCCAGGATCCTCTCGCCCTCCCGAGCCTGCAGCACGTGGTCCAGACGCTTCAGAGTCAGGAACGGCAGCGGCAGGTCGAGCAGCCAGCGCTGAGAGTACGGGTACGGCGCGGAGTCGGTGAACCACCAGGTGGCGACGGCGGCGGCAGCGACCGCGCCGATCACTGCCCGCGAATGCCTCATAATTCCTCCCCAAATGTCCGATTGGGCCATCGAAGCATCTCTGATGGTCAATCAGTTGTGTTCGTGTGCAACCTGCTTGCGCCAGCGCCGACTTTGTCGGCAGTCGACCCGAGCGGGCCGAACGAACCGCCCGTGGACCGCCGTTGCGGCAGGCCGGGGACTTCCCGAAAAGGACCGGACCGCAAGCGCCGATTACGTCGCGAGCTCTTCCGCTCAGCGGCTCGGCCGAGGGAAGGTCCGGGTCGCGAGAACCGCGCAGGCCACCGCCAGCGGCAACTCGGCGAAGACCGCCATCAGCCCCGCCAGCTTGAAGTCCGAACCCGGGGCAGCCGTCATGGTGTCGAACCAGGCGTCGACCAGCAGCAGGGCCGAGGTCGCGGCGGAGGTCAGGCAGGCCCGGCAGTCGCCGCGCCTGAGGAGCAGTCCGGTGGAGAGCAGGCCGAGCGCCTCAAAGCTGTCCAGACCCGTCCACGTCCAGGCCCAGTGCGAGGCCTGAGCGGTGGCCGGCAGCCAGGTGTGCAGGAAGACCAGCCAGGGAATCATCGCCAGCCCGAGCACGGTGAGGACCATGGCCGCCCGGCGAAGCAGCAGGGGGAACGTCGAAGCGGCCGCGGCCTTCGGAAGGATCCGCGGGACACCGGAGCCCGAACCGGCGTCCACGCGGACCAGACTGAGCGAATGAACGCCGGTCAGC
>NZ_VJWX01000105.1 GCF_007713715.1 Amycolatopsis rhizosphaerae
GTTCACCGTGAAGGTGTAGTCGCGGCTGCCCTGGGAGAGCGTGCCGTCGGCGGTTTGGGCGAACACGGTGAGGTCGTAGGAGTCGGCGGTGGGCGGAGTGAAGACGAAGGTCGCCGTCCCGTCGGGATTGGCGGGCACACTGATCGGCGGGTCGGAGCTGAAAGGCCAGTTGACGTAGTAGACGTAGCCGGTCACATTCGGCATCCGCGGGGTGAGCGTGAACGTGCCGGGCACTCCCGGGCCGCCACCGCTTCCGTGGTCCGGGTAGACATCGCCCGAAACCAGTGGCGCGTCATTGGCGAAGAACGACCGCGTCGCCACGCCGGATTTGGCCAGGGCCGGGCTGCTGCTCCACACGCTCACGCTGTGGCCGCCGTATTTGGCCGGGGTGACGCTCACCGAAGCGGTGCCGTCCGCCACCGCCGGCACGGTGATCTGCGGACCCGCGTCCAACTGGTAGGTGTAGGAGACGACCCCGGTCACGGTGGGGGAGAAGGAGATCGTGACCGGTGAGCCGAGGCCGGTTTCGTTCGGCACGGTCACCCGGGGTTGGGTGTCCTGTACGTAGAAGGAGTACTGGTGCACCGGTGATCGGTTGCCGGCCGCGTCCGCGCTCTGCACGTACAGTCGGTTGAGGCCCGAGTTCTGGGGTGTGTAGGAGACGGTCGCGTTCCCGCCGGGCTGGTCGGCCGCGACGTAGGTGGTCGCAGCCGTGCTGCCGTAGTAGAAGCCGACCGCGTCGGCGGCGCCGTTGGCGCCGAACGTGAACGAGCCGGATGCTCCGACTCCGAAGTGGAGTGCCCCGTCGTCGGGATAGTTGGGCGAGGTCACCGTCGGCTCGGCTGCGGGGCCGTGGGTGTCCACTGTGTACTGGCAGGGCGCACTCCACGCCGACACGTCGTCGCCGTCGTCGGCCTGCACGGCGAAGTCGTAGACCTGGTTCTCCACCGACAGCGCGTTGGGGAGGGAGACCATCGCTACGGTTCCGTCGGTGACCGCACCACTGTCGACTGTGGTGCGCTGTTCGGGCTGGCCGTCCGGCCACACAGCGAAGTGCGCGCGCAGTCGGTCGGTCGGGTTGGGGTCGGACAGGCGCGCCCTCAGTTCCGGCGAGGTGTTCCTGGCGAAGACCGGGGGTTGGTCGCAGGCCTGGAAGTCGAGGGTCAGCTCCGTGGGGATGCCCGGCGGATTGTTGTAGCGCACGGCTATGCGGAGATCGTTGGCGTAGGCCCGGCCGTACGAGAGGTCGCCCTGCTGGTCTTCGGGGATCAGCAGGGCGAGCGTGATCTTCGTTCGGCCCGCGGCCAGTGCCTGCCGCACCGTGCCCGCCGCGTCCCAGGTGACATAGGGAGAGGGGCAGCCGGGGGTGGCCGTCAGGGCGGGCAGCATCGCCCGCTCCTCGGGTTGGTCGTCCCAGGTGGGCTTTTCGGCGGTGTCGGTCAGCCACAACTGCGTCGCGCGGGGCTGGTCGCAATTGTTCACCCGGTGCTCCGCCACGGATGCGGTGGCGTCGAAGATGCGGGCACCGACCAGTGCGGAAAGGTCCAGGGTGAAATAGGACTTGCTCAGGTGTAGTTTGCCCGAATCATCCCGCCAGGCGCCGACCGGCGCGTCGCCGGTGCCGTCGGCCGTGCTGGTGTGCACCGCACGGGAATCGGTATAGGCCCAGGAAGAAGACAGGATCTCCAGTGGCGAGGTGCCTGCGGAGGCGGGTGGTCCCCCGGCTACGAGAGCCGAGGTGAATAGACCGGCGGCGAGCACCATGCCCGCGATGCGCCGGATGGCGAGCGGAAGTCTCATATCAAGATCCTTTCCTCGCCTTGGCATCGTCCCGGCCTCGTCGGTTGTTAACCGCCCGGCGGGGCGTGACGAAATCTTCACCCGTGGAGAAGGCAAAAATGCCGGTGCTCCGGATAAGAGATCACCGGCACTTCCCGCCTTAGCGAACAGGTTGGTCCAGGAGCCGCTCGACCAGCGCGGTGTCGCAGTGTTCGATGACTTCGGTGATGCGGCCGTCGGCGATCCGGAAGATGTAGCAGTAGGTCTGGTGGTACGGGTCGCCCCGGTGCGTGGTGGCGTACCCCCTGGCCTGGACCACGACGCGGTCGCCGTCGGCGAGGACGAAGTCCGCCTCGCTGCGGTAGCCGGTGAACTGTGCCATCAGGGGACGCAGTAGACCCTTCAGCGCGGTTTCCCTGGGCCCCCAGGTACCCGACCACGACCAGTTTCCGGGAAACACCCAGCGGAAGTCCTCCGCCATCGCGTCGCTCAGTGCCCGGGTGTTGCCCGCCGCCATCTGCTCGAAAATGTCCGTGACGAGTTTCCGGTTCTCCTCTGTGCTCATGGGAAAAACGGTAGGTGCGTCCACAGGTATCACACAAACGAAAGTCTTCGATGTCTGGTATCAGTGTTTCGCATGAGTGAGTTCACCGTCGCCGGACTGCGCGTGGTTCGCGAAGCCGCTCGCCACGGCTCGTTCTCCGTCGCGGGCGAGCGGCTCGGCTACACGCAGTCCGCCGTGTCCCGCCAGATCGCGCTGATGGAGCAGGCCGCGGGACGTCCGCTGTTCGAGCGCCAGGCCCGCGGTGTGCGGCTCACGGAGGCGGGCCGAGTGGTGCTGCGGCATGCCGAGGCGGTACTGGGTGAGCTCGACTCGGTCCGCCAGGAGCTCGAAGAGCTGACCGTCCGGCCACCGGTCCGCCTGCGCGTTGGCGCCTTCTCCACCGCGATGGCGGCCCTGGTCCCTCGGGCGATCGCGGCGCTCGTCGCGGCCCGGCCGCAGGTCGCGGTGTCGCTGCGCGAGGGGCCCAGCGGACGGCTGCTGACGTCGGTGGCACGGGGAAGGCTGGACCTGGCGGTGGTGACTGCGCCCCGGCAGGCTCCGGCAGGGGTCGAGATCATCCCCGTCCTGGAGGACCCGCTGTTCGTCGCGATGTCGTCAAGGCATCCGCTGGCCGATCTCCCCTCCGCCGCCGTCGGCATGCTCCGCGAGCAACGCTGGATCGTGGGGAGCGCCGAGCCGGGTACGACGCTGCTCGGTGCCTGGAGTGACGTTTCCTGGGAGCCGGAAATCGCCTTCGTGGCAAAGGACTGGGTCGCCAAGCTGGGGTTCGTGGCCGCCGGGCTGGGCGTCACGGTGGTTCCCGGGCTGATCGTGCCGGTGCTTCCGCCGGACATCGCCGTCGTTCGCATCGACAACCCGGCCGCGGTCCGGACCACGGCGATCGCCCGTCCCGGCGATCGTCCGCAGGACGAGCCGCGCCGGGAGTTCGGCGAACTGCTCCGCGACATGTCGGCAGAGCTGGCCGCCGACCTGCGGCGCAGGCTCCGCTGAAAGGCGCAACCGTTACCTGTTGTTACGGCGGAATCTTCCCCTGCCTCACGCTTTCAGGGGAGGATGCCCCGGGCAGAGAACACGACTTAGGGGACGAACCGTGACTTCGAGTCGCAGAATCGGCGCGCTCATCCTCGGCACGATCGCCGGACTGAGCTTCGCCGCACCCGTGTCGGCCACGCCGGGCACCCAGGCGCTGATCGGCGAGGTCTACGGCGGCGGTGGCAACACCGGCGCGACGCTGACCAGTGACTTCATCGAGTTGACCAACGTGGGCGCCACCGCTGCCGGACTGGACGGCTGGAGCGTGCAGTACCTGACCACGTCACCGGGTTCCGGCAGCAAGTGGCAGGTGACGCCGCTGTCCGGCGCCATCGCGCCCGGCGGCCGCTACCTGGTGGCCGAAGCCGCCGGAGCCGGTGGCACCGTGCCGCTGCCGACCGCGGATGCCACCGGCGGGATCGCGATGGCGGCGGGCTCCGGAACGGTGGCACTGGTCCGCACCACGACGGTGCTGACCTGTCTGACGGCCGCCGACTGCGCCGCCGATCCGTCGATCGCGGACCTGGTCGGCTACGGCTCGGCCGCGGTACGCGAGACCGCACCCGCGCCGGCCGCGAGCAACACCACCTCGGTCTCCCGCACCGGCGCAGACACCGACGACAACTCGGCGGACTTCACCGCGGGCGTGCCCACCCCGACCAACGGCAAGGGGGAGACCGCGGGCGGGGCCACGCCGCCGACGCAGGCGCACATCCACGACATCCAGGGCACGACCCGGATCTCGCCGCTGAAGGGCAGGAAGGTCGCGGGGGTCACCGGTATCGTCACCGCGCTGCGCACCTTCGGTTCGTCCCGCGGGTTCTGGATGACCGATCCGCGCCCCGACAACGACCCGCGCACCAGTGAAGGCCTCTTCGTCTTCACCGGCGCCACCACGCCCAAGGTCTCGGTGGGGGACGCGATCACCGCGAGCGGCCTGGTGAGCGAGTACTACCAGGATGATCCGAACAACTCGGTCCACCAGTCCACCACGGAGCTCACGAATCCAGAGTGGACCGTGGACTCGAGCGGTAACCCGCTTCCGGCCCCGGCGGTGATCGCGCCGGACACCGTTCCGGACGCCCTCGCACCGCAGCCGGGCGGGAACATCGAGGGGCTCCCGCTGGAGCCCGCGCGGTACGCGCTGGACTTCTGGGAGGCGCACGAGGGTGAAGAGGTCACCATCGGCGACGCCCGTGTGGTGGGGCCGACCACGGCGTACGGCGAGCTCTACGTCACCACCAAGCCGGACCAGCGTGCCACCGGGCGCGGCGGCACCGTCTACCTGGGATACGACCAGGCGAACACCGGCGTGCTCAAGGTGGAATCGCTGATCCCGTTCGCCCAGCGGCCGTTCCCGGCCGCCGACACCGGCGACACGCTGGCCGGGATCACCACCGGGCCCGTCGAGTACGACAGGTACGGCGGTTACACGCTGATGGCCGCGGTGCTGGGCGAGGTCAAGAGCGGTGGCATCCGGCGCGAGGTCACCCGGCGGCAGCGTCCGGACGAGCTCGCGGTCGCCACCTACAACGTGGAGAACCTGTCCTTTATGGACGATCAAGACAAGTTCGACAGGCTGGCGCACGGCATCGTGGGCAACCTGGCCTCGCCGGACATCGTGACCCTGGAGGAGATCCAGGACAACAACGGCGCCACCGGCAAGGGCGACGGTGTGGTGGCCGCGGACCAGACCCTGCAACGGTTCGTGGACGCGATCGCCGCCGCGGGCGGACCGCGCTATTCCTGGCGCGAGATCGACCCGCAGGATCTCACCGACGGCGGCCAGCCGGGCGGTAACATCCGCGTCGGGTTCCTGTTCAACCCGGCCCGGGTGTCCTTTGTAGATCGCCCGGGCGGCGACGCGACCACCGCGGTGTCCGTGGTCCGCGACCACGGACGCGTTCACCTCTCGGTCTCGCCGGGCCGGGTCGACCCGGGTAACGAGGCCTGGACGGACAGCCGGAAGCCACTGGCGGGCGAGTTCGTCTTCCACGGCCGGAGGGTGTTCGTCATCGCCAACCACTTCAACTCCAAGGGTGGTGACCAGCCGGTCCACGGCCGGTACCAGCCGCCCACGCGGAGCTCCGAGGTGCAGCGGGAGAAGCAGGCGCACGTCCTGCGCGGCTTTGTCGACCAGCTCCTCGCCGCGGACCGGGACGCGAACGTGGTGGTCGCCGGTGACCTCAACGACTACCAGTTCTCGCCGGCGGTCCTGGCGCTGACCGAGCGCGGTGCCCTCACCGACCTGATCGCCACCCTGCCGCCGTCGGAGCGTTACAGCTACGTCTACGAGGGCAACTCGCAGGTGCTCGACCACATCCTCGTCTCGGCGGCGCCTCGCCGGGTCGACTACGACGTGGTGCACATCAACGCCGAGTTCGCCGACCAGGCCAGCGATCACGACCCGCAGATCGTGCGGTTCCGCCCCGGCCACTGAACTGCCGTGGCCACTCCGGCGTTTTCCGTGAGGGGTCCCCTCACAGTCGATTCGACCGTGAGGGGACCCCTCACGGCCCCGGCGTCTCAGTGGCGGGAGCGCCAGCCGAGGGAAAGTACGGCGTCGACCAGTTCCTGGTACAGCGGTTTCACCTCGTTGAGGTAGCGGTCCAGCATGGAACCGCGGGCCTGGAGGTCGGGCGCGGGGCCGTCGGCCAGTTCGAGCCAGGACAGGCGCGAAACGTTGTCCTCGGCCATCCGCCACCAGTGGCGCACGGCCTGTGCCGTGCGCTGCTCCTTCTCCTTGGCCTCCGCGAGGGCCGCCTGCGCCGCGGCGATCTCGGTTTCGAGTTCCTTGGCACGGTGCAGTTCCCAGGCACGCAGGTCTTCACCGGCCTTCGAAGCGATCCCCACGATCGCCTTGTAGCGCATGGCCGCGGACTCCACCCGTCCTCCTCTAGTCGCCGACGCGCCGGAACTTGCCGATGCCCTCTTCCGGCCGGTCGAAGGGAATCATCACCTCGGGCGAGACATGCGTGCTGCGGTCGAAGAACAGCGCGCGACCCGGCCGCGGCGACCAGTGCACCACCTGGCCGGCCGCGAACTGGCTCAGTTCCGCACCCTGCACGTCCAGCGCCGCCCACGCGCCGATGTCGTCGGTGCCGCCGAAACCGAGCGTGTCCTTGAGACGGGCTGTGCTGCGCCACCAGCCGAGGGTGTGCACTCCCTTGATCGGTCCCTGCTTGAGCACGGTGCGGAAGTGGTCCAGTCCGCTCTTGAGCTCGCCCGGCTGTTTGGTCTCCAGCGTCGGCAGGGCCGCGTCCACGCCGTAGAGCAGCAGCATCCGCGTCCGGGAGCTCGTTTCCTCGGCCAGAGCACGCATCCGGCCGCCGAGTTCGTCCTCGGGGATCTGATCCACCGGATGGCCGTCGGCCTTGAGGATCTCGGCCAGCTGGTCCACCGCCGGGGCGCAGCGGTCGACCAGGCAGCAGAGCAGGAACTCGACCTCGCCGGGCACGAACTGACGGGCCAGCGAGCGCGCCCCGGCGTCCATGATGGACAGTGCCTCGGCGATGGCGGTGCCGAGCACCGCCAGGTTGCGGCCCGGCGCGGCGGACAGCTCCACCGCGCACGCCACGTCGTCCACGTCGATCGACTGCCCCAGCAGTGCCTGCGGCCTGCCGCCGGGGGAGAGCGTGCCGAACGCCGGGAGGTGTTCGAGCAGCGGCGAATGGGCCCCGTCGAACAGCCGGGGGCGGTGGTGTTCGTCGGCGTAGAGCTCCCACAGCTTCCGTTGCAGGGACGCGAAGATGTCCCTGCCGCTGGCATCGGGCACGTGGGCGAGCTGGTTGCCGTGGGAGACACCGGAGTCGTGGTTGATCACCGCATGCCATTTGGGCGCGGCGATGGCCGCGTTGTTCGTTTCCGCGAGTACCCGCCGCGCCTTGGGCATCGCGATGCGGAGCGTGCACTGCTCGAACACGGCGGGCTTGCCCCAGAAGGCGTCGATTCCGGCGATGTCCTGGCTGGCGAGGATCAGGTGGATGCCCTGGGCACGGCCACGGCGGGCGATGTCCTCGAGCAGCGCCGTGGCCTGGCCGGTCACCGCGTCGCGACCGGCGAACAGGTACTGGAATTCGTCGATCACCGCCACGATCCGCGGCCAGTGCCCATCCGGATCCTGCTGGCGCAGTGCCGCCAGGTCGGTCACCTCGTGTTCCTTGGCCGCGGCGGAGCGGCGGCGCAGCTCGTCGGCGAGGAACCGGAGCAGCGCCAGACCGAACTCGCGGTCGGTGTTGACGTTGACCCCGATCAGGCGGGCGTGCGGCAGCCAACTGGCATCCCGGCGGCCCGGGGCCAGTCCGGCGAACGACACGCCTTCCTTGAAGTCGAGGAGGTACAGCGCGAGCTCGTTCGGTGGGTAGCGCGCGGCGAGGCTGCCGAGCAGTGCGTACAGGAAGTTCGTCTTCCCCGATCCGCTCGGGCCGCCGATCAGCGCGTGCGGACTGCCGTCGCCGATCACGACCTCGACCGGATCGCCCTCGTGGAACCCGACCGGCGCACGCAGCTCACGGGCCGAGTTTTCCTGTCCCAGCTCGGTGGGCAGCAGATCGGCGAACGAGCGGGGGCCGCCCTGCCGGGCGATCAGCGCGTCGGCGAGCCTGCCCGCCGCCCCCATAACCTCGGTGGCCGGGATCGGGGTGTCCAGATCGACCACGATGTCGGCGCCGGTCATGCTGGTGACCGCGTGGTGTTCGTCGAGAAGGCGGATGTTCTCCACCCCGCCGCCGAGGATGGTGGGCAGGTCGATCGCGATCAGTGAGATGCCCGCCGCGAGCGCGCCTCCGGCGATCCGTTTGAGCGCGCGCAACGGCTCGGGCGCCCAGTTCTCGCCGTTGCCGAAGAGCACCACGATGCGCCAGGGTTCGGTGCGCTGGCCCAGCGCTTCCCGCATGTCGCGCAGCGAATGGTGACCGGACTGCATGGTCTGGGCGTGCACGCGCCGGATGTGCCCGGCGAGCTCGTCGAGCAGGTCTTCGAGCCGGGTGGGGTCGTAGGTGGTGATCGCACTGGTCCGGCTCAGCGGGTAGAGATTCGGCAGCACCGCGGTGAGCTGCCCGACGTCCCACAGGTGGATGCGCACCGCGCCCGGTTCCATGCTGCTCAGCACGCGCAGGATCAGGCCCTCGACCAGTGCGTCGATCGCGGCGCGGGTCCTTGGGGCCGAGGTGATGGCGAGGTGTGATTCGTCCAGCAGCGGCACGGCCACCGGAAACGGGCCGCTGGGGTCTACTGTGGACGATCCGATCCGCCACAGGGGCGGCGGGGTGAGCGTGACCGTGCCGGTGCGGCCGAGCCATTCGCTCGGCGGTCGCGTGGCCGGGCCCGTGGCGAGCTGGTCGACCAGTTCCCGGAGTCGGCCCGGCACGGTGCCCGCATCGGCGTAGAAGGCTTCGTGCACGGCGTTGAGCTGGTCGCGCACGCCCGCCATCTCGGGATGGCGCAAGGCTTCCGCGAGGCCTTCGTCGCCGGCCGCCTTGCCGATGCCCGCGCGCAGGATCTGCTGTTCGAGTTCCAGGCGCGCCAGTTGCGTCTCCGCCGACCGGCGCGCCGCCTCGGCGGCTCCGAGTGCGAGGCCGAGCTGCTGGCGTATGGCGCCGAGCGCGGTCAGCACACGGCCGCGCTGGGCACCGGACCTGGCGAACTTCATTACAGTTGTGCCTGATAAGCGCTCATCAGGCGGTCCACCGCGGCGAGCCGGTCCGCGTCCTGGCGGAGCCGGTCGTGGGCGGCGGCGAGCTCGGGCGGAAGCCATGGCTTCGCCTGATCAAAGGCCGAGACGATCGTTTCACGTGCCTCATCCAGCAACTCCACCGCGCGGTTGGTGTGTTCCATGGCTTCAGCTAGTTTCGCACGGAATGCGCCCAGTTGCTCCTGCAGTTCGGAGAGCGAGAACATTCCGGGCTACAACTGCTGCGCGTAGGACTCGGCCGAGTCGATCGCGGCGGTGATCGTGCCCTGCTGGCTGTTGACCCCGTCCCTGGCCTGGTTGAGCAGGCCGGTCGCCTCGTTCACCGCGGCGTGGTTGCTGCCGCTGGTCACCTGGGCGAGTATCTGTTGCGCCTGCTCCAGGTCCTGCGCGGCCTGTTGCAGCGCGGCGAGGCTGGCGTTGCACTTTTCCTTCGCCGCCTGGATACCAGCACGGATATCGTCCACTCCGGCCATCGGCGCGGGCTCTCCTTGGTTGAGTCGATCTTGGGACGCCGCAACGACGCGACACCATAAAACTATCGGTAGAGCCGTGACACGGTAGAGGCCGGTGGCGCCCCCGAACGGGTGAGCGCATCTGGGCTGTTCAGGGGTTCGACGGGGTGCGTTCGGGCTCCCCCGCCCCGGGGGTGGCCGTCAGGACCCCTTTTCTGAAGGCGCTTTCACGACCGATGCGCGCGGGCTCCGATGAGTTCGGTGCTCGTCCCCGGTCTGTTCGTGCATGACCGATCTGCTGCCTTCCGAGACCAAGAACCTGGACCGCTACGGCTCCGCGGAGCTGGACTGGAACCGCGCCCGCGAGGCGATGGCGCACGGGCCGACACCGGAGGTCACGTACTTCCTTGGCACCTGCCGCCCGGACGGCACCCCGCACGCCGCCGGGATCGGCGCGCAGTGGCTGGACGGAGACCTGTACTTCACCAGCAACCCCGCCGCCCGCAAGGCGCGCGACCTCGCGGTCAACCCGGTCTGCACGATCTCGGTGCGACTGCCGGGCATCGACCTGGTGCTGGACGGCACGGCGGAGCGGGTGAGCGATCCCGGCACGCTCGCGAAAGTCGCGGCGGGGTACCGGGCGGGCGGATGGCCCGCCGAGGTCCTGGGGGATGCCCTGACCGCGCCGTTCAGCGCCCCGAGCGCCGGAGCGCCGCCGTGGCGGGTGTACCGGTTCACCTTCCACACCGCGGTGGGCGTTGCGACCACCGAGCCGTACGGCGCCACCCGCTGGCGGTTCGACCGCTGAAGCCGGGAGACGGAACTCGGCACGAGTGCCCTGCGGCTCGGACCCCGGCGGCCCAACTCCCGAGCAGGCGGCGGTCATGCGATGCCGCGTCCTGGTGCAACTGCAACCCGAACTGCACCCAACGACAGAAACGCCGGTCACCCCCGCAGTGAGGTGACCGGCGTTTCGCCTGTTCGGCTGGCGGAGGATACGGGATTCGAACCCGTGAGGGCTGTTACACCCAACACGATTTCCAATCGTGCGCCTTAGGCCGCTCGGCCAATCCTCCGTGGAAGAGGGTACAGGAGGCCCCTCGGGCCCAGCGGTACCGGGTCACGCCCGGTCGAGGCGGGGGAAGGTGACCTCGCGCAGGATCAGCAGGACCGCCGCCGCGACCGGGATCGCGACCAGTGCCCCGATGACGCCGAGCAGCACCCCGCCGAGCAGCACGGCGACCACGGTCACGATCGGGGGCACCCTGACCACCCGGCCGATGATCCTCGGGACCAGCAGGTAGTCCTCGATGACGCGGTAGGCGACGAAGAAGCAGGCCGTGGCGATGAACACCGGGACCGACACGGTCAGTGCCACCAGGCTGATGATGATCCCGGCGAGGGTGGACCCGATGATCGGGATGAGGTCCAGCAGGGCGAGCAGGATCGCCAGCAACACCGGGTAGGGCACGCCGAGGCTGATGAACCAGATGAACGAGGCCACCGCGGCGATCACCGAGATGACCAGGTTGCCCAGCACGTACCAGCCGACCTTCGCGAAGATCTCGTCGCCGATCAGGATCGCGCGAGGCCGCCGCGAGTGTGGGACGAACCGGAAGGTCGCCGCGCGGATGCGCGGGAAGTTCGCCAGGAAGTACACGCTGAGCACCAGCACGATGATGGTGTTCCCGAGCGCCCCGAGCACCGCCTTGCCGCTGCCCAGCAGCCCGTTGACCAGGCTCGGGTTGTTCATCAGCGACCGGGCGCGGTCCTCGATGTGGTACTGGTCGTTGAGCCTGCCGAGGTAGGAGCTGTGGTCGCCGAGCCTGCGGAGGAACTCCGGTACCTCCGCGACGAACCGGATGGTCTGGTCGACCAGCGGCGGGATCAGCGCGGCGAAGAACCCGGCGAGCGCCAGCAGCACGAAGAGCACCACCGTGGTCACCGCGAGTACCCGGGGTACGCGGTGCTGCACCAGCCAGCCCACCACCGGCTCCAGGCCCACCGCGACGAAGAACGCCAGACCGATCAGGACGAGGGTGCCGCCGACGGTGAGCAGCAGCCAGACGACCCCGGCCGTGACCGCCATACCGCCCGCGACCGCCATTCCGCTGAAGAACGGCGAACGCCGGTTGAACGGCCGTCCCGGTGGGCCGAGCGGCCGCTCCGGGCTGCGGATCTCCTCGGCGACGGACTCCGCCTCCGCCACCGGATCATCGTGGCCACTCCGTGCCCGGGACATGGGGACCGGCTACCCGGGCGGGTCATGACCGAAACCGCACCGGGTTGCGACTGTCTACATTGGATGTCAGTGGAACAGGCCCAGCTTCGGCATGGTCTCGGCCGCCGATTCGAGCAGCGAGCGCACCGTCCTGGCGTAGGTGGCGGCCTCGACGGGCAGCACGTGGCTGTCGCGGCTCGTCGGCGCTTCGAGTTCGCTCGCACGCTCCCGCAGCAGCTCGATCTGCGAGAACTGGTGCCCGAACTGCGCGCTCACGGCCACGCCGATCACCTGCCCCGAAGCCGCGGCCGCCCTGCGCAGCCCCTGGCAGGCCAGCAGCGCCGAGCCGATCAGCTGACCGGCGTGCGCGAGCAGCACGAGGGCCGAGTCCGGCGACGCCTCCGCCAGGTGTTCCGCCGCCATCCGGTGCTTTCCCGCCAGCTGCAGGAACGGCTCGCCGTTCGCGGCGGGCCCACTGGCCAGCTCCAGTTGCCCGGTCACCAGCAAGCGCCGGATCATCTCGTCGCCGCCGAGTTCCACCCCGGCCGTCTGCGGGGCCATCCGCGGCTTCACCGGTGCCACCTCCACCACGGGATGCCCGGCCCGCTGCTGGGGTACCCGGCTGGTGTCGAGTTCGGGGCGCAGTGGCGTCACGGAGAAGTGCACGGGGCGGGCGAGCCGCTGCTCCGAACGCCGGACCGCGATGCTCAGTGCCCGCGAATCCAGCGCACGGCCCGGTGCGGTCGCGATCAGCAGTTCGATGGTCCGCGGCGGGGGCCCGGGGATTCCGGCGAACCGGTCCGCCCAGACCCCGCCGAGGACGATCCTCGCCACGCCCGGAACGGCGCCGAACTCCTCACCGATCACCTGGGGAACGCCGTAGGTCAGCCGCATCAGCTCGGTCAGCGGCCGGAGGAGAGGCCCGGCCGTGGCAGACGCCCGGATCAGCCGGATCGTGCCCTCGCGCCTGCTGGTCAACAGCCCGGACTGTTCGAGCAGCTTGTTCTCCTTGTCGACCGAGGCCAGCGAGCCGCCCGCCTGCTCGGCGAGTTCGGTCAGGCTGTACGAGCGCTCGGGATTGAGCAAGGTCGCGGCCAGAATGCCTGCCTGTACCCGCGACCGGAACACGGGCAGCAGCGCGGGCGTGCCCTGGGCCCGCCGCGCGGGCCCCGGCTTCGCGGGCGCGTTCTTCGTCACCACCGCGTGCCCGAGCCTGCTGCGCCGCCGTGCCGCCGCAGCGGCGAGATCGAGCCGCTCCTGCGGGACCTTCAGTACCACCGACAGCCACTGCCGCGTGCCGGAACGCGGGATCTGGTGGCCGCGTTCCCAGCGGGCCACCAGATCCCGGGTGATGGTCGGCCGCCCCGAAACGGTCGCGAGTTCCCGGGCCAGCGCGTACTGGCTGAGCCGGCGCTGCCGCCGGGCATCGCGGATCACCTGTGAGATCGGTTGATCGAAGTCGACATCCATGATCGCCTCTTTCGCCCCTGCGATTCGACGCTAACCCCGTTTCCGACGGGTCGGCTGTCCGGTTCGCGCACGTCTTTGGCGATTTCACGCACGGATGCGGCCATCCGGATGAATTACCCGGGACGAGGTTCGTGGAGGGCGTCTGAAAGCGTGATCAGGCCGATGGTAAACCGTTGAACTGCGCGAATTGTCGTGCAACGCCGTGAAGGCCGCCCTTGCGCGGTGAGCGCGAAGAGCGGCCTTCAGGAGGTTCGGGAGATACCGGGAATTCGTTAGCCACGCGAACCGATGCGCTGCTGCGGTACCGGATTCGTGCTCAGCTCCGCGGCGGCGCCCAGCAGCGTCTTCGCCGCCTTCTTGATGTCCTGCAGAGTGAAGCGGGATGACGGCCCGCTCAGGCTGATCGCGGCGGGCAACTGGGTGCCGAGCAGCGGGACGGCCACGCAGCGGCCGTCGGCCTCGTTCTCCCGATCGTCCATCGCGTACCCGACCCGGCGGACCTTGGTGAGTTCGGCGAGGAACGCGTCCACCGTCCCGATCGTGTTGGCGGTGCGTTTCGGCAGCCCGGTTTCGGCCAGCAGCTCCCGCACCCGGTCGGGCGGGAGCTGGGCCGCGATCGCCTTGCCGAGGGCGGTGCAGTGCAGGGGTTCCCGGTGGCCGCGGGAGGCGGCCAGCCGAACGCCGCGGCGGCTTTCCACGATATCCAGATAGATGATGTGGCTGCCGTCGAGCAGCGCCAGGTTCGCCGTCTCGCCGAAGGTGTCGCGCAGGTGCTCCAGCGAGGGGCGGGCCCGCTCGCGGAGGATCTCCAGGTGCCGTGACTGCATGCCCACGAAACCGAGGCCGAGCCGGAACAGGGTGCCGTCCTCGTCGCGTTCGACGTATCGGTGGTTTTCCAGTGTCCACAAGTAGCGGAATGCCGAGGACTTCGGCAGCCCGGTGGTCTGGGCCACCTCGTTCAGGGTGATGCCGTCGATCGACTCCTGGAGCAGGTTCAGGATCAGGCAGACCCGCTCCACCGCGCGCACGGAATAATCGCGCTCGTCCTCGGCTGTCTCGACTTTCCGCGGAGCAAGGCTTTCGGATTCCTGCTTACGGCGGCGTCCCACGGTGCTACCTCATTTCGAGAGTCAACGTTGGCGTTTCAGATGTTACCGATGTTGGAACCGGCATGTCAGGGGGCCAGCAGCGCGGAATTCTTCGCGGGAATTGCGCGCGCGGTACGGAACTAATCGTTGTTCGGAACCGCTGTCGGAGTGAATGCTGCGACCGGACCCCGCGGTGTCCGAAATGGATAAGGGTCAGCGGCCGTTGCGGCCCGGCCACCACTGTGCCAACAAGTCCATCCTGGCGTCCAGCAGCGCCGGTTCGTGGAGGTCGATCACGTGCACACCGCGCCAGCGCCGGAAGCCGATCCGCTCCAGCATCACCCCGGCACGGACGCTCGCGAGTTCGGCCGCCATCCGGTCGCCCTCGGCGGGGAAGTCGAGCGGGGAGACGCGGCAGGCGCCGAGCCGGGCCTGCGGGGCGAGGATCCGCAACGTGCCGGCGATCAGCGCGCCGCCCAGTCCGTGTCCTCGCCATGGCACGGCCAGTTCGACGCGCCGCACGATGACCATTCTCGGCGGACCCGGGGTGATCTCGGCGTCGAGTTCCGGATGCAGCCTGCCGTGGTCGGGGTCGATCACGGTCTCCGTGATGAACTCGACCGCCCACTCGCCGAGCGCGCCCGCGTCCAGCACGTTGCGCTCCCTGGTGAGGTCGGCGAGGAGAAGCCCGATGTCCCCGACGTGACGTGCCGGTGCCGGGCAGCGTTCCCGGTCCGGCACGTCCGCCGAAACGGCCCACAGTTCGGGCTGCTCGTCCTCGTCGTCGATGCGCCACCAGAATCTTCGATGGGAAAGGGTGAGCTCGATCGACAGCGGATTCGCCGGCAGTTCGGAAACCATCTGCGCTCCTCGCTCGCCGTCCTGGCCAATCCGGTTGCCACCGAATTGCTCCGGCATCCTTCACTCGAATGCGTGAAGCCTTTCCCGGCGAGGCTTCGACTCAGGGGACTTTATCACGGTTATCCGCGATGTAAGTTCCTTTCGACTTGATGGTGACGACGAGTCCGATGCGGCGCAGCAGGCGCGTCGCATGCCGTGCTGTGCCAAGGGATACGCCGTACTCGTCGGCCAGCCTGCGTTCGGAGGGCAGCGGGGTGTTGGGGGCCAGTTCGCCCGCTCGAATTCGAGCGGCGAGGTGGTCGGCCATCATCTCGTAGACATAGCCCGGGGTATCGCCCGGGTTGAATTCAGGGACGCTCACGGGGCGACCGTAGAACCGCGATGAACTGTCTATAACTCGCGGGTGTGCCGATCAGCGGTTCACTCGGGGGACGCGCGGTGCGGTGCGACAATGCGCTCGCTGCCACTGTATTTGCTCCCACACTCTAGCGGTCCGGAATTGCGAGTTCACGCCGGGCGCCCGACCGGGTGGCCACTTTCCCCGCATCGGGGGGCGCGGCCGTGGTGCCTCGTGCCGGGTAGTGCGGTGAAGGGGCCCTTCGCGGGCAGCGCCGGACGGCGAGGGGCCAACAGAATGCGCTCCCATGAAAAGCTATGCAGCGACGCGCGCGTCCCGTATGCTCAAACGTGAAGGAAGATGAAAGAGCCTTCATGTTAGACCTGCCGGTCGCCCAGCCCTCCCCCTTGGGGCGTCACGGTAGCGGGCCCCGGCGCCCCGCCCCCTGGCGCCGGGGCCCATCCGGCCGTCAGTTCGCGAGTGCCTGCCCGCGTAGGATCTCCACCCGGTCCGAGCCCGGCCAGGCGTTCACCCAGCTCGATCCGGCCACCTCCTTGGCCTGCTTCTTCACCGGCGCCAACCGGCGGGACACCTCGGGGTAGGACCACCCGTCCTGGCCGCCGCACACGACCGTGGCCAGTGAGACGGTCACCGGGAGGTCGCCCGCGGACCAGGTCACGTCCAGCAGTGCGTCGGCGATCGTGGTGATCTCCTCGACGTCGCAGGAGAACAGGAAGTCGTCGCCGCCGACGTGGCCGACCGTCGTCCCGGGAAGCTTCGAACTCAGCTCACCCAGCGCCCGCCCGACCGACCGGATCAGCTCGTCGCCCGCGGCGAAGCCCGCGGTGTCGTTGATCTTTTTGAACGAGTCGATGTCCAGCCAGGCGACCACGGTGGGGCGCCCGGCCTCGAACCGGCGGGTGACCTCCTTCGCCACCGTGTCGCTGCCGGGCAGCCGGGTGAGCGGGT
>NZ_VJWX01000106.1 GCF_007713715.1 Amycolatopsis rhizosphaerae
CCCGTGATCAAGGCGGTATCCGTGCCCCCAGTCCCCGTCCACCCCGTCGTCGAGGAAGTCACCCGCCGCATAGCGCATCGCAGCGCGGCAAGCCGTTCGGCCTATCTGGACCGCATCGCCGGAGCACGGTCCACCGGCCCCGCACGGGCCGGTCTCGCCTGCGGCAACCTGGCCCACGGCTTCGCCGCGTGCTCCGGCACCGACCGGCTCGCCCTCTCGGGCCTGCGCAAGCCCGGTATCGCGATCATCTCGGCCTACAACGACCTGTTGTCGGCCCACCAGCCGCTGCACGAGTACCCGGAGTGGATCAAGGCCGCGGCGCGTGAGGCGGGCGGCGTCGCGCAGTTCGCCGGCGGTGTCCCCGCCATGTGCGACGGCATCACCCAGGGCCGCGACGGGATGGAACTGTCGCTGTTCAGCCGCGAAGTGATCGCGATGGCCACCGGCATCGCCCTGTCCCACGAGATGTTCGACGGGGCGCTGCTGCTCGGGGTCTGCGACAAGATCGTCCCCGGGCTGCTGATCGGCGCGCTGTCCTTCGGCCACCTGCCCGCCATCCTGGTGCCCGCCGGGCCGATGGCCTCGGGCCTGCCCAACAAGGAGAAGGCCCGCGTCCGCCAGCTCTTCGCCGAAGGCCGCGCCACCCGCGAGGAGCTCCTCGAAGCCGAGTCGGCGTCCTACCACTCGGCCGGGACCTGCACCTTCTACGGCACGGCCAACTCCAACCAACTGGTCGTCGAGGTGATGGGCCTGCACCTGCCCGGCGCCAGTTTCGTCCCGCCCGGCACCCCGCTGCGGCGCGCGCTCACCGAGGAGGCCGCCCGCCGGGTCGTGGCCCTCTCCCGCGAGGACGAATACACGCCGGTGGGCGCGGTGGTGAGCGAGCGGTCCGTGGTCAACGGCGTGGTGTCGCTGCTGGCCACCGGCGGCTCCACCAACCACACCATGCACCTGGTGGCGATCGCGGCCGCGGCCGGCATCCAGCTCACCTGGGACGACTTCGCCGACCTGTCCTCGGTCGTGCCGCTGCTGGCCAGCGTCTATCCGAACGGCAGCGCCGACATCAACCACTTCCACGCGGCAGGCGGGGTCCAGTTCCTGATCGGCACCCTGCTCGACGCCGGGCTGCTGCACGAGGACGTGCGGACCGTCGCCGGGGACGGCCTGCACCGCTACCGCCGCGAACCGGTGCTCGACGGCGATCGCCTCACCTGGCGCGAAGTCCCCACCCGAAGCCTCGACGAGACCGTGCTGCGCCCCGCCGGGGCACCCTTCGCTCCCGACGGCGGGCTGCGGATGCTCAGCGGCAACCTCGGCCGCGCGGTGATCAAGGTGTCCGCGGTGGCGCACGAGCACCGCGTGGTCCGTGCCCCCGCCCGGGTGTTCACCGGTCAGCAGGGCTTCCTCGATGCCTTCCGGGCCGGTGAGCTGGACCGCGATGTCGTCGTGGTGATCCGCCACCAGGGCCCGCGGGCGAACGGGATGCCGGAGTTGCACGGCCTCACGCCCGCGCTCGGCGCCCTGATGGACCGGGGACACCGGATCGCGCTGATCACCGACGGACGGATGTCCGGCGCCTCGGGCAAGGTGCCCGCCGCCATCCAGCTCACCCCGGAGGCCGCCGCCGGTGGTCCGCTCGCCCGCATCGAAGACGGTGACGAGGTGGTGCTCGACGCCACCACGGGCCGTCTCGACGTCCTGGTCGAGGCAACCGAACTGGCCCGGCGGCCGCTCCGGGACGGCCCGGCCGACGAGGCGTCCTGGACCGGCACCGGCCGCGAACTGTTCACCGCGCTCCGCCGTGCCGTCGGCCCCGCCGACCAGGGCGCGAGTGTGTTCGGATCGATGACCCCGGGCCACTTCGGTGCCCCGGCACGAGTTTGAGGAGGCTTTGGTGCACAGCGGAGACGCACTGCTGGATCTCTCCCCCGTCATGCCGGTCGTGGTGGTGGACGACGCGGCCGACGCGGTCCCGGTCGCACGGGCACTGCTCGACGGCGGCATCGGCGTGATCGAGCTGACGCTGCGGACCCCGGCCGCCCTCGGCGCCATCGAGCGGGTGGCGGCGGAGGTGCCGGAGATCGTCATCGGTGCGGGCACCGTCACCACCGCCGAGCAGGCCAAGCAGGCCGCCGCCGCGGGCGCCCGGTTCCTGGTCACCCCGGGCTGCACCGATCGCCTGCTCGACGCGGCCTTCGACACCGGGCTGCCGTTCCTGCCCGGGGCGGGCACGGTGTCCGAGGCGATGCGGCTGGCGGAGCGGGGACTCACCGCGCTGAAGTTCTTTCCCGCCGAGCCCAGCGGCGGGGTGGCGTTCCTGAAGGCGATCGCCGGGCCGCTGCCGGGGTTGCGGTTCTGCCCCACCGGCGGCATCACCCCGGAAAGTGCGCCCCGGTATCTCGCCCTGTCCACTGTGGGCTGCGTCGGCGGTTCCTGGCTGACCCCCGGGGACGCCTTGGCGGCCAAGGACTTCTCCCGGATCACGGCGCTCGCCAGGGAGGCATCGGCACTGGCGTGAACCGGCACGACCCGGTGGCGCGCAGTACCCTGTTGGCGATCGCGCGCTACCGGGGAGGCTGCCCGTGAGCTGGGGCTGGTTCACCGATCCTGATTACTGGGCGTCCAGGCTGGCGTTCCAGCGGATGCTCGCCGCGATCTACGTCATCGCCTTCGTGGTCGCGGCCAACCAGTTCCGCGCCCTGCTCGGGACGCACGGCCTGCTGCCGATCCCGGCCTACCTCCGCCGGACCCCGTTCCGGCGGGCCCCCAGCCTGTTCCACTTCCACTATTCGGACCGGTTTTTCGCCATGCTGGCCTGGGGCGGCGCGGCGGTGTCGGCGGCACTGGTGTTCGGTGTCTGCGACAGCGCGCCGGTGTGGGTGTCGATGCTGGTGTGGGCGCTGCCCTGGGTGCTGTACCAGTCGATCGTCAACGTCGGGCAGATCTGGTATTCGTTCGGCTGGGAGTCCCTTCTACTGGAGGCCGGTTTTCTGGCGATCTTCCTCGGGCCTGCGGGTATGGCGCCGCCGGTGCCGCTGCTGTGGTTGCTGCTGTGGCTGCTGTTCCGCCTGGAATTCGGCGCAGGCATGATCAAGATGCGCGGGGACCGGTGCTGGCGGGATCTGACCTGTCTGTACTACCACCACGAAACCCAGCCGATGCCGGGACCGCTCAGCTGGTACTTCCATCACCTGCCCAAGCCGCTGCACAAGATCGAGGTGCTGGCCAGCCACGGCACCCAGCTGATCGTGCCGTTCGCCCTGTTCGCCCCGCAGCCGGCGGCGAGCGCCGCCGCGGCGATCATGATCGTCACCCAGGGCTGGCTGGTGATCAGCGGGAACTTCTCCTGGCTCAACGTGCTGACCATCACCCTCGCGGTGTCCGCTTTGGACAGTCACTGGCTGCGGTTCCCGGTTCCGGCGCTGGCGGAACCGCCGCTGTGGTACCGGATCGTGGTGCTCGCGGTAACCGCGCTCGTGCTGGCGCTGAGTTATCGCCCCGCCAGGAACCTGATCTCCCGCAGCCAGCTGATGAACTACAGCTTCGACCGGCTGCACCTGGTGAACACCTACGGCGCCTTCGGCAGCATCACCAAGATCCGGCACGAAGTCGTCATCGAGGCGACCGACGAGCCGGAACTGACCCCGGACACCGTGTGGCGGGAGTACGAGTTCAAGGGCAAGCCGGGCGATCCCCGGCGCCGCCCACCGCAGATCGCGCCATATCACCTGCGGTTGGACTGGCTGATGTGGTTCGCCTCCTTGTCCTCTCGGTACAGCGATGCGTGGTTGCAGCCCCTCGCCGAGAAGCTCCTGGCCGCCGACCGGCCGACGCTGAAACTGCTGCGGCACGATCCGTTCGACGGCCGGCGGCCGACCTTCCTGCGCGCGCGGCTGTTCCGCTACCGGTTCACCACCCCGCGGGAACGGCGGGAAACGGGCGCCTGGTGGGTCCGGGAACCGCTCGGCCCGGCACTGCGGACAGGGCGGCTCGGTGCTGACGGCACCGCCGTCGCCGTGGAATGACCGGTGCCACTCGCCGTGACGAGTGGCTCAGTCGCCGGTGACCTCGTCGAGGAGGGTGGACTCGGCACCGGCGTTCTTCAGCTCGTCCCGGACCACCGCGTACGCCAGGCCCTGCGGATAGCCCTTGCGAGCGAGCGTGCCGAGCAGTCGCCGCGTCGCGGTCTGCTCGTCGAGCGCCGTCATCGACCGGAGGCGCTTGCGCACCAGCTCCCGGGCTCGCTGCTCTTCGGAATCCCGGTCGATCTCCCCCGCCGCCTGCGCGGCGACCTCCCCGTCGACCCCCTTGCGCCTGAGTTCCGCGACCAGTGCGCTGCGCGCCAACCCCTGGTAGGTGTGCCGGGACCGCACCCACTGCTCGGCGAACGCCGCGTCGTCCACCAGTCCGGAGCTGTCGAGCTTGCCGAGCAGGCGTTCGCGGAGTTCCTCGTCGAACCCCCGGCGTTTCAGGGCCTGCCGGAGCTCCTCCTTCGTCCGGGCCCGGACTGCCAGGAGGTCGAAGCAGAGCTCCTTCGCCTTCCCCCACGCCACTTCCGGCGGCAGCTCCGACGGATCAACCCTGGCCATACCCCTCCTCGATCACTCCCCACGGGCATCGCATTGCCGGCGGCGGAGCCGTTCGGGTGGGCCGCCGACCACGGGTCCCTAGAAGTCGACCGGGGCGGGAGCGGCCTCCTCGTTGTCCACCTGCGCACCGATACCGAGCTTTTCCTTGATCCGCTTCTCGATCTCGTTGGCGATGTCCGGGTTGTCGCGCAGGAACTTCCGCGCGTTCTCCTTGCCCTGGCCGAGCTGGTCGCCCTCGTAGGTGTACCAGGCGCCGGACTTGCGCACGATGCCCTGGTCCACCCCCATGTCGATCAGCGAGCCCTCGCGGGAGACACCCTGGCCGTAGAGGATGTCGAACTCGGCCTGCTTGAACGGCGGCGCGACCTTGTTCTTCACCACCTTGACCCGGGTGCGGTTACCGACGGCCTCACCGCTGTCCTTGAGGGTCTCGATGCGGCGGACGTCGAGCCGGACCGAGGCGTAGAACTTCAGCGCCTTACCACCGGTGGTGGTCTCCGGGGAGCCGAACATGACGCCGACCTTCTCGCGCAGCTGGTTGATGAAGATGGCGGTGGTGCCCGAGTTGGACAGCGCACCGGTGATCTTCCGCAGTGCCTGGCTCATCAGGCGGGCCTGCAGGCCCACATGCGAATCGCCCATCTCACCCTCGATTTCGGCGCGGGGCACCAGCGCGGCCACCGAGTCGATCACCAGGATGTCGAGCGCGCCGGAGCGGATCAGCATGTCGGCGATCTCCAGCGCCTGCTCACCGGTGTCCGGCTGGGAGACGAGCAGTGCGTCGGTGTCGACCCCGAGGTTCTTGGCGTACTCCGGGTCGAGCGCGTGCTCGGCATCGATGAAGGCGGCGATCCCGCCCGCCCGCTGCGCGTTGGCCACCGCGTGCAGGGCGACGGTGGTCTTACCGGAGGATTCCGGGCCGTAGATCTCCACGATGCGGCCGCGGGGCAGGCCGCCGATGCCGAGCGCGATGTCCAGCGCGATCGCGCCGGTGGGAATCACCTCGATCGGCGCACGGCCCTCGTCGCCGAGGCGCATCACCGATCCCTTGCCGTACTGCTTGTCGATCTGCGCGAGCGCGAGCTCGAGCGCCTTGCCCTTGTCGGGTGCTGCTGCAGCCATGGGAATCCACCTCGCTGGTCGGAGCCTGTGGGCTTGGTTACCGGTTTTGAGCTGTTGGGCCCGACACTACGGGCGGGGGCCGACAATTCCAGATCCCGGCGGCCGAGCTGTGGATGGCGGCCCGTATGTGGACAACACGATAGCCGAACAGGTGTTCGACGCAAGGAGCGACACACCCTCCCGGGCGGTTTTTCTCACCGGCGCTCGGCGGGTACCTCGAACTCGACGCAGACCTCACGCCAGATCTCCTTGGCCGGGATCCCCGCCTCGAGCGCCTGCTCGACGGTCCGTCCGCCCAGCGAGCTGAAGACGTGGTCCTTCGCCAGTACCTCGGCACGTCCCGGGCCGAACTCCTCGGCCATCAATCGTCGAAACACAGTGATACGCATCGAAGTACAGCCTAAAGGTCACCCGGACGGGTACTGCTCGCCCGTAGGGGACCAGGCGCCGGGCGGCCGTGGCCTGGGGCGGACTGTGAGGGGTCCCCTCACGGCAATCCGCAACCCCCCTTTGCAGGCCCCTCACTCCCGGCCGGAGGGACTGGGGCAAGCCGTGAAGGGTCCCTTCACAGTCATATCGACTGTGAAGGGACCCTTCACGGCCAACACCGCGACTTTGCCGGGGCCCAGGTCGATACGACCGTGCGGGGACCCCTCACGGTGCCCAGCGGAAGGCGGTTCAGCGGAGGGCGGCGACGGCGGAGGTCGCGGCCTGGGCGATGAGCTTGTCGTCGTAGGCGGCGTCCTTCGCCTGCCGGTCGGACAGGACCACGAGCACGATCGGCGCCCGCTGCGGTGGCCAGACCACCGCGATGTCGTTGCGCGTCCCGTACGAGGCGGCTCCCGTCTTGTCGGCGACCTGCCAGTCCGCGGGCACGCCCGCCCGGATGAGCGTGGCGCCGGTGGTGTTGGCGCGCATCATGCCGACGAGCACGGCTCGCCTGTCCTCGGGCAGAGCGGTGCCGAGGGTGAACGCACGCAGGTCGGCCGCCATGGCGCGCGGCGTGCTGGTGTCGCGGGGGTCGCCCGGGACGGCCTCGTTGAGCGCGGGTTCGATCCGGTCGGGGCTGGTGGTCGTGTCCCCGATGGCGCGCAGCGCGTCGGTCAGCCCGGCGGGCCCGCCGAGTTCGCGGAACATCAGGTTGGCGGCGGTGTTGTCGCTGTAGCGGAGGGCCGCGTCCAGCACCGCGCGCAGCGGCATCCCGGTACCGGCGTACTTCTGCGTGATGGGTGAATAGGACACGACGTCGCCCTGGCCGAACATCACGGTCCGGTCCAGCCCCTCCACCGGAGTCCGCTGCAGGATGGCACCGGCGCTGAACACCTTGTGCGTGGAGGCGTAGGCGAACCGCTCGCCGGCCCGGAAGGCGACCTCCCGGCCGGTCCCGGTGTCCACCGCGTACACCCCGAGCCGGGCGCCGAAGGTCCGTTCGAGCCGCTCGAAGTCCTGCTGCCCGGCGGCGGGTTGCACGGCCGCCGGGGCAGCGGTCGAGGTGGCGGCCGGTGCCGGGGCGGGCGCGGGGGCGGCGCACGCGGCGAGCGAAGCGATCGCCAGCGCGGCGACGGCCGCCAGGACGTTTCGGGGGAAGTGCACGGACACGCGAGTTTTCCTTTGCGAGATCGACGGGTAAGCGCAGTCTCGCCGGGACCGATCATGCTGTCCAAGACGGATTGGGACGGTTCGATGCCGAAATGGCATAAGGTGTGGTCGTGGACCTGATCGGCGGTTGCCGGGCGTTCGTGAGCGTCAGCGAGACCGGGAGTTTCACCGCGGGCGCCGCCCTCGCCCGCATCCCCCAGCCCGTCGCGAGCCGCCGCATCGCGGCGCTGGAACGTCACCTCGGGGAGCGGCTGTTCGACCGGTCCACCCGCAGGGCGCTGCTCACCCCGTTCGGACGCGACATGCTGCCCACGGCCAAGCGCCTCGTGCGGCTGGCCGACGCGATG
This sequence comes from Amycolatopsis rhizosphaerae, assembly GCF_007713715.1. Lineage (GTDB taxonomy): Bacteria > Actinomycetota > Actinomycetes > Mycobacteriales > Pseudonocardiaceae > Amycolatopsis_E > Amycolatopsis_E rhizosphaerae. Next base: position 7,658 of record NZ_VJWX01000106.1, read on the forward strand.
GAGCACGACGCGAAGCGGGCCAAGCTGCGCCCGTTGCGGCTCGCGGTGCCGGACATCTGCCCGACCCGCAGGCTCGCCGAACTCGACGCCGAGGCCCGCGCCCTCGACCTCTTCCTCGAATTCCGGCTCGCCCCGCCGGGCGAACGGGCCGAACTCGTGCGCACCCACGAGGTGCGCGCCGCCCTCGTGGCGGTCCCCGCCGACGAGGGCACCTGGACCCTCCCACTCGGACTGGCGAGCGCGGTCGAGCCTGAAGCCACCGTGATCCACCTGGAGTCCCTGCGCCCCGGCCGTTCGGGCCGCCCGGCCCGCCGGGTGTGGATCCAGCCGGAGGACGACGTTCCCCCCATCCGTGACCGGATGTTCCGCATCCGCGATTCGGTGGGGCTGCGGCCCGCGCAGGTCGCCGTCGCCGATTCGCTCAGTTCCGCTGCCGGTGGCGTGCTGTGCTCGGCGGATCTGCTGCTGTGCTCGGCGGAGCAGGCCCGGGAACTCGGCCTGGCGTGGCGGCCGATCGGAGAGATCCGGCTCGCGCGCGGCTTCGACGTCGTGGCCGGGCTGGGCGACGACGCCCACCGTCTCCGCACGCAGCTGTGGGCGGGCATCGCGCGCTGCCTCGGCGCCTCGGACCCCGGGGAAGCCCGGTGAACACCGAGGCACTGCTCCTGCGGCTGAAGGACGAGCTGGACGACGGCGGGCTGCGCGGCTCGTTCCTGGTCCGCGACCTGCGGACCGGGCACGAGATCGGCATCGACCCGGACCTGGAGTTCCCGAGCGCTTCGCTGGTCAAGATCCCGCTCGCCGCGGCCACCCTGGAGCGGATCCGCCGAGGCGAACTCGACGGCTCGACCCCGATCGACGTCCGGCCCGGCCGGGTCACCGCGCCCGGGCCGACCGGACTGACCCGGTTCCGGCATCCCGCCCGCATCGCGCTCGACGACCTGCTGTACCTGACGATGGCGATCAGCGACGGGACCGCGTCCGACGCGCTGTTCGCCCTGACCCCGCCCGCCGAGGTCTCCCGGATACTGCGGGGCTGGGGGCTCTCCGGGATCACCGTGCGGCATCCGCTGGGAGACCTCCTCGACACCCCCGCCGCACGCTTCCAGCCCGCCGAGGTGCACCTCGCGCACTCCCTCGCCATCGGCGCCACGACGGCCGGGCGAGGGCACCCCGTCCCCCAGCTCGACGTCACCCGCGCCAACTCCGGATCGGCCCGCGCGTTCACCGCGCTGCTCGAAACACTGTGGACACCGTCCGAAATAGACGAACGGGTGTCCGCCCGGGTGCGGGAACTGATGGCGGGCAATCTGCTGCGGCAGCGGCTCGCACCCGACTTCGCCTCCGATGCCACGAAATGGTCGTCGAAAACCGGGACACTGCTCAACCTCCGGCACGAGGTCGGTGTGGTCGAGCACGCCGACGGCGCGAAGTTCGCCGTCGCCGCGCTCACCGAGTCCCGGGTACCGGCGGCCGTCCAGCCCGAGGCGGAAATCCTGATGGCGCGCGTCGCCAGGACCCTGCGCGACCACCTGCGCGCGACCTGAACCAGGCTGCGTGTCCCCACCGTCCTGCTTGCACCCACCCCTTGGCGCCATCTGGTGCCATTCGCGCTTGACTATGGCGCCAAGTGGCGCCATGATGACGCCATGGACTTGAGCAAGTATGTGGACGGCCTCGGCCGCGACTTCGCGTCCCTGGCGGAAGGCGGGGGTAACGAGGCCCGGGAACTGCTCGAACGGATCGCGGGATCGCTGGAGTCGTCGATCCGGCTCACCCTGCTGGACGCGCTGTCGGCCGCCACCGACGAGATCACCCGGGAACTCGCCCCCGGTTCGGTCGAACTGCGCCTGCGCGGACGCGAACCGAACTTCGTCGTGACACCACCACCCGCCGAAGCACCGCACCCGGTGGCGGCCGAGCCGGGTGCCGAACCCGTGGACACCACGCCGGTCACGGAGGAGGCCGCGACCGCGCGGATCAATTTCCGGCTCCCGGAACAGCTGAAGGCCGCGATCGAAGAGGCAGCGGGCCGGGAAGGGCGCTCGGTCAACGCGTGGCTGGTGCGCGTCGCCTCCGCCGCCCTGCACCAGCGCGACCAGAAACCGCCCTCGCCGCCGTCGGGCAAGGTCGGCCCGAAGCGCTATCAGGGCTGGGCCCGCTAGCAGCTTCTTTCACACGTCCGCGACCAGCGGAAACACTCCACCGACACCTTTCGAGGGGACCACTATGCCCATTTTCGACACACCCTCCCCCATCTCCGTCACGATCGAACTCGGCGTCGGCCGCGTCGACATCGCGGCGAGCGACCGGACCGACACCATGGTCGAGGTGCGCCCGGCCGACCCGTCCGACGAATCGGATGTCAAGACCGCCCGGCAGATCCGCGTCGAGTACACCGGCGGCGAGTTGCTGATCACCGGACCCAAGGTGGGGCCGTTCGACTTCTCCCGCAAGACCCGCTCCGTGGTCGTGTCCGTCGAACTGCCCGCCGGCTCACGCCTGCAGGCCCACACGCAGGTCGGAGACCTGAGCGTCACCGGAAGACTCGGCGAGTGCCGGTTCAAAAGCGGCACCGGCCACGTCCAGCTCGAAGACTGCGGCCCGCTGCACCTGAACACCGGGGCGGGCCACGTCACGATCGGCTCCGTCGCGGGCGACGCGGACGTCAGCACCGGGACCGGCAAGGTGCGCATCGGCCGGATCGACGGCAACGCCGTCATCAAGACCTCCGGCGGCGTCACCGACGTCGCCACCGTCGCGGGCGAGGCGAAGATCCGCTCGGCCAACGGTGACATCGTCATCGGCCACGCCGGTGCGGGCGTCGACGCCAAGACCTCCCACGGCGGCATCCAGGTGCGCGAAGCCGAGGGCGGTTCGCTCAACCTCAAGACGGCTTTGGGGGACATCGAAATCGGCATCGCCGAGGGGGTCGCCGCGTGGCTCGACCTGAGCACCGGGCACGGCCGAATGGACAACAAGCTGGACCAGGTGTCCGCGGAGCCCGGGCCGTCCGAGCAGACCGTCGAAGTACACGCCCAAACCTCGTTCGGCGACCTCACCGTCCGCCGGGCCTGACTCTCGAAGGGGAATCTCTCATGACCGCCGCATCCCGGCCCGCCATCGAGGCCACCGGACTCCGGAAATCCTTCGGGGACAAGGTGGTGCTCGACGGCATCGACCTGAACGTCCCGCAAGGCTCGATCTTCGCGCTGCTGGGCCCCAACGGCGCGGGCAAGACCACCATCGTCAACATTCTGTCCACTTTGCTCGGTGCCGACGGGGGCAGCGCCCGCGTCGACGGCCACGACCTGGTGACCGAACCCGACGCGGTCCGCGCCGCGATCGGCGTGACCGGGCAGTTCTCCGCGGTGGACAACCTGTTCACCGGCGAAGAAAACCTCGCGCTCATGGCGGATCTGCACCACCTCGGCCGCGCCGAACGCCGTCGGCGCACCAAGGACCTTCTCGACCGGTTCGATCTGGCGGAGGCGGCCGGGAAACCGGCCTCGACCTACTCCGGTGGGATGCGGCGCAGGCTCGACCTCGCCATGACCCTCGTGGGCGATCCGCGGGTGATCTTCCTCGACGAGCCGACGACCGGGCTGGACCCCCGCAGCCGCCGCGGCCTGTGGCGGATCGTCCGCGACCTCGTCGCCGGCGGGGTCACGATCTTCCTGACCACGCAGTACCTGGAGGAGGCCGACGAACTCGCCGACCGGATCGCGGTCATCGACCACGGACGCGTGGTCGCCGAGGGCAGCGCCGCCGAACTCAAACGCCAGGTCCCCGGCGGCCACATCCGCCTGCAGTTCACCCATCCCGCCGGCCTGGAAGCCGCCACGCGAGTGTTCGGCCAGGCCACGCCCGACACCGACGCGCTGACCCTGCGGGTGCCCGGCGACGGCAGCGTCCGCACGCTGAAGGCCCTTCTCGACCGGCTCGACCGCGAATCCATCGAGGTGGGCGAACTGTCCGTGCACACCCCTGATCTCGACGACGTGTTCCTCACCCTCACCGGCCAGTCCGAGAACCGAAAGGTGACCGCCCGATGACCACCACCTACGCCCTGCGCGACTCGGCGACCATGTTGCGCCGCAACCTCAAGCACATGCTGCGCTACCCGTCGATGACGGTGATGCTCGTCGGGATGCCGATCGTCTTCCTGCTGCTGTTCGTCTTCGTGTTCGGCGGCACCCTGGGCAACGGCCTCGGCGGACCGGCGGGCGGCCGCGAAGCGTACGTCAACTACGTCGCGCCGGCGATCATCCTGATGACCGTGACCGCGACCGTCCAGGGAACGGCGATTTCGGTCGCGATGGACATGACCGAAGGCATCATCGCCCGGTTCCGCACCATGGCCATCGCACGCGTCTCCGTGCTCACCGGGCACGTCCTCGGCAGCGTCATCCAGGCGATCATCGGCCTGGCGGTGGTGACCGGCGTGGCGCTGCTCGTCGGCTTCCGCCCCACCGCGAGCCCGGGCGCCTGGCTGGCCACCGCCGGTTTCCTCGTGGCGGTGTCCTTCGCGCTCGTCTGGCTTTCCGTCGCCCTCGGCCAGGCCAGCAAGAGCGTCGAAACCGCGAGCAATCTGCCCATGCCCCTGATGCTCCTGCCGTTCCTCGGCAGCGGCTTCGTCCCCACCGACTCGATGCCCGCCGGGCTCCGCTGGTTCGCCCAGTACCAGCCCTTCACCCCGATCATCGAGACCCTGCGCGGCCTGCTCATGGGCACCCCGATCGGCGACAACGGAATCATCGCACTCGGCTGGTGCGCCGCCATCGCCCTCGGTGGATACCTGTGGGCGAAGAAACTGTTCAACCGCCAGACCGCACGATGAAGCGCACCGCCCGGCCCGCGGAAAACCGCGACGCCGGGCGACTGCGCGAGGCGGGCACCGCCGGATCAGGCCACCGGTCAGGCGTACCGCGCGAGGCGTGCGGCGAGTTCCCGGCGCCCGGCGCGGGCGGGCAAGACCGGTGGGGAAGCGCCGGACAGCCGCCCGGTGACGACATCGGCGACGAACCCGGCCACCGCCGTCGGCGCCGGGACCACCTCCGCACCCGGGAAGTAGGCCAACTCCACCGGTGCCTGCCCGGGCTCGGTCTCCACCGCGACCATCCACCCGTGCCGCTCGCTCCACACCAGCATCAGATCGTCACCGGGACGTTCGGACCACCGCCTTGCCAACCCCAGGTAGGCGGTCGCGGTATCGCTGACCTCGAACGAGGTCGCCTCGGGCGGTACCCCGACGGCAGCGGCCACCGCCCGCAGGTAACCGGCCAGCCCTCGGCTCAATGTCGGTGTCGGTGCGGTGCCTGGGCGATAGTCCATGCTCACCAGGGTATGCCCGCCAAGGGCGCTCACCCGTGTATCGTGGGAAGCAGCGGAAGCCATTCGAGCACCGACGATCACGTCGGCATGGCTCTCCGGCCACGGTTCGCCGGCTCTTCTTCACAGGTCAGGTCGCACGCCATCCGCGTGCGCGCAGTGCTGCCTCTGCCGTACACGAAGCAGGAACCCTGCCGGCGACGCACGCCAGGGCGGCCCACTACGGCTTCGTCCCGGCGCTCGTGGCTCGCCACTTCCGAAAGGACTCTTCACATGGCCCAGGCCAGTGACAACCTCGCACACGAACTGTTCAGTCATCTCCCCACCGAGCAGCCGCAGGACCACGATGGCCCCCTCTCCCGGCCCTCGTACGAGAACCTGTTCCGCCAGCCGCTCCCCTCAGCAGGCCGGTCGCGACACGAATCGATCGCGCCCGCCCAGCAGTAGCACCGGCCCCCTCACGGCGTGACGGCATGCCGGTTCGCCGAACGCGCGCGACGTTCCTCGAAGCGGGCGGCCTGGGTGTCGAGGCGGGTGAGGAAGGCGGACAGTTCCTCGCGGGCCTTCTCGCCCACACCGTCCAGACCCTCGAGATCGAACACGCCCCAGTGCCGCAAGAGGGGCCACACAACGTCGTCGTGGTGGATCCGCAGTTCGTAGATGCCCGCCTTGGCGATCAAGGCGGCCTTGCGGGCGAAACCGGGGATGATGCTGCCCGGCATCTGGAACCCGATCACCTCGTCGGCGATGGCGCGGAGGGTCTGGCTGGGTTCGATCTCGAGTGCCGCGGTCACCAGGTTGCGGTAGAAGAGCATGTGCAGGTTCTCGTCCGCGGCGACCCGGGCGAGCAGTTTGTCGGCGACCGGGTCCTGGGTGTACCGGCCGGTGTTGCGGTGTGAAATCCGCGTCGCCAGTTCCTGGAACGACACGTAGGCGAAGACGTTGAGCGGCTGCTTGTCGCCGGTGTCGAAGCCGGTCTGCATGGTCCGCATGCGGGCGCGCTCGAGTTCGTCGGGATCGACTCCCCTGGTGACCAGCAGGTAGTCACGAATGCAGATGGCGTGCCGCCCTTCCTCGGCGGTCCACTGGTGCACCCAGGTGCCCCAGGCGCCGTCCCGTCCGAACGCGCGCTCGATCTCCCGGTGATAGCTGGGCAGGTTGTCCTCGGTGAGGAGATTGACCTCCAGCGCGGTCCTGGCGATGGGTGACAGGCTCGACTGACCGAGTTCCCACGCCTGGCCGCCCAGGTCGCCGAAGTCACGGCCCCGGCTCCACGGCACGTACTCGTGCGGCATCCATTCCTTGGTCACCTCGAGGTGGCGGTCGAGATTCGCGGCGACCGCGGGTTCGAGATCAAGAAGTAGCCGGGTGCTGAGTGGTGTTGTCACGTTCGTCCTCTCGTCGGCCCCGAGCTCGAACTTACGGCACCGTAGGTTCCGCGCGAGACAGCGGCCTCGATGGTGCCTGAACGGCTGACGCGCTGCGTGATCGACGACATGACTTGGTGTGCCACGGCCGACACCGGCAGGGCGCTCGACATCCTGTGGTAAGCTGCCGCCGTGCAGCGCCGTATGACCTCCAAGCGAGTCGTAACCCGGCGCGTCGGCTGATCCAGGTTGCCGGCGCGCAGTGCCGACGACCGCGGAGATACGCGGCATTCTTTCGGGGCCTGGCCCGGTTCCCACCGGCTTTCCCCTCCCTGGAGATTTACCATGTCCATCACCACATCCCTGGACATTCCCGCGTCCCGTTCGTCGCTTCTCGTGCGACGCCGGATCACCACCTACTTCGTCGGTGGCGTCCAGGAGATCCCGAACCTCGTCGCCGCACTGGCGCAGCGGGGCCACAGCGTGCACGAGTTGTCCGTCGACATCCGCGAAGGGGTCAGGGAAAGCAGCATGGTCTGCACCATCCTGCTTCCCGGGGACGCGATCGAGCCCCTGCTCGACTACCTTCGGGAACTTCCCGCGGTCGTCTCGTCGGATCTCGCCTGATCCGCCAGGACGGCGGCGGCCCGGGGCTCGGCGCGTCCGGCCTGGTGGCCTGGTGAAGACTCGGGTGGCATAGTCGAAACCGGCCTGAAGCGGAGGTTCCTCCGCATCGTCCGGGCCACCAGGATCGGAGGAGCCCGCCCGTGGTCAACGGCGCACCGAAGGCCGGCCGTGCCGACGCGCAGCGCAACCGGCAACGGCTCATCGCCGCAGCCCGCCAGGAGTTCACGACCTCCGGGGAAAACGTGACCCTGGAGGCGATCGCGCGAGCCGCGGGAGTGGGCATCGGCACGCTGTACCGGCACTTCCCGACCCGGGAGGTGCTGGTCGAGGCCGTGTACCGCACCGAGCGGACCAGACTGTGCGACGCCGCGGCCGAACTGCTGGCCGACCACCCCCCGCACGTCGCGCTGCGACGCTGGATGGATCGCTTCGGCGACTACATCGCGATCAAGCACGAGATGGCGGAAACCCTGCGCGCGATGATCGCGTCCGGCACCGTCACCGCGGCCGCCGCGCGTCAGGAGCTGGGCGCCGCCGTCCGCACCATCCTGGAGGCCGGTGCCGCGGCGGGCACCCTGCGCGACGACGTGCTCGCCGAGGACGTCGTCGCCAGCCTGCTGGGCGTGTTCCTGGTGTGCCGCGAACCCGGTCAGCGCGACCAGGCCCAGCGCATGCTCGACCTTCTGATGCGGGGCTTGCGCACGGAGTGATCCCGTGCTGTTGGACTTCTCCCGCAATGACCGAGGCCGGGTGCCACGATGGCACGGACAGTCGCGCACGTGAACGCGGCCAGGTACCCGACCAAGGCGAAGGAACCGATACTCGCCACCAGGCCGACGGCGAACCAGGGCAGGTTCTGCTCGACTCGCCGTGGAATTCGATCTCGCGAATCGGCTCAGGCGGCGGTGGTGAGGGGTTCTGGCTCGTTGCGGTAGGTGCGACCGGCGGGGGTGGTGATCTCCAAAACGCCGGTTTCGGTCATGCGGTGGTGCCAGCCGGGTTCGTCCTTCAACCGATGGTCTCTGCGGCACAGGCCGCAGAGGTTGGTGCTGTGGGTGTCGCCGCCTTGGGCCCAGGGTTGGACGTGGTCGAGGTCGCACGCCTGGACTGGGCGGTGACAGCCGGGCACGCGGCATTCTCGGTCGCGTACCTGGACCAGTTCTTTGGTGGCGGCGGGTGGCCGGTAGCGGTGGCGTCCAACGTCGATGGGTGTGCCGGTCATCGGGTCGGTGATGACCCGCCGGATGGTGGCGTTCTGGGCGATCTGGCGGGCCAACGCTCCGGGGATGGGGCCGTGTCCGGCGAGTTCGGCGGGTTCGTTGCGTAGCCCGGTCCAGGTCAGGAAATCCAGATATACGAACACTTCCGCCCGCGGCGGCTCCACCTCGCAGGCCACGCCCAGGCACAGATCGGAGAACACGTCCGCCCGTAGCTCGTCGAGGGTGCGTTCCTCGCCGTTGCTGCGCAGTCGTCGAGCGA
>NZ_VJWX01000107.1 GCF_007713715.1 Amycolatopsis rhizosphaerae
GGGCGATGGACACCCGTTGCGCGCCGTCCCTGCCGCTCGCCCCGTGCCCCGTGCCCCGTGCCCCGTGCCGCTCGTGCCTCGTGTTGGGCACCACACGCCACACGCGACCACCGAACCGGCAGGCAGACGGCAAGCGACGCACCGGCCGCCGGATAACGCAGGCAGGGACACAGCCTGAGGCGACCGCTGCCGCGCTAACCGTCAGTCCCTGGCAGCCTCCAGCCCGGCGAGCCGCCAGCGCCTGCGAGAGACGCGCTCAGTGCCCCGGACGACGGCTCTCCGGTCTCGCCCTGTGTGGTCGACCCATCGATCGCTGCGGCCAGCTCCTCGAACCGCTCAGGCGCCCACGTCTCACCGCAGGCGAGGCAGACGCAGCCAGCCGCCATGTCCACAACGAGCGCGGGGGTCTGGACACGTTCGCCGCTCGCATCGGTCCGGCCGATCATCCGCGCGTGGCACATCGGGCATTCCGCTGCCCGACCGTGACCGTCGCGAAGGTGGATGCGCTTCGACGGTTCAAGCACACTCCGGATCGAGTCTCGCAACGCGCGAGCCTCAGCGAGTTGGTTCGCGATGAACTCATCGTCTGTCCATTCAGGACACTCGTTCATCAGTGCCCGCAGTGCGGCGCGTGGCGCCGAACCCCACGCTTCCCGAACGTCGCGGTACAAGTCGAACGCTTCGACGTGAATCGGAAGCTTCGCCTTGAATCCGCTTGTGCCACCCGGAAGTTTCGACAGCTTGTCGCGAATCGATCCTTCGAGTCGATCGAGCAGGGACGGCAGACGCGAGTAGCCCACAACATCGCCGTTGTCGTCGAGTCTCTGCACGATCTCCGGATCGATGATCTCGTGAAGCGTCCCGCGCAACTGTTCGCGCAGCGTCACGACTCGTCGCATTCGAGCATCCGACAACCCGTCCCCCTTCCTTGGATTCCTGACCGGGATCTGCCGCCCGTGTCTCGTGTTCCCACATGCTCCGCTAGCTGCCCGAGTGCTTGGCCGTGCCGTGTCGCCGGGCCTCCGTGCGGGTGGCTGATTCACGAGAGCCACCTACGTAGTAGGGGTGATCTTGAATCGTGAATCAGCGCAGGTCAGCGTGGGTGATTCACGGCCGAGAGTGATCAACTTCTGATTCATGATCTTGAGTTGCCGAGTACCCGCAGGTCAGGGGGTGATTCAGGGTGCTGATTCAGCGGCGTGAATCAGCAGAATCATTGAATCGGCGCCTACGCGAGTCTGCCCTGCGCGGCATCTCCGATGGCTTGCCAGTGGTCGCGATTCTGGGCCACGCAGCGTTGGATGGCCGAGTAGTTCACGTTCAGCGATGTCGCCAGATCACGGTAACTCAGTTGCGCTCCGACCTTTTCACACTCAGCACGAATTCTTTGCCACAACTCGGGATAGTCGATGCTCGTCGCTGTCGATGTCTTCGTATTGGCTTCCGCAACGACCCAAGGCCATTCCATGATCCCGACACCGCGACGTAATGCCGTCGGCCATTCGCGCTCATCTCGTTGGCCTCGCCAGTGTTCGAGCTTCCCTGTGGGCGACAAGTACATTCCAAACTCCGGCCATCGCATCCAAAGTCGCGGACCATAAGGGCGCTTGATGACGTGCTCACCGTTGACCACGTGCGGTGCGTGCGCCTCGATCAGTAAGGCAAATCCGCTGTCCGTGCGGAGCCTGTCGAGGACACGCGTTACTGCCCGCGCCGACTTCTCGTCTGCCGCATCCGCGTCGTGCATCTTGTAGTGAGGGCCAATGATCAATACGTCCGGCTGGCACTTTTCGACGGTGAATCGTAGCCATTCGGCATCCTGCGCGTTAACGAGGTCTACACCCGCTGGTCGGCATTTGATGTGTAGGTTTCCGCGCTGATATTCGTTCCCTGCTAGTTCGCGAAGACTCGCAAGCTTGCGCCTGGTCTGCCTTTCGGAGTTCTCCAGATCAACATACAACACTCGAATAGGGTTGATCTTGACGTCAAGAAACGGGTGTTTGCCTGACGACAGGCGCATAGCGACCTGCCGCATGAGCGTTGACTTCCCCTTCCCTTCCTCGCCGGTGACGATGATTCGGTCGCCCCGTTCGATGAGGTTAGGTACAAGCCAGTCGTAATCCTCATCCTGAGTTGCAAGGAAGTCGTCTAGCTCGGTCGCTTCGTCGTCGCAATCCGGCAAGGCGGCCGGTTGCATCGGCGCGCCGAGAACGAACGGCCCACCCATCATCGCGGGAGGTGTCCACAGGGGACCGTTCGGCCCGACGTATCCGTTCGTTGGTGTACCTCCCATGATCAACGCTTGACCGGGTGTCGTTGGTGGATTGTCTGCCTTGGCCCAGATGCGAACGAAGTCCCTCGCGAGCCAACCGGGCTGCCTGGACTCTTTCTCGCGTGCGTGTTCGTAGCTCGACACCACGGACCACGCTTGCCCGATCGACAATCCCGACTTTTTGCACGCCGCGAGAACCTTGAACGTCGATCCGCTGCGCTCGATACCACCGTCCGGCTTCAGCATCGGATGATCGATCGCCCACGAGACGATGAACGGCAACGGGTTCGGCGGAACCTCCGCCGTGATCACGACCTGTTCGGCGGGCACGGTGTGGGCACCCGGTGCGACGGCCCGCAGGTCTACCCCGAGGAGCGCGGCCAACTCGTCGACCGGCCACACCTTCGGCCCCACCCGCGCGATCATGACCGGCATCGGGGGTTCCGTCTTGTGGTTCAGGGTGCCGGGCAGCCGAAGCAGGCTTTCATCGCTCCACTTGGCGTCGCCGCCCAGCCTCTCCGCGAGGGTCTTGTTCAGGCGGGCATGCGTCCCGAGGTCCACAGGCTCGCTCAGCGGCACGTAACCGTGCTGATGCCCGGATGTACCGGACCGCACGATAAGCGGCTCCAGGGCGGCCCACAGCGTCGCGTCCGCCGGTTCCTGGTCGAGGTCCACCCACAGGGTGTGCGGCAGCAGAGCCGATCCCTTGCGCCGGTCCTTCGTGAACCTGATGGCGGGAGCGATGTAGCAGTCAGCCCGCGTGCCGCTATCGAGGAACTGCCCCACGTCGTGGACGTAGTCCGGCCATTGATCCGGATAGTTGTACTGCTTGTCGAACCACTCGCGATGCCTGCGCGTGGTCGGGTCGTAGTCGATGCCATACGCGACAGCCAGCCACCCGGACCGATCGCCAAGGATGTGGGTGCGGTAGATCTCGATATCGTCGCCGGTCACCGCGCCTTCTCCCTTGCGGTGACACCTTTGACCAAGCGGAACAGGTATGCCTCGCGTCCGTCGTCACGCTGCAATTGCCACGTTGTCGCAATCGCGCGCAGTCCGTTCGCATGTGCTTCGACCATCGCCACATCCGGAACGACGATCACGGCACCGCGTCTTTTGATGCAGCAATCACCCGCACACACCACGACGTACTCATGAACCGCACCGACGAATACGGCGACCTGACTGCGCTCGATTGCTACATCGGCCGCCCTCTCGACGCCGTAGCGGAACGTCCGCTTGCTGCTGACCCTCAACGCCGGTACGACGTCGGCAAGCTCGGACCCGCTGTGGTGATCGTTCATGCCGCGCGCTCCGAGATCCTGTGCCCGTTCTCCGTGCCGTCCGCGAGCCACCAGGACCCGCGCTCGCGGATCACGATCACCACGACTTCCGGTGCGACGTCGCCGTATGTGGCGGCGCAGGCTGCCAACTGGCCCACGATCGAACTTCCCCGGTGCCATGCGTCGGCAACATGCCAGCGGTCGCAGCACGGGCAGCGCGCCGTGATCGTCCCTGCGACCATGTCGAGCAGCGCAGGCGCTTGGTGCTCGTACGCACGACCGGCCGCAAGACTGGGACCAAAGTGGAGGGTTGCTCTGACCATATCTACGTCAGAGCCTGCGCCGTGACCTGCGGGAACCCCGTGATCCGGCCTGACCTTATCGAAGTCGGCTACCGTGGTAGGATAGTCCACAGTGGATCACTCCCTTCTGTTTTGAGTTGTTGAGCGAGAACAGCCCCCGGTAAGCCTGGTCAGCTTTCAGCCGGGGGCTTTCTCATGCGGGTGCTCAGTCATCGAAATAGAATCACCGAAATACGGCCACGCAACCGATCTCGGGTTCACGAACGCTGATAGCACATCGCTGATTGATCTACGCCGTTTGCTTCGCGGTGCCACCGAACGACTCGCGCTCCTCCTCACGTCGAGGGATCATCGCAGCAGAGCATCCGGCGGACGTGCCTTGGCGTGGCCGCGCCCACGCATCAGCCCTCTGCCTGTTTCACTTCTGGACAAGCCGCGTGTCTAGGAAGGCTGCCGCGTCCGCGAGGGATTGGACCTCAACGGAGCAAATTTGACTCAGCGAATCAAGAGCGAATCGCTGAAGGATGAACGGGAAAGCCAGTGTCTGAAATGGACTCTCGCGAAGCTAGATGCCGAGAATGCGACGCAACCGTTCGGCCTGCTCCTCGTTCAGCTTCGGTGCCCTGCGCAGGGCTTCGGCGATCAAAGCTTCCGCGCTGTATGCGTTCTCCAATTCGGAGTGATCGGCATGTGGGTGGTGACGCTTGGCGGCGGCCAATCGACCGCGCGCAGAATGCGCCTTACTCAAAACGCTATTCGTCATGTGAGACGCCACGCCCTATTCAGCGGCAAGCTCGACTTTCGAGTGCGCTTCGACGTGCCCTCCTAGATCCAGTGGAGCATCTGTCCACTGTGGATGCAGGCAGCCGGTAGCAACTGTGGCGGACGTCTCGTCATCGAGGCGCGGACAGCAAAAGACCGGACACCCGGTGTGATCGGATGCCCGGTCTGAGGACTGGCGTTGTGTCGGCCCCTGGCGACCGCTCGACAGCTACGGCGCCGACTGCACCGGCGCTACCTGTTCGGCCGTCGTGAGCCCGTCTGAGCGGCGGAAGCCGACCCGCAGGTGCGCAGGGCACTTCATGTTCCGTGGAGTCGTCTTCTTGAACACGACCAGAAGACCAAGCATGTCCTCGCTCAGCAACAACCGTGCCGCTTCGCGCCGCTGAGGAAGGGTCAGCTTGCCCCACGCCCGCCGCGTATCGGTGAGCGACGGTCCCAAGATCGAAGCCAAACGGCCGGGCGACGACAACTCAGCCTTGCGTCGTTCAAGTTGGGTCACCCGGCCCTTGATCACCTTCACCGCTTGGGCGATCTCGGTAGGAGACATCGGCGAATCGACATCGGCGAGCAGGCTCGACAGTTCGGCTTGCCGATGCCGAAGCTTCGAGATCTGCTGAGTCAACTCGCGCACCTCGTCGTTGCTCTCGTCGTCCTTCTGTGACAGAAAATGTGCGTTCTCTTTTGCGCGAATGAACTCGAAGATCGTTTGCTCGGCGAACTCGTCGAGGTCCTCCACCGGCATACGAACACACCCTTTCAAGCAAACGTAGGCGCTGTCTTCCGTGTCCTTGCGCCGTTTCTTGCCTGACAACGGTGCCCCGCACACTCCACAGTGGGCGATGCCTGTCAACAGGTAAGCCCTCCGACCTTGACCCGATTTCGGGTTGCGGATGTTGCGATCGACAGTCTTGCGCCTATTCACGATTTCCATGACGCGGTAGTGGTCAGCAGTCGAGATGATCGCAGGCCAGCCACCGGGGATTCCGCCTTCGCGTTCCGATCTCGCGCGAAGCTCTTCGTCCTTTCCCCCGTAGTAGCGCAGGCTTGCGTACGCCGGGTTGCGGATCAGATAGCGCAGACGTTGCGCACTAAACGGTTTCCCGTTCTGGTCGGCCACTCCACGCTCAGTCAAGTCCCGCGCCACTGCCTCTATCGGTTCACCCGCGAGGAACCGTTTCACTGACTCTTTAACGATCGCGGCTTCCTCGTCCACAACCGTCCACCACGGCTCGACGGGCTTCCGCGTTTTGCCGTCGTACGCCGGGCGGTACCCGTAAGGCGGTGCGCTATGTGGGCGACCTTGAACCACGGATGCCTTTCTGTCCCGACGTATTCGCTTGCTGATCTTGTATGACTCATACTGCGCATCGTTGGCGTCATCGAGGAGGTCCCGCACGTCTCGGCCATTAGCCGGATCGAAGACTCGGCCGTCACTCATCACCCCGATGAGGATATTCCGCTCCTCGCAGGCTTCGATCAAACTCGCCCACTCGCTGACCTTGCGGCTTCCGCGCGAACTCTCCCACAACAGCAAGCCGTCCGCCTTGAACCTTCCGCTTTCGATATCGGCAACCAAGCGAGTGAAGTCGTCACGGCTTTTGGTGCCGTACTTCGATGCCGAGACGCTGTCCTGATACGGCTTGGGGTGCAGTCGATCACCACGGCGAGTAACCCACTCTACGTGCTCGGAGTGCTGCTCACCGTTGCTCTTGAGGTGCCCGCTCCGGTCGTAGCTCACCCGCAGGTACTCGCGCCAGAGGACGCCGGTCGCTGTCGTGTTCATACCCCCATCGTAGGTACCTATAAGGGAAGCGCGTTTATCGACTGTGAAGGGACCCTTCACGGCCACCGCAGGGGCGCTCAGCCCTTCCGGAGGAGGAACCGCTGAATCTTGCCGCTCGGGGTCCTGGGCAGTTCCGGCACGAAGTGGATCTGCCGTGGGTAGGCGTGGGCGGCATAGCGGGTCTTGACCAGTTGCTGCAACTCGGTCACGAGGTCGTCGCCACGCTCGGCGTCACCGCGCAGCACCACGAACGCGGCGACCACCTCGCCCCGCAGCTCGTCGGGCAGGCCGACCACCGCGGCCTCGGCGACGGCGTCGTGCTCCAGCAGCACGCTTTCCACCTCGAACGGCCCGATCCGGTAACCGGCCATGAGGATCACGTCGTCGTCCCGCGAGGCGAAGAAGATGTAGCCGTCTTCGTCCTTGGTCGCCGCGTCCCCGGTGAGGTACCAGCGCCCGTCTTCGCTGAACCGCTCGGCCGTGCGGTCCGGCGCGTCCCGGTAGCCGGTGAACCACATGAGCGCGCTCGCGGCGAGATCCACCGCCACGCGGCCCTGTTGCCCCGCCGGGGCGGCCTCGTCACGGTCGGCGTGCAGCACCTCGACGGTCCATCCCGGCAGCGCCCGGCCCATCGACCCCGGCTTGAGTTCGCCCTTGATCTCCGGGTGCCAGCCGTTGGCGACCACCATGCCGAGTTCGGTCTGGCCGTAGTGGTCCAGGATCGGCACCCCGAAGACCTTCTCCGCCCAGGCGATCACGTCCGGGTTCAGCGGCTCGCCCGCGGACGAGCAGTGCCGCAGCTTCAGGCCGTCCGGCACCGGCAGGTCCGCGTTGCGCAGTGCGCGGTAGACGGTGGGGCCCGCGGTGAAGTTGGTGACCCCGAAGGTTTCCAGCACCGAGAACGTCAGTTCGGGCGAGAACCCCGAGTGCAGCAGCAGGCTGCGGCGCCCGAGCGCGAGCGGGCCGATCAACGCGTAGTAGAGGCCGTACGCCCAGCCGGGGTCGGCGGCGTTCCAGAACACGTCGGACTCGCTGTGATCGAGCCCGTACTCCTGGTACATCCGCATCGACGCGATCGCCTTCAGCGGGATCGGCACGCCCTTGGGGGTGCCGGTGGTGCCCGAGGTGAACAACTCGACGATGATGCCCTCGCCGCCGACCGCGACCGGCTCCGCCAGCGGTTCGGCCTCGAGCAGGTCGGCGAAGGCGATGTCGTCCCCGCTCGCCGGGCCCACGACCACGATCCGGCGGTCACCGCCGGGGATCTCGTCGAGTTTGGCCCGCTGGCCCGGGTCGCTGATCACCACCTTCGTGCCGTTGCCGCCGACGCGGATGGCGATCGCGGGCGGCGCGAACGCGGTGAACAGCGGCACCTGCACCGCGCCGAGACGCCAGATCGCCAGCACCGCGATCACCAGCTCCTCGGACTTCGCCATCAGCGTCGCCACCCGGTCGCCGGGGCCCACGCCCAGCGCGGCCAGCCCCGCGGCGCACCGGGCGGAGCGTTCGCGCAGCTCACCATAGGTCAGGTCGTGGCTGGACAGGTCCGGCTCGATCACGGTGAAGGCGACGGCGCCGTCCGGGTGGTCGTCGCACAGCACCCGGGCCACGCAGGCGTCGGGCCTGGTGAAGCGGGACAGCAGATCGGCGGCGTGGCGTTGCGGACTCGTCATCGAGGCTCCTTGTACGTGACGCTGGTGTTGAGACGTAGCGTTATGCGGGATGGTCCCGGGCCAAGGACGGCCCGGCTACCCCCGGACGGGGGTGGCGACCCGAGGAGCGCAGCGTGAACGACCAGACACACATCCAGCGGACCCTCGACCGCCTTCAGAAGGTCACCGGGCTGCCGCTCGCCTTCGGCGGCGGTGTGCACGGCACGGCACGGGTCCGGTTGAGCGAGTTCGCCGGGAGCAACCGGGGCGCGCTGCGCGGGGTGGTGCTCGGTCCGGGTCTCGGGCTGGGCGGCCGGGTCGTGTCCCTGCGGCGGCCGATGATCCTGCACGACTACGTCCGCTCCCCCGGGATCAGCCACGACTACGACCGGTACATCACCGCCGAGGGCCTGCGCGCGATGGTCGCGGCCCCGGTCGTCGTCGGCCGGACCGCACGCGCCGTGCTCTACGGGTCGACGCGCAGCGCCGAACCGCTCGGCGAGCGGATTCTGCAGTCCTTTGTGGACGCCGCGAGGGATCTGGAACAGCGGTTCGCGGTGGAGGACGAGCTGGCACGGCGGATGGCCCAGCTCGAACAGGAGACGCGGGCGGAGCGCGTCAGCATCCCCGGGACCTCACAATGGGAGCGGGTCCGGCAGACCTACGCCGAACTGCGGGTCCTGAGCAGGCAGACCGGCGACGAGCGCCTGCGCGCCCTCGCCGACCGCCTCGCCGCCCCACCCGGCGACGGCGCCCCGCGACTGTCCGAACGGGAACTGGACGTGCTCACCTGCGTGGCACTCGGCTGGACGAACGCCCAGATCGCCGCCGACCTTGGCCTGGGCGGCGAGACGGTGAAAAGCTACCTGCGCAGCGCGATGCGCAAGCTGCGCTGCCACACGCGGCTGGAAGCCGTCGTCGCCGCCCGCCGCCACGGCCTGCTGCCTTGACCGCGAGCCCCGGGCTCGGCTCGAGCTCACGCTGCCGACACCGGACTCTGACCGAGGGTGGAACTCACGTTCCCGAGAGTGGGACACAAGCGCCGGAAGGTGGGACACAGGCGCCGGAGCGTGGGACTCGGGCTGGAACGGCCGACTTTGCCGGGTCCCTGGCCGGAGCGGCCCTGAGGGGCCCCCACGGCAGCGCCCGGCGCCGGGGCTCAGAGGCCGCCGCGGGCGATCAGCTGGCGTGCGATGACGGTTTGCTGGATCTCGTTCGTGCCCTCGCCCACGATCATCAGCGGGGCGTCCCGGAAGTAGCGCTCCACGTCGAACTCGGTCGAGTAGCCGTAACCGCCGTGCACCCTGATCGCGTCGAGGGCGATCTCCATCGCCGTTTCCGAGCAGAACAGCTTCGCCATGCCTGCCTCGAGATCGGCACGCTCCCCCGAGTCGTACCGGCGGGCCGCGTGCAGCAGCAGTTGCCGGGCCGCGGTCAGTTTCGTCGCCATCGTGGCCAGGTGGTTGCCGACGGACTGGTGCTGCCAGATCGGTTTGCCGAAGGATTCCCGCTCCTGCGCGTAGCGCAACGCGTCGTCCAGTGCGGCCCGGCCGACGCCGGTGGCCCGCGCGGCCACCTGGATCCGCCCGATCTCCAGCCCGCGCATCATCTGCGCGAACCCCTTGCCCTCGACCCCGCCGAGCACCGCGTCCGCGGGCACGCGGCAGTCCTCAAAGGACAGTTCGCAGCTTTCCACTCCCTTGTACCCGAGCTTGGGCAGGTCCTTGGAGACGGTGAAGCCGGGCACCTTCTCCACGAGCAGCACGCTGATCCCGGTGTGCGCCGGACGGGCCTGGGGATCGGTGCGGCACAGCAGCGCGACCAGGCCCGAACGGCGTGCGTTGGTGATCCACGTCTTGCTGCCGTTGATCACGTACTCGTCGCCGTCGCGCCGGGCCTGGGTGCGCAGGGCCTGCAGATCCGACCCGCCGCCCGGCTCGGTGAGCGCCATCGTCGCCCGCAGCTCACCGGTGGCCATCCTCGGCAGGTAGCGCGCCTTCTGCTCTTCGGTCCCGTGGTCGAGCAGCAGCTTGGCGACCACGGTGTGCCCGCCCATCGCGCCCGCCAGGCTCATCCAGCCCCTCGCGAGTTCCTCGGTGACCATCGCGTAGCAGGGCGTCGAAACCCGGACGTCACCGTAGGGCTCCGGGATCGCCAGCCCGTAGATCCCCAGCCGTTTCATCTGCTCGATGAGCTGTTCCGGGTACCGGTTCTCGTGTTCCAGTTCCCGGGCCACGGGACGCACCTCGCGGTCGACGAAGTCGCGCACGGTGTCCACAATGGCCCGTTCCTCGGGGTCGAGTTCGTACACGTTCTTCCTTTCGTTCAGGCGCCGACGATCCCGTGCGAGCGCAGGCGGGAGACCTCGCGCTCGCTCAGGCCGAGCAGGCTGGTCAGGATCTCGCCGGTGTGCTCGCCGAGGTGCGGGGCGGGACGGCGGTAGGTGGGCGGCGTCGCGGACAGGCCGATCGGATTGCGCACCGTGTCGCCGGGGACGCGGGGTTCGAGGCCGAGGCGTTCGGCCAGGCCGAACGCCTCGGCCAGGGTGTTGACCGGCCCACAGGGCACGCCTAGTGGGGTGAGCAGCTCGAACCAGTCGTCGGCACCGCGAGCCCGCAGTTTTTCGCCCAGCAGCGAGGCGAGTTCGTCGACGTGCGCCACCCGGTCGGTGTTGGTGCGGAAACGCGGATCGGTGGCGAGCCCGGGACTGCCGACGGCTTCGGCCAGTGCGGCGAACTGCCGGTCGTTGCCCACCGCGAGCACGATCGGCCGGTCCGCCGCCGGGAAGACCTCGTACGGCGCGATGGAGGGATGGCGGTTGCCCATGATCCCCGGCACCACCCCGGCCATCAGGTAGTTCGCGCTCTGGTTGACCATGCTCGACAGCAGCGTGCCCAGCAGGTTGACCTCGATCAGCTGCCCGTCCCCGGTGGCGTCGCGGTGCCGCAGCGCGGACAGGATGCCGATGGCCGCGTGCAGCCCGGTAAGAACGTCCACCAGCGCCACGCCCGCCTTGGTCGGCTCCCCCGGGCCGGGCCCGGTGACGCTCATCAACCCGCCGACCGCCTGCACCAGCAGGTCATAGCCGGGGAGCGCGGCGCCGGCGCCGCTACCGAAACCGGAGATCGAGCAGTAGACCAGCCCGGGATTCGCGTCCTTCAGGCTGCCGTGGTCGAGGCCGTAGCGGGCCATCAGGCCCGGACGGAAGTTCTCCACCAGCACATCGGCCCGCAGGGCGAGCTCCCGCGCCGCGGCGAGCCCGGCCGGATCGGTGAGATCGAGCGCGATGGAACGCTTGTTCCGGTTCACCGACAGGTAGTAGACCGCCTCTCCTGCCACGTGCGGCGGCCCCCAGGCCCGGGTGTCGTCGCCGGTGCCGGGTCGCTCGACCTTGATCACCTCGGCACCGAGGTCGGCGAGCAGCATGGTCGCGTACGGCGCGGCGAGCACCCGGCTGAAATCGGCGATCAGCAGCCCGGCAAGTGGTCCATCGGTCACGTCTTCTTCTACCCCATCCGTCCGCGAGGGGTTAGCGCCGGACCGCCACGGGAATACCCGAGGCGGGTATAGGGAGGTGGCTGTGCTGCACGCGATCGGCAGGGCACTGGCGCTGGCCGGATCGATGACCTGGGAAATCCTCTGGGCACTGATCCTCGGCTTCGCGCTGTCCGCGGTGGTCCAGGCCGTGGTGCACAAATCCACGGTGGTGCGACTGCTCGGCGACGACCGGCCCCGCACCCTCGCGGTGGCGGCGGGACTCGGCGCGGCCTCTTCGTCCTGCTCGTACGCGGCGGTGGCGCTGGCGCGGTCCCTGTTCCGCAAGGGCGCGAACTTCACCGCCGCGATGGCCTTCGAAATCGGGTCCACGAACCTGGTCGTCGAACTCGGCATCCTGATGGCCCTGCTGATGGGCTGGCAGTTCACCGCCGCCGAGTTCGTCGGCGGGCCCCTGATGATCGTCCTGGTCGCGCTGCTGTTCCGGCTCTTCGTCCGGGATCGCCTGCTGCGCGCCGCCCGCGAGCAGGCGGACCGCGGACTGGCCGGCTCGATGGAGGGGCACGCCGCGATGGACATGTCCATCCGGCGCGAGGGATCGTTCTGGCGGCGGCTGGGTTCGGCCGAGGGGTTCACGTCGGTCTCGCACGTGTTCGTCATGGAATGGGCCGCGATCCTGCGCGACCTGGTGCTCGGCCTGCTCATCGCGGGCGCGATCGGCGCCTGGGTGCCGGATTCGTTCTGGCGCGTGTTCTTCCTGACCGACCACCCACTGGGCTCGGCCCTGTGGGGCCCCGTGGTCGGGCCCGTGGTCGCGATCCTGAGCTTCGTCTGCTCGATCGGCAACGTCCCGCTGGCCGCGGTGCTGTGGAACGGCGGGATCAGTTTCGGGGGCGTGGTCGCGTTCATCTTCGCCGACCTGCTGATCCTGCCGATCCTCAACATCTACCGGAAGTACTACGGCACCCGGATGGCGCTGACCGTTTTCGGCACCTTCTTCCTCGCCATGGTGGGGGCCGGTTACCTCGTCGAGTTGCTGTTCGGCGTGAGCGGCCTGACCCCGAAGGTGCGGTCGGCGACGGTGCTGGAGGCCGGCATCTCGTGGAACTACACGACCTGGCTCAACATCGCCTTCCTGGCGCTCACCGCCGTGCTGCTGATCCGCTTCTTCCGCACCGGCGGTGCGCCGATGCTCGGGATGATGGGCGGCGGCCCCGCCGCCGAGGACCGGCCCGAACCGCACCACCAGCACCACAGCTGAACGGTGGTGTCAGTGGAAGGTGCGCAGTCGCAGGGAGTTGCTGACCACGAACACCGAGCTCAGCGCCATCGCCGCGCCCGCGATCATCGGGTTGAGCAGGCCGAAGGCCGCCAGCGGCAGCGCCGCCACGTTGTAGGCGAACGCCCAGAACAGGTTTCCCTTGATCGTGCGCAGGGTGCGCCGGGAAAGCCGGATCGCGTCGGCGGCGACCCGGAGATCGCCCCGGACCAGGGTCAGGTCCCCGGCCTCGATCGCCACGTCGGCGCCGGTACCCATGGCCAGGCCGAGGTCCGCCTGCGCCAGCGCGGCCGCGTCGTTCACCCCGTCGCCCACCATGGCCACCCGGTGGCCCTCGTCCTGCAGCCGCTTGACCACGTCCACCTTGTCCGACGGCAGCACTTCGGCGATCACCTCGGCGATCCCGACCTCGGCCCCGACCGTGCGGGCCACCGCCGGGTTGTCGCCGGTGAGCAGCACCGGACGCAGTCCCAGCCCGGTGAGACGGGCAACGGCTTCCGCGGAGGTCGGTTTGACCGTGTCCGCCACGGTCAGCACGGCTCGCACCCGGCCGTCCCAGCCGACCGCGACCGCCGTCTCCCCGCGCTCTTCGGCGGCCGCCTTCGCCTCGGCCAGCGGCTCCGGCAGGTGCAGGCCCCACTGTTCGAGCAGCGCCGGGCGCCCGACGACGGCCGCGAGCCCGCCGACCACGCCCTGCACGCCGAGCCCTTCGACGTTGGTGAAGCCTTCCACGTCGGCTCGCTCGGGCGCGGCCGCGGCGATCGCCCTCGCGATCGGGTGTTCGGAGGCGTGTTCCAGGCTGCCCGCGACCCGCAGCACCTCTTCGCGGTCGACCCCCTCGGCCGGGTGCACTCCGGTGAGCGCCATCCGCCCGGTGGTGACGGTGCCGGTCTTGTCCAGCACGATCGTGTCGATGCCGCTGGTGGATTCGAGCGCCTCCGGTCCCCTGAT
The DNA here is from genome assembly GCF_007713715.1 of Amycolatopsis rhizosphaerae. Classification (GTDB taxonomy): domain Bacteria; phylum Actinomycetota; class Actinomycetes; order Mycobacteriales; family Pseudonocardiaceae; genus Amycolatopsis_E; species Amycolatopsis_E rhizosphaerae. The sequence goes on from NZ_VJWX01000107.1 coordinate 13,801, forward strand.
CAGGATGCCGAGCTGTGCGCCGCGCCCGGTGCCGACCAGCAGCGCGGTCGGCGTGGCCAGTCCCAGCGCGCACGGGCAGGCGATGATCAGCACGGCCACGGCCGCGGTGAACGCCGCGGAGGGCGCGTTTCCCGTGGTCAGCCAGGCGACCAGTGTGCCCAGCGCCAGCACCAGCACGACCGGCACGAACACGCTCGCCACCCGGTCGGCCAGCCGCTGGACGCGGGCCTTCCCGGTCTGCGCCGCCTCGACCAGCCGCGCCATCTGCGCGAGCTGGGTGTCCGCGCCCACGCGGGTGGCCCGCACCACGAGCCTGCCGCCCGCGTTCACCGTGGCCCCGACGACCGGGTCGCCGGGGCCGACCTCGACCGGCACCGATTCGCCGGTCAGCAGGCCGGCGTCCACCGCGGAAGTGCCCTCTTCGAGCACGCCGTCGGTGGCGATCTTCTCCCCGGGCCGGACCACGAACCGGTCGCCCACCCTCAGCAGGGAAGCCGGAATGCGGGTCTCCACCCCGTCCCGCAGCACCGCGACGTCCTTGGCACCGAGTTCCAGCAGCGCACGGAGCGCCGCGCCCGCCCGGCGCTTCGACCGGGCCTCGAAGTACCGTCCCGCCAGCAGGAAGGTGGTCACCCCGGCGGCCACCTCGAAGTACACGTTCGCCAGCCCGTCGCCGCGCTGGACGGTGAACTCGAAGGAGTGGCGCATGCCGATCATGCCTGCCATGCCGAACAGCAGCGCGCAGAGCGACCACAGGTAGGCGGCCAGGGTGCCGACCGAGATCAGCGTGTCCATGGTCGCGCTGCCGTGCCGCAGGTTCGCCCAGGTGGCGCGGTGGAACGGCCAGGCGCCCCAGGTCACCACCGGGGTGGCCAGCGCCAGCGAGACCCACTGCCAGTAGTCGAACTGCAGCGCGGGGACCATCGCGAGCACGACGACCGGGACGGCCAACGCCGCGGAGGCGACCAGGCGGAGGCGCAGGGGACGGGTGGCTTCCTCGTCCGCGTCCGCTTCTTCACTCGCGGGTTCGGGAAGCGCGGCGGTGTACCCGGCCGCCTCGACCACCTCGATCAGGCGGTGCGGATCCACGCCGGAAGGGAAGGTCACGTCGGCCTTCTCGGTGGCGTAGTTGACCGTGGCGGTCACACCGTCGAGCTTGTTGAGCTTCCTCTCGATCCGCATCGCGCAGGACGCACAGGTCATCCCGCCGATTGCGAGTTCCAGCCGGTCGTGCTCCGCGGTGGCGGCCATCAGGCGACCTGGTAACCGGCCTCGTCGACGGCCGCGCGGATCGCCTCGTCGCTGAGCGGCGCGGCGCTCACCACGGTGACGGCTCCGGTCGGCAGGTCGACCGAGACGGACTCGACGCCCTCGATCCTGCCGACTTCTTCGGTGACCGACTTGACGCAGTGTTCGCAGGTCATGCCGGTGACGGTGTAGACGGTCTCAGTCATGACCCGACTATACCCCTTACCGGTAAGGGGAGAGCGGCCGGTTGCGTGACGCCGATCCCAACCCGAGCACGGGAAAGCTGTCTTCACCATACGGGGAGCGGGTATGATGGCGGTTCAGTCGAGCACGAAGGTGGGCATGGATATGGCTAGCTACAGCGGGGACAAGGACGCCTACCTCAAGCGCCTCCGCCGAATCGAAGGGCAGATCCGCGGCCTGCAGCGGATGGTCGAAGAGGACAAGTACTGCATCGACATCCTGACCCAGGTCTCCGCCGCGACCAAGGCACTCCAGTCGTTCTCGCTCGAACTGCTGGACGAACACCTGTCCAGCTGCGTGGTCGACGCCGCCAAGGCCGGTGGCCACGAGGCCGAGATCAAGGTGCGCGAGGCCTCCAACGCCATCGCCCGGCTGGTCAAGTCCTGATCCCGGGACTCCCCCGCCAGGCAAGCGCTTTTCGTGCCGCCGGGCGTGGACCGAGCGGCGTTTAGCCCGTCTGCCAGCGGGCATTCAGCGGCCATGAGCGCCACCACCGGGACACCGATACCGAATGTGGCGAGCGCACACCTGAACACCTTGGACGACACGCTGGAGGCGTTGCGCCAGCAGACCGCACGGCTGACCCGTTGGGGGCGACTGCTCGCCGAACGGCTCCGTGCGGGCAACCGCGTCCTCGCCGCCGGTAACGGCGGTTCGGCCGCCGAAGCGCAGCAGCTCGCCGCCGAACTGGTGGGCCGCTACCACGACGAGCGCCGCCCGTTCTCTGCGATCGCACTGCACGCCGACACCTCGAGCCTGATGGCGCTCGGTGACGAGTACTGCCATGACTACGCGCAGGTGTTCGCGCGTCAGGTGACCGCACACGCGCGCCCCCGCGACATCGTCGTACTGCTGTCGGCCAACGGCCGCAGCCGCAACCTCACCCTCGCCGCGGAGGCGGGGATCGGGGCCGGCGCCACCGTCTGGGCCCTGACCGGCCCCGGCCCCAACCCGCTCACGAACGTGGTCGACGATGCGATCTGCCTGCCGGGTACCGCCGCCGCCGTGCAGGAGGCACATCTGGTCGCGATACACATCCTGTGCGCCACCCTGGAACAGGAGCTGCGCGCGAACTGACCTACACCGTCCTCAGTGGACACCCGGGACCGGCCGGGCCCGAGTCCCACCCCGAACTGTCAGACCACCCCCCTAGAG
>NZ_VJWX01000108.1 GCF_007713715.1 Amycolatopsis rhizosphaerae
GCCGGTGAACGGGATCCGCTCCGGAACCCGCTCCACGGCGGGCGGCAGCGCGGCGGTGATCCGCTCACCGAGCTCCGAGGGGGTGACCCCCAGCTTCTCCAGTGCCTTGGCCGCCAGCCCCTCCCGCTCGCCGACCAGGCCGAGCAGGATGTGCTCGGTGTCGATCTGGTCGTTGCCCACCCCCCGGGCGGACCGCTCGGCCTGGGTGAGCACGTGCCGGGCACGTTGGGTGAACCGGTTGAAGGTGATCTCCCCTCCGCCGGTCGCGAAGAACTCCTTGGGTACGAAGCGTTTCTGCGCGGCCTGTTTCGAAACGCCCATGCTGGCGCCGATGTCGGTCCAGGATGCGCCCGACCGCCGGGCCTGGTCGACGAAATGACCGATCAGGTGGTCGGCCACCTCGCCGACCTGGTCGGCGACGAGCACCGCGTCGGCTAGCTGCTCGAGTGGTTCGTCCGGATGCTGGCGCTTGACGGTTTCGATGAGGTCGTCGAGTCGAACGGGAATGTCCATGCGTCAACCTTAGGTTGACGATCCCTAATCGTCAACCTCGGGTTGACGACCAGTCAGGCGAAGGGCAGGCCGACGTAGTTCTCGGCGAGGCTGGTGGCCGCCGCCCGCGAGGACGCGGTGTAGCGCAGTTGCGACAGCTGCAACCGTCGGCCGAAGTCGTCCGCGGCCGGATCCACGTGCAGCATCGAGGTCATGTACCAGGAGAAGTGCTCGGCCCGCCACACCCGCTTCAGGCAGGTGTCCGAATAGGACTCCGCGAGCCCGCTTCGGTTGTACCGCAACAGCTCCACCAGCGCCCTGGACAGCACGGTGACATCGGCGACGGCCAGGTTCATCCCCTTGGCGCCGGTCGGCGGCACGATGTGGGCGGCGTCCCCGGCGAGGAACAACCGCCCGTACCGCATCGGCTCCGTGACGAAACTGCGCATCGGCGTGATGCCCTTGTCCAGAATCGGGCCTTCCCGCAGCGAGAAACGTTCGTCGCCGGTTTCCAGGCGCAACGCGAGCTCCGACCAGATCTCCTCGTCCGGCCAGGCATCGATCTTCTCGTCGTGCGGCACCTGCAGGTACAGCCGGGTGATCTCGGGCGAGCGCATGCTGTGGAGGGCGAATCCGCGCTCGTGGTAGGCGTAGATCAACTCCTCGTGGGAGGGCGCGGTGCGGGCGAGCACCCCCAGCCAGGCGAACGGGTACTCCCGTTCGAAGGTCCTGATCGCCCCGGCGGGGATGGACGGCCGGCTGATCCCGTGGAAACCGTCACAGCCCGCGACGACGTCGCACACCAGTTCGCGCCGGTTCCCCGCCGAATCCCGGTAGGTGACGCGCGGATCCTCGGTGTCCAGATCGTGCAGGGCCACGTCCGACACCTCGAATTCGACCGGATACCCCTTCGCCTCGTGTGCCGCGATCAGGTCCTTGACGATCTCCTGCTGGCCGTACACGGTGATCGCCTTGCCGGTCAGCTCGGTCAGCGCGATGCGGTGGTCCTCGCCGTCGAAGCGCAGGGAGAACCCGTGGTGCGGCAGGCCCTCCGCGTCCAATCGGGCCCCGACCCCGATCTCCCGCAACAACTCCACGGTGGGGTGTTCGCACACCCCGGCACGCACTCGCCGTTCGACGTATTCACGGCTGCGCGCCTCGATCACGACCGCGTCGATGCCCTCGGCGTGCAACAGGTACGACAGCAGCAATCCCGCCGGTCCCGCACCGACGATTCCGACCTGCGTCCGTGCCACGCGTCCTCCCAACCTCGTTGTCCGGCTCTCAGCATCACGGGCGCGCCCACCGGCTCGCCATGCTTCCTTCCACTGACCGGAAGGTCGCCTTCGGTGCCTTCAGTGCGTGGGCTGCCCAGAGGCCCGCGGTGCGCCGAGCGCCCGGGAGATGCCACGGGCCGCCGCACGGACCGCGGGTACCAGCGTGCGGGGTTCGGCGCCCTCCACCGGGACAACGATCGAGATCGCCGCGACGACGGTGTCCCCCGGGCCGTACACGGGCGCCGCGACCGACAGCGACACCAGTTCGACCTGCCGGTCGCTGATCACGAAACCGTCCCGGCGGATCGCGGCCAGCACGCGCCGCAGTTCTTCGGGCGAGGTGATCGTCCTGGGCGTGTACCGCCGCAGCGGCCGCGACAGCACCTTCTCCTGCACCTCGGCCGGCGCGTGGGCCAGCAGGACCAGGCCGACCCCGGTGGCATGCGCCGCGAGCCGCCCGCCGGCGCGGGACACCACGCTCACCGACTGGCGCCCCGAGATCCGCTCGACATACACGACGTCGGGCGCGTCGAGCACGGCGAGCTGCACGTTTTCGTGCGTGGCCTCGTACAGGTCCTCCAGGAACGGCATCGCGCTCTCACGCAGGCCCATGCCCTGGGGCGACAGCGACGCCACCTCCCACAGCCACAGCCCGATCCGGTACTGGCCGTCCTCCTGCCGTTCCAGCGCACCGCGGCGGGTGAGTTCGCCGACGATGCGGTGGGTGGTGGACAGCGGGAGGCCCGCTCGGCGGCTCAGCTCGGACAGGTTCAGTGCCGGGCGCTCCGGGGTGAACGCGCCCAGGACGTCGAGAACCCGGTCGACGACCGAAGGCGTCTTCGCCGAAGTGTGCCGCATCTGCCCAGGTTAAATGCGGGTGGCGGAACCGAGGGTGGTCAGCCCCAGACCAGTGCGGCGGTCTCCACGATCCGTTCCAGCTTCGCGCGCTGCTCGTCCTCGGTGAGCTCGTTGCCCTCCTCGGTGGAGGAGAAACCGCACTGGGGCGACAGGCACAGCTGGTCGGGATCGACGTACCGGGCCGCCGCGTCGATGCGCCGCCGCAGCGAATCCACGCTCTCCAGCTCGCCCCGTTTGGTGGTGACCAGTCCGAGCACCACGTATTTGCCCTTGGGGACGAACCGCAGCGGTTCGAACCCGCCCGAGCGCTCGTCGTCGAACTCGAGGAAGTAGCCGTCCACGTCGAGTTCGTTGAACAGCGCGTCGGCGACGAAGTCGTATCCGCCGCTGGCGACCCAGGACGACCGGTAGTTCCCGCGGCAGAGGTGGGTCGTCACGGTCAGCTCCGGCGGCCGCCCGGCGAGGGCCGCGTTCATGGTGCTGATGTTGCGCAGGTGCTGGCGGTCCGGGTCGCCACCCATCTTCGCCACCAGCTCGCGCTGCGCGGGATCGTTGAGGTAGGCGAGGCTGGTGTCGTCGAGTTGCAGGTAGGTGCAGCCGAGCCGGGCCAGTCCGGCGATCTCCTTGGCGTAGGCGGCGGCGAGATCGGCGTAGAACTGCTCGAGGTCCGGGTACACCGACTCGTCGATCGCGGCCCGGCCTCCCCGGTAGTAGACCATGCTCGGCGAGGGGATCGTCTGCTTCGGCGTGATCCGAGCGTCCACAACGGACTTCAGGAACTCGAAATGGGTGCCGAAGACGACGCCGTCGAGCCCGATCCTGTCGACCACTCTCAGCCCCGACGGGGAGAATTCGATATCCCCGGCGGGATTGTGGAACCGCACGTGCAGCTTTTCGTCGCTCTTCGTGATGCCGCGCAGTTGGTAAATGAAATCCATATGCCACGAGGAGCGGCGGAACTCCCCGTCGGTGGCCGACCGCAACCCGGCCGCGCGCTGCATCTCGACGGCGCCGCGGATCGCCTCGTCCTCGGCCGCCCCCAGTTCGGCCGCACCGATCTCCCCCCTCGCGAACCGTTCGCGGGCCCGGCGAAGGGCCGCGGGGCGCAGCAGACTGCCCACGTGGTCGGCACGGAACGGCGGGCTCATGCGCGGGGTCATGGCACGATCCTCGCCACGACACCCCGCGCACGCAACCCTTGACTACCCGACGTGCACCAATGGCCTGAGGGCGGGTTCCGGCTCGGCGCGGCGGAGCACCTCGCGGGTCACCGGCGGTACGTCCCCGTCGCCGGAGAACAGGTACCGCAGCAGGAACTTGAACGGGTTCCCCTCGGTCCAGGCGAAGTAGACGTGCGGCCGGATGCCGGTCTCGTCGCGGATCTGCAGCAGGATCGCCGCGATGGCGTTGGCGATCGACGGGCTCTTCACCCGCAGGATGCGGTAGCCGTGCCGCTTTTCGCCATGCACGTGGAGCGTCGATTGGAAGTCCGAGGCGTCGGTGATGGTGACCTCGACGAAAACCGGTGTCGAATCCTGGGGCAGGTGGCTGTTCTCCCGGGCCTCCTGCTCCTTTTCCCGGTATTCCGCCTCGGTCCTGCCGTTCGGTTCGTTCGCGATGATCCGGATCTGCCCGCTGCGGACGGCCTTGTCCAGAATGCGGCGTGCGGCGGCGTCGAACTCGACCCGCTCGACCCGCAGTTCCAGCGAGCGGGTGGCGCGGGAGACGAGTGAGGTGCCGATGATCGCCACGATGAAGAACGTGGCGATCTTCACGCCGTCCGGCCGCTCCACGATGTTGGCGACGGTGGTGTAGGCGAACACGACCGTGATCAGCGAGTACGCGACCGCGGCGATCCGCTGCCGCCGTTTCACCGCGGACAGCGTCACCGCCAGCGCCGCCGAGGAGATCAGCACCAGCACGCCGGTCGCGTAGGCACCGCCCTGCGCGTCGACGCTCGCGTCGAAGATCCAGGTGATGACGAAGGCGATCACCGAGATCACGATCACCAGTGGCCGGGTGGCACCCGCCCAGTTCGGCGCCATGCCGTAGCGGGGCAGGTACCGCGGCACCAGGTTGAGCAGTCCCGCCATGGCCGAAGCACCGGCGAACCACAGGATCGCGATCGTGCTCAGGTCGTAGACCGTGCCGAAGGCGCCGCCGAGGTAGGCGTGCGCGAGATAGGCCAGCGCCCGCCCACTCGCCTGCCCGCCCGGCTGGAACTCCTCCTGCGGGATGAGCACGGTGGTGGCGAAACTGCTGGTGATGAGGAAGACGCTCATGATCAGCGCGGCGATGGTGAGCAGGCGCCGGGTGTTGCGGACGCGGCCGTCCGCCGCGGCATCGCCGTCACCGCCCCGCACCAGCGGCATGACCGAAACACCCGTTTCGAAGCCGGACAGGCCGAGGGCCAGCTTCGGGAACACGAGCAGCGAGACGCCGACCATGGCCCAGATGCTCCCGTGCTGCCGCACCAGCAGGTTCTGCCAGTCCACGACCAGGTGCGCGCTGTGGGCCACGTGCACCAGCGCGGTGACCACCACCACGAGGTTCAGCGCGAGGTAGACGCCGACCAGCGCGACCGCCATCCCGATCGCCTCGGCGAACCCCTTGAGGAACACCGCACCCAGCAACGCGATCAGCACCAGCGTGATGAGCATGTTCTCGCCGTGGAGGAAACCCGGCAGGTACGGGTTTTCCACCGCGTGCGCGGCCGCGTCGGCCGCGGACAGGGTGATGGTGATGACGAAGTCCGTCGCGGCGAAGCCGAGCAGCGCCAGGATGAGCAGCTTGCCCTTCCACCTCGACAGCAGCTTCTCCAGCATGGCCAGCGAACCCTGGCCGTGCGGGCTTTCCGCGGCCACTCTCCGGTAGATCGGCAGAGCCCCCAGCAGCGTCAGCACGATCAGGACGACCGTGGCGAGCGGGGACAGCAGACCGGCGGCGAGTGCCGCGATGCCCGGTTGGTACCCCAATGTGGAGAAATAGTCGACGCCGGTCAGGCACATGACCTTCCACCACGGGTGATCGTGTGCCTTGACCTGCTCACGGGCGTTCCCGCTGAGCTGCGCGGCCCGTTTGTGTTCGTCTTCGAACAACCACCTGCGGACGCGGCTCGCGTCCCCCTGTTTTCGCACAGGAGCATCATCACGGCCGGACTTGAAGCTGGTGTGTGGCGCGCCGACCCGCCGTGAAGGACCTCGTCACACCGCCGCCCGCCTGTGAGGTCCTTCACGGCAAGGCTGCCTCACGCGGGCGGCGCGAGGACGACGACCGAGTTGTGGCCGCCCATCCCGAGCGAGGACTTGACGGTCAGCCCGCCGCCGACCGGCGTACGGCCGCTGAGCAGTTGCGGGTGCCCGGGGGCCACCGCCGGGGGCGCCGGGAGATAACCCCGGTCGTAGCCCAGCGCGGCCACCGCGAGTTCGACCGCCGAAGCGGCGCCCTGACAATGCCCGACGAGCGGTTTGACCGAGTAGATCCCGGTTTCCGGCGGGAAGAACTCCTCGAGCATGGCCGCCTCGGCACGGTCGCACTGCACCGTGCCCGGACCGTGGGCGTTGAGGAACCGGACCGCCGACGCGGGCACCTTCGCGTTGGCCAGCGCGTCACGGAAGCAGCCGCGCACCTGGTCCAGGCCGGGGTCGACGGAGGTCACGTGGTGTCCGTCGTGCGACATCGCGCCGCCGAGAGTGAAGGCGTAGGGACGCGTCGCGTTCCTCGACAGCACGAACGCCACCGACGCCTCCCCCGCGGGGAAGCCGCGGCTGCCCTCCTGGAACGGACGGCACACCTCCAGCGGGTCGTCGTCCACCACGGCCACCCCGAGCCGGGCGAAGTGCAGCACGTTTTCCGGGGTCGCCGACAGGTCGGTCGCGACGAACACGACGTCGTCGACGATCCCGGCGTCGAGCCAGGCCTTCGCGGTGAGCAGGCCCGCGTTACCGGAAGCGCACATCGCCGAGACGTTCATCGCCGGACCGTGGAATCCGTACTCCTGCATCAACGTCGACATCGGGGTCGAGGGCATCAGCGCGAGGTACTCGCGCGGCTTCAGATCGGTCTGCCGCGACAGGTAGAACTCGCGCCAGAGGTCCACCTCGCCCAGGACGACCGCGTGCAGCAGGCCCACGCGCCCACCGGGAGTCCAGCCCCGTTCACCGGCGTCGGCGACGGCCTCCCTGGCCGCGGCCCGCATCGCGCGGGAAAACCTGCTCGGACCGTCGGCGGGGTCTCCGCCGTCGGGCACTCTGGCCACCCACGCCGATTCGTCGCGATGCAGTCCGTAGCCCCCGGTCAGGGTGGCCGCGGGCTTACCCGAAGCGAGTCCTTCCCAAAACGGTTCCCGACCCCAGCCGTAGCCGGTGACGGCCCCGATTCCGCAGATGCCTATTTCTCGCGAGCCCATAACACTCGCCCCTCCTTGTCGCTCCCTCTACGATCCATCCGGAATGGAATGGACCTATAGGGCCAACGACCAGCGGGTTATCGTCTTGCGCGAGGTCCGCGGGGTAACGGCAGGAAGGGTTCTTTCGCTCTAGCGGGGTACTCCGAAAGGAGTATTGTCTGCACAGAACTCACTCGGCGGATCGGACGGATGATGGAGGCAAACGCCAACCGCTCGGATCGTCCCGGCCGGGTCTCGGTGGATCAAGAGCAGGTGGTCGACCTCGCCCTGTCGGCCGAGCGGGCGGTCGTCTGGTCGCTGGACTTCGCCACGGACCGCCTGACCTGGCGGCCGGGGCTCGACCGGCTGCTGGGCATCGAAGGAGCCGGGGAGGCCGAGGTCAGGTCCCGCCTGGCCGAACTGGTCGAGCCCCTCGTCATCGCCGCACGCACCGCGTCGCTGTGGCAGGACCTCGAACTCGAACAGCCCTACGAATCCCCCGACGGACGGACCCTGTGGCTGCGGTTCCGCGCCCGCAACTTCGACGGGCATCTGCTCGGCATCGCCAACAACGTCACCGACCGCCACGAGGACCGGCGCGAACTGGCCGACCTTGCCGACCGGTACCGCCTGCTGATCGAACTCAGCCCGGACGCCATCGCGGTGCACCAGGACGGCCTGGTCACCTACGCCAACCCCGCCGCGGCCCGGTTCGCCGGTGCCGGCTCACCCGCCGAACTGCTCGGCAGACCGGTCACCGATTTCGTGGCCGTCGAATCCGTGTCGGACATGGCCGAGCGGCTCCGGCAGCTCACCGAACCCGGCGCGACCACCCAGCCCGCCGAGGCGTTCTTCGTCCGTTCCGACGGGACGCGCTTCCCGATGGAGGTCGTCTCGGTCCGCACCACCTGGGCGGGCCGCCCGGCCTACCAGGTGATCATGCGGGACGTGAGCGCCCAGCGAGCCGCCGAAGCGGCGCTGCGGTACCAGGCCGCCCTCGTCGAGCACGTCAGCGACGCGATCATCGCCACCGACGCCGAGGGCCTGGTGACCAGCTGGAACCCGGCGGCCGAAGACATCTACGGGCTGCCATCGGCCAAGGCGCTGGGCTGCCCGGTCTCCGAACTCGTCGGTGCCGCACTCGATCCCGCCGCCGTGGTGGCGGGCGGCGGGGTCGGCCAGCAGACGCACCGGGCGGCCGACGGCAGCGCGCTCGTCATGCGGGTTTCGGCAGCCGAAATGAACGGCGGCTACGTGCTCGTCTGCGCCGACGAAACCGCGCGCCGCCGGGCCGAGCAGCAGTACCGGACGGTGGTCGCTTCCCTGGACGAGGGCGTGCTGGTGATCGGGCCCTCCGGGCGGCTGCTGTCGGCCAACCCCGCCGCCGAGCGCATCCTCGGCCTGCCCGAGGCGGACCTGCTCGGCTCGTCACCGCGGGAGTGGCCGGTGTACGACGAGCGCGGCAACCGCCTGTCGCCCGACGAGTTCCCCTCCGCGGTGGTACGACGCGGCGGCAAGGCACTGCAGGGCCGGGTGCTGCGCGTGCCCCGGCCCGGCGGACGCGACGTGTGGCTGTCGGTGTCGTGCCGTGCGATGACGCCGGACGACTGCGAATTCAGCTCCTTCGTGGTGTCCTTCGCCGACATCACGGAACGGCGGGCCATCGGGGAACGGCTCGCGCACGAGGCCACCCACGACCCCCTCACCGGACTGGCCAACCGCACGCTGGTGCTCGACAAGCTCGGTGCCATGCTGCGCACCCGCGAGCACGCCCCCACCGCGGTGCTGTTCATCGACCTGGACAAGTTCAAGGTCATCAACGATTCACTCGGCCACTCGGTGGGCGACCGGGTGCTCAGGATCGCCGGCGAGCGGTTGCGCCGCACCGTGCGGTCCACCGACGTGGTGGGCAGGCTCGGCGGCGACGAGTTCGTGGTCATCGCCAACGGTATCGACGGCGAGGCCGCGACGCGGGCGCTGACCGAGCACCTGCGCGACTCGCTGACCCAGCCGATCTGGGTGGACTCGAGGCGGTTGCACGTGGACGCGAGCATCGGCATCGTGCTGGCCGGTCCCGAGGACCGGCGCACCGCCGAGGAACTGCTGCGCGACGCGGACGTGGCGATGTACCAGGCCAAGACCCGGGGCCGCAGCCGCTACGAGTTCTTCGACGTGGGCCTGCGGCGGCGGATGCAGCGCAGGCTCCGGCTGGAGCAGGACCTGCGTGACGCGGTGCGCCACGGCCGGCTGTGGACCGCCTACCAGCCGGTGGTCGACCTGTCGACGGACCGGGTCGTCGCGGTGGAAGCGCTGCTGCGCTGGAACCACCCGATCCACGGCCCCGTCTCGCCGACGGAGTTCATCCCGCTCGCCGAGGAGAGCGACCTGATCAACCTGCTGGGCGCGCACATGCTCGGCGAGACCACGCGGGAACTGGGGATCCAGCGCGACCGGGGCACCGAGGTGGACCTCAAGGTCAACCTGTCCACGCGGCAGCTCGACGACCCGGCGCTGGTGACCGCCGTGGAGCACGCGCTCGCCACCGCGGGCCTGCCGCCCTCCGCACTGTGCCTCGAAATCACCGAAAGCGCGCTGATGCGGGACTTCGTGCTCGCCAGCGAGACGCTGACCGCCCTGCGGGAGCTCGGCGTGCGGCTCGCCATCGACGACTTCGGCACCGGGTACTCGTCGCTGGCCCAGTTGCAGCGCCTCACCCTGGACACGCTCAAGATCGACCGTTCGTTCGTCAACCGGCTCGGCCGGTCGCGGGACGCGGAAGCGATCGTCACCAGCATCATCGCCATGGCCCACGCGGTGGAACTGACCGTGGTGGCCGAAGGCGTGGAGAACGCCGAGCAGCTCGAACTGCTCCGCGGGCTCGGCTGCGACCAGGCCCAGGGCTACTACCTCGGCCGCCCTCGGCCCGCGCATGAGCTGTGGGCGTGAACCGCGGTTCCGTGAGGACAGTCACGCAACCCCGACGCGACTGTCCTCAGTAGACCTGGACGGCGGGCTCCTCCGGCGGGTTCAGTCCTTTCGGCGAGCGAGAGCCTGACCGGCGGGGAAGTGCTCCGCGAGCGCGCGCAGCAGATCGAGCGCGGGGGCGAGCGGACGGTCACCGGCGAGATTCGTCAACGTCTCGTGGAGCTTGTCCTCCACCGCCGCGACCTTGCGCGCCAGTGCCCGTCCCTCGGGGGTGAGTCGCAGCAGGACGTGACGCCGGTCGCCGGGATCGGTTTCCCTGCTGACCAGCCCGGCGCCGACCAGGCGGTCGACGATCCGGCTCGGATTGGTGCCCGATTCGCACACCAGCAGCTCGCCGAGACCGTTGAGGCTCAGCGGTTCCCGCCCGGCGAGCAGGCCGAGCGCCTCGGCCTGCGCCGGGGTGAGCCCCAGCGGCCGCAACCTGGCCGCGAGCAGGCGGTTGCCTTCGCGCTGCACGGCCAGGATCAGGTAACGGAGTTCCTCGACTTGCTTCACGCGCCCTCATTCCGTGGTGAGAACGACCTTGCCGGTGATCTCCCGGTGCTGAAGCGCGCGGTGCACCTCGGCGGCCTCGGCCAGCGGGAACACCGCACCCGCCTCGGCGTGGATCGCCCCTTCGGCCGCCAGGTCGAGCAACCGCCGCAGGCTGTCCCGGTACCAGGTGTGGTCGGACTTCACTTCCCTCGGCACCATACAGAGCGCGGTGCGCTTTCCCGGCAGCAAGCCCCGGAGGCCCACCCCGATCGCCCCCTTCACGGTGTCGGCCACCATGTGACCGGGACGCCCGGAGAACGCGTAGCTGACCAGCACCCCGCCGGGTGCGAGGGCGCGGTATCCCTTCCGGACCATGGCGCCACCGAGGTGATCGAAAACCGCCCGTACGCCGTCCGGTTCCTCTTCCGCGAGTACCGTTTCGAAATCCTGAGACCGGTAGTCGATAAACCGAACACCGTTAGTCGATAACCGGTCCGGACTGGACGCCGTGCCGTACATTTTGAGTCCCTTGAGCTTGCCGAGCCGACTCAATGCCGCGCCAACACCACCGCCCGCCCCCTGAATGAACACGGCATCGCCGGTTTCGACGCGGGCGTGCTTCTCCAACAAACTCAACGCCGTCAGGTAATCGAGCGGAATCGTGGCCGCGGCCACCGGATCCAGCCCGTCGGGCAGCGGCACGGGCAGCCACGACGGCACGACCACGTGGTCGCGGTAGGCACCCATCTTCGGCAGGGACATCGCCACCAGACGACCGTCGTCCAGCTCGCCGACCAGTTCGTAGCCCGGCGTGAAGGGGAGCCTGCGCTGGAGCAGGTAGTCGCCGGAACGGGCCATGAGGTCGGTGAACCCCACCCCGATGGCACGCACCCGCACCGCGATCTGCCCTGGTCCGGGGCGGGGCGTCGCGACCTCCGTGATCTCCAGAACCTCCGGGCCGCCGAACCGCCGCACCACCGCGGCACGAGAACGAGTCATGATCCATCCCAATCTGTGTTGTGACATGTATGTCGCGACACAGACTAGCAGGCTCGCGGCCCGGATGGCCAGGGGTGACAAGGAACGTCCGTCGCATTGCCCGGTTCACGCGATCGTGATCCACACGTTTCACATCGCGGACAGTCGCGTTCGGATGCGACCGGTAGTTGTGCTCACTGCCGGTGATGAATGGTGCCAACGGACCAAACAAGACCGCACGAAGATCACCAAATAGGCGGTACCCTGGTCGCCGACCACTCTGGGAGGCTCGGCGACTGGAATTGCACAGTGATCCGGTTCCGCCATGGCGGCAACGGAAGCGATCTGGGAGCACAGGTGGACTTGGCACCCGATATATGCAGCTACTTCACGACCGCATCGCATGATCGCCTGCGAACCGAAGTACGGACCTTCGCCGAAAAGGAGGTCCGGCCCCGCATTCCGGAGCTGGAAGAATCCCGCAGCGTCCACCACGAACTGTCCCGGCTGATCGCCGAACAGGGCTGGATCGGCGTGACGGTCGGTACCGAGTACGGCGGCATGGGACTCGGCCACCTGGCCAAGACGATCATCATCGAGGAGCTGGCCAGGGTCTGCGGCGCGATGGGTGCCATGGTCCAGGCCTCCCAGCTCGGGGTGGCCAAGATCCTGCACTTCGGTAACGAGCGCCAGAAGAACCGGTGGCTGCCCGCCGTCGCGGAAGGACGCTGCCTGCCCACCATCGCGGTCACCGAACCGGAATCCGGTGGGCACGTGCTCGGCATGAACACCACCGCCGTGCGCGACGGCAAGGACTACATCCTCAACGGCCGCAAGGTCTTCGTCGGCAACAGCCACGTCGGCGACCTGCACGGCGTGGTGGTGCGCACCGGGCCCGGCTCGAAGGGACTGTCCGCCTTGCTGGTCGAATCGACCAGCCCCGGATTTTCCCTCGCCCCACAGGAAAAAACCATGGGGCTGCACGGCTTCAGCTTCGGGGAACTCATTTTCGAGGACTGCCGGGTACCCGCGGGGAACCTGCTCGGCGCCGAAGGCGACGGGCTGGCCGTGGCCTACTCCTCCAGCGTCCTCTACGGCAGGCTCAACCTCGCCGCCGTATCACTGGGCATCCACCAGGCGATCGTCGAGGAGACGGTGAACTTCGCCGCCACCCAGCAGCGCTACGGCAAGACCCTGAGTGACCTCGACACGGTCAAGCAGAAACTCGGGCAGATGCAGTCCCAGCTGATGACCGCGCGCGTGCTCGCCTACAACGCTTCCCACATGCTGGACGAGGGCCTGTCCTGCGATGCGGAACTCATCAACGCGAAGCTGGTCAACGTCGAACTGTCGCTGGACTCCGCCCGCACGGCGATGGAGATCCACGCCGCGTGCGGGCTTTCCGCGAGCCACCAGATCGAGCGCTACGTGCGCGACGCGCACCACATCTACGCGCCCGCGGGCACCTCGGACATCCAGCGGCTGAGGTTGGCCGAGACGGCCCTTGGCAGGGCCAAGGGCCAGTGGTCCCAGCGGTTTTCCGAGCAGCTCAGGCGAAGTAGCGCTGCCCTGGGGACGTTGCTTGATCCTCTCGCTCGTGAATCAGTTGCATTAGCTCACCGGCCATAGCCTTGATGGTCTCCAGACCCTGGCGGCCCCACGGGCGCGGCTCGGTGGCGACGACGCAGACCGTGCCGAGTGCGGTGCCCGTTCGGTCATCGATCAACGGGGCCCCCAGGTAGGACCTGATACCGATCTTGTCGACGACCGGGTTGCCCGCGAACCGCGGGTACTCGCACACGTCGTCCAGCACCAGTGCCTTGCGCCGCACCACCACGTGCGGGCAGAAACCGTGGTCCAGATCCATCTCACGGCCCGGATCGTTGTGCGCGGAGGCCTGGATCGCCTCCAGCGTCGCGCCCGCGGCACCGTTCGACGGGGTGTAGAGACCGGCGAAGTACTGCTCGCGGTCGCCGATGAAGTTGACCATCGCGTAGGGCGCGCCGGTGATTCTCGCCAGCCGCGCGGCGAACTCGTCGAACTGCGCGTCGGGCCGGTCACCCAGCCCGAGCGCGCGCAGCCGCGCCATCCGCTGCCCCACCTCGGGATCGTGGGGCGCGGTGAGCAGGCGGTCGTCCATTTCGAAGGTCATCGCTAGCTCCGTATCATGTGGGAGTTGTTCACGTGGTCGGCCTGCCGGCCGCGGGCCGCCTCGACGATGTGCTCGACCAGGGTGATCAGCACGTTCCGGGCCGAACGGTGATCGCGCGCATCGCAGTGCAGTAGCGGCACATGGGGTTTGAGGTCGAGCGCCGCCCTCAGATCCCCGTCCCGGTACCGGTAGGCGTTGTCGAACTGGTTGATCGCGACGAGGAACCGGATCCCGCGCCGTTCGAAGAATTCGATCGAGGCGAAGCAGTCCTGAAGGCGCCGGGTGTCGGCGAGCACGACGGCACCGAGCGCCCCGCGGGACAGTTCGTCCCACATGAACCAGAAACGCTGCTGCCCCGGCGTACCGAACAGGTACAGCACCATGTTCTGGCTGGTGAAGGTGATGCGCCCGAAGTCCATCGCGACGGTCGTGGTCACCTTCTGCTCGATGCCTACGAGACTGTCGGTGCCGACGCTCGCGGCGGTCAGCGTTTCCTCGGTGACCAGGGGTTCGATCTCGCTGACCGCACCGACGAAGGTGGTCTTGCCGACGCCGAAACCACCGGCTATCAGGAGTTTGAACTGGGTCGGATAGGGATCAAAGGCGTCGGAGACCATCGAGCAGCGCTTCCAGTCGTGACGGGTCGGTGGAGTCGAAGGTCGGGAACCGGGCGGTGACGGCTCCCGATTCGATGAGATCGGACAGGAGCACCTTGGTGACCACCACCGGCTGCCGCAGGTGCGCCGCGACCTCGGCGACCGAGGTGGTGGCGGCACACAGTTGCAGCGCCTGCGCGTGCTCCAGCCCCAGTCGTTCTGGAGGCACCTTACTCTTCCCCGTCGCACGCACAAGGGACACGAGGTCCAGCGGAGTACTGGGCTTGGTCCGCCCGTTGGTCACGGTATAGGGGCGGACGCCGAAGTCACCGTCCAATTCGGACTCTTGATGGCCGTCGGGACCGGTCGTGCTCATCGGTACCCGTTGGTCGGTTCAGCCAGGGCCTGGCGGGCCGGGGTGGCCAGGTACGCGGGAACCTGCGTGCACAACTTGCCCATTTCGTAGCTCAGTATTCCCGCGTCGACCTCACGATCGGCCAGTACCGCGAGCACGGTGCCCTCGCTCGCGGCGGTGACGAAGAGGATCACGTCCCCGAGTTCGGAGACGACCTGACGGACCCCTTCCCCGGCACCGAACCTGGTGCCCACCTGTTGCGCCAGCGAGCAGAGCCCGCTGGACAACGCCGCGAGCGTGTCGGCGCCGTCGGTGTCCAAACCATGCCAGAACTTCGCGATGCCGTCCGACGAGAGCAGGAGCGCGCTGCGCGTGTGGGGGACTGCCTCGGCCAGCCGGCTCAGCAACCAGGTCAGATCATCGGCCATGGGGAACGGACTCTCCTTGGGTAGTGCCCTGCTGCGGTTGAGAAGACTGGGCGGCCTTGTTCTGCTGCTCCTCGCGACCGCGATCGAAACCACGCTGAACAGCGGCCATCAGATTCGTGTTGTGCCCGGGGATGGGCCGGGTCGGCGCCACCGGCTCGTACAGCTCCGGCCGGAGGTGGGACTGCCCTCGACGCTGCGGCAGCGGCGGCGGGTTGTCCTGATCCAGCTGTCCGAAGCTGGTCGGATCCTCGATCCGGCCGGAGGACTGGGCGAAACCGCTGCCCGCTTCACGCTTGGGCAGCGGCGCGAACTCCTGGCTCGCCAACGGCCCCGACTGCGCCTCGGCCGGATAGTCGTGCTCAGCGCGGTATTCGGTCTGGTACTCAGCGGGGTATTCGCTGGGGTATTCGGTGGGGTATTCCGGCACGGCGGGTACCTGTCGCTCGATCGGCACCGGAGAGGGGCGCGATTCGGCCGGGCGCGGCCGACGCGTGGGCAACGGCTGCGGGGCGGCGGGCACCGGGCTGAGCTGACCGGGGGTGAGCGTGGTGTCCACGGCCGGGGCCGCCGTGGTCTGCGCGACCGCGGGCGCGGACTGCTCCTTCTCCTTGACCGGCTCGGCGAGCAGGTGGTGCGGGAGCACGACGAAGGCGTCGATACCGCCGAAGATGTTGGTCTGCAGGCGGACGCGCGCACCGTGCCGCTGCGCCAGTTCCCTGACCACCGCCATGCCGATGCGGCCGTCCTCCAGCAGTTCTTCGATGTCGATGTGGGTGGTGCCGTCCAGCAGGCGGTTGATCCGCTGCAGGTCCTCGGTGGTCATGCCGAGGCCGCGGTCCTGCACCTCGACGGCCAGGCCCGCGGTCACCTTCTGCGCCCGCACCACGACCTTGCCCGCGTCCGGCGCGGTGAACGTGGTCGCGTTCTCCAGCAGTTCGGCGAGCAGGTGGATGATCTCGGCGACGGCATGCCCGTGCAGGTGGACGTCTTCGATCGCGACGATGCTGATCTGCTTGTAGTGCTCGATTTCCGCGACCGCGGAGCGCAGCACCGCGTAGGCGCTGACCGGGGAGTTCGACCGGCGCTGCGGTGCCTCGCCGCCCAGCACGGCCAGGTTTTCCGCCTGACGGCGAACGCGGGTGGCGAGGTGGTCGATCTCGTAGAGACCGCGGAGCAGCTCGGGGTCCTCGATCTCGCGCTCCAGTGTGTCGACCCTCTTGATCGCCCGGTTGATCAGGGACTGCAGGCGGCGCGCCAGCTTGCCGAACACCTCGCGACGCTGTTCGGGGTTGTCGACAAGGGACGCGTGCTCGTTCCCGGCGGGCTCGGGCTGGGCAGGCACCGTTACCG
>NZ_VJWX01000109.1 GCF_007713715.1 Amycolatopsis rhizosphaerae
ACAGGTAGGACATGACCCCGGACACCGTTGCCCATAGCCGAGCACTGGCGCGAAGAAGATCCGGGGCTCGACATGTGCGAGCGGGGCCACCCTCATCCACGACCATAGGATTGCCACAGGGGCTCTCGACCGAGGTTGCATTCCCGACCCTCGGCCGAGAGCCGGTTCGCCAGCCGAGAAGGCTGACCTCAACAGAATGCCAGGCTGGCAGAGAGCCTGACAGAAGGGACACGACTGGGTGCGTAACACTGGTGCAGAGCGAACTACGCCGCGCTCATCCGCGACCAGTGCCAGGGCGAGCGATGTAGGTACCCTTGGAGCGGATGGTCATGACAAGCCCGCGGGCGCGGAGCAAGCGGGTAGCGTGACGAGCGGTTCCAAGAGAGACACCATATACATCGGCAAGTTCACGCTCGCTGGGCAATGGCGTATTCGGAGCGAGTTCACCACACGCGATGCGCTCAGCCAGATGCTCGGCCATCTTCTCGTAGATATATCCCGGCGATTCTGAGGTTCCCCCCGAAGGGTGGACAGGTGGTCAAGCAGCTTTCGCTGTTCCTGTCAGGGACTGCTCGTAGCGGGCAGGGTTGAGCATCCCGATCGCGGAGTGACGGCGGTGATTGTTGTACCTGTTGATCCAATTGTCAACCGCAGCAACAAGTTCTGCCGTGGTAGCAAAGGTATGACGGTAGTAGTACTCGTATTTGAACGTCGACCAGAATGATTCTGCGGGGCTGTTGTCCCAGCAGATTCCGGTTGCGCCCATCGACCGTTTCAGGTTGTGCTTGGCGCAGGCCTGCACGGTCAGCGCCCCGGTAAACTCCCCGCCACCGTCGGAATGCAGCACAGTACCGGCGACATTGCCACCGCGGCAGGCTACTGCGGCGTCGATGGCCTGGCGCACCATGTCCGCGCCGATATGGTCGGACACAACATGCCCCAGCACGCGGCGGGAATGCCCGTCCCGGATCGCGCACAGGTACATATCACCCTCACCACAGGTGAGGTAGGTGATGTCGGTCAGCCAGACCGCGTCCAGGCGGCCCTGGTCGAACCGCCGCTGCACCAGATCCGGCGGAAACGACGCCGCTGGATCTGCCACCGTGGTCCGCACTGTGAAGGTGCGCGGGCTGATGCCTTCGATCCCGATCTCGGCCATGATCGCGGCAACGGTTTTCTCGTCCACCGTCTCACCGCGTTCCCGCAACTCGGTGATGATCCGCGGGGATCCGTACGTACCGTCGGAGTCAGCGTGCACGTCCAGGATCTTCACCGCCAGCGGCCCGGATCCGTGTTCCGCAAGCATTTGGTCCTCGTATTCGATAAACCTGCCGATCAGTTGGGCCTGTTGACGCCGGAGGAACTCGAACACCGACCGGATCACCTGACGCCATCGCCTGTGTCAGCGAGGAAGCGAATCAAGGAAGAACTGGCAGAAATATTGGCGAGGAGGATGTTGTCAATGCTTGAAGACGACCGGATTACTTTCCGCCAGGAGGTTCTGCTCCCGGCATTGCTCGCTGCCGGTGTCACTCCGGAAATGGCGCACTTGACTGTTCAGCGGCCGGGCAAGCAGCCGGGACGCGACCCGAAGATCGTGGAGGCATATGCCACGATGACGGCGGCGCAACGGGACCTGTATTGGGAGATGCCGCCGGCGCTGCTTGTCGACGCGGCTCTTGCACACACCCGCTTGGGCGTCGAACTACTTGACACCGGAGCGAATGACGCTGATGGTCGTCTGCTGGCGGGGTCTGTGGCAGAAAGCGCTCTGCTGTCCGCACGGCTGGCATTTTTTGATCTTGGACAGCCCGCTCTTGCTGTACAGGCATTTGTCATCGCCGAGCGTACGGCGGAGTTGGCTGACGATCACGGACTGGCCGCGGCGATCGCCGCTCATCATGCGTTCATCCCTGGGTTTGCGGGACAGGAGTCTGAGGCGCACAGCTATCTGGAGGCCGCACACGCACACGCGCGCTACGCCGGTGGTCCCATGCTGCGTTCCTGGCTCCACTGTGTCACGGCCGAGATCCTGGCCAGGACTGGGCAGGCCGCCGCCAGTCGGGACCGCATCCGCCAGGCCGAGGATTCGATGACCACCAGCGGCTCAGACCCCGACTGGCTCGACTTCTTCACCCCCGATCGGCTCCCCGGATTCGCAGGTAACGCGGCCCTCCTCGCCGGACGGAACAGCCAGGCCGTAAATCGGCTCAACCAGGCACTGGAGAGGATCGGGTCGCGGGCGGCGAAGCAGCGAAGCGTCTTGTTGCTGGACCTGGCTGCGGCCCACGTGCCCGATGATCCAGACCATGCCCTGGAGCTCGCGGTGCAGGCCTGTGACCTGCTGGAATCGGAGCCGTACGTCACTGCCTACCAGCGCATTCCGGGGGTGCGTCGGGCACTTGCCGGCGCTGGTCGCGACACGCGCCTTGTCGAGCGGGCGCGGGAGTTGCCGCTCTCATTGAGTGAGAGGGGCTAGCCTTCGGTCGTGTTGTGCTCCTTGATCAGCTGTGGCAGGCCGTCGAGGCTGTCGAGGATGAACAGGCAGCGGGTCTCGAGGTCCTGGTTGCGCAGGATGCGTCCCCACGGGCCGCGGCGAATCAGCGCTGTCTGCAACCCGACCTCCAGAGCGGGTGCGATGTCGTTGTCGAGCCGGTCACCGACGTAGAGGATGCGGTCCGCGGGCACTCCAGCCTCCGCGACGAGCCGTTCGAAGAACGCGGGAGAGGGCTTTGCAACGCCCCAGCTGTCGGAAGTGGCCATGGTGCCGATGGGAAGCCGCAGGTCTCGAAGGATGAGCTCGGCCCGCGCGGTCTGGTTGCCGGCCACGCCGACAGCAATACCCATGTCTCGGATGGCGGAAAGCGTGGGACGCACGTCGGGATAAAGATCGTCCTCGCCGAACCACTCAGCCTTGCCGACCTGCGCGCGGCGCTCACGCTCGGCCGCGAGGTCGAAACCAGGGCGGAACACCTGGAAAGTCTCACGGTAGTCGCGACCTGCCGCGATCACCGCACCGAACACGGCCGAGAAGGTATGCCGTGGAACGCCAAGCCAGTCCGCCCACGTGCCGTACTCGCGGGTCTCGTCGACCAAGACCTCACCCACGTCGCTCCACACTGCCTCGATCGTCATCCTGACTTGCTCCCAGCCGTTCTCAGCTTGCCGACGCCCCCATCTTGCCGGTCGCATGATCGGCGACTCCAATCCGGTTGCGAAAGGCCCCGTCACGGCCAGCAGAACCCGAGTGCCCATACCTGATGGACTGCACACGACTGAAAGGAGGTGGCCACGGCATGATGGGCCTCCACACGATGCAAGGGAGACCACCGTGATCGTCGATTCAGTGATGACCGATCATCCGTCCTGGCTATCTGCCGAGGACGGCTCGGCCTACCGCGCTGTGCGCAAGGGCGCCTCCATCTGGGCTTTGACCGCCAGCCGACAGGGCTGTCGCCTACATGCTCAGGCCCGCCGCGTCACAGGCCACGGGACTGAACCGACCTTTGACAGGCTTGATCCCGGGAAATTGGCAGGGCCGAGAACCATGATCACCAGGCTGACCCAACTCGGGGTCGTGGCGAGGTGGCGCAACCCGGACCTGTGGGACGCGCTGGCCACATCGATCGTCCGGCAGGTGATCCGCGCAGGCCAGGCACGCAAGCTGTACCGCACCTTCTGCCAGGTTCACGGCGAGCCGGTCCTCACCCCATTGGGGGAAACGTGGCTCTTCCCGACCCCCGAGACGGTGCTCGAACTGCCCGACGCCGAATTCGCTCGCCTGGGGATGGCCTTCAAAACGCGGCCGCTGCGTGCCGCGGCAGATGCGTGTCTGGAGTTCGGCGCCAAGTGGGCCGAACTGGAGCCCACCGAACTCGTGACCGAGTTGCAAACCGTCCCGCGGATCGGACCGTGGACCGCGGGGGCCACCGTTGCCGACCTCACCAACGACTACGCGCTCTACCCCTACGCAGACCTCGCTGTTCGCACTTGGGCGCAGCACCTCGCACCCAGGCGCGCGTGGCCGAACACCGAACCGGAGTTCGCCGCAACCTGGGCCCGCCTGGCGGGGGCCCAGCTGTCCGAATGGACGTTGCTCACACTTTCCTGGGGAGTTCACCATGCCAATGCCACCGGAGCCGCCGCTCTCTGACCTGATTGCGGGCGCTGACCTGGACCGACCCTCGACGCGTTGTTCGTCAACGCACCGCTGCGCGATTACGCGGAACGTCCCCGCGTCAACGACTTCACCCTTCCCGTACTCGGTATGGGATACCTGGCCACTTATGCCACCGAACAGGGCTTCAACGTGGGAGTCTTTGATGCCGAGGCCCACGGCCTGGCAGTCGACGCAACGATCGAAAGGGTTAACAGCCTCTCGCCCCGCTGGGCCGGGTTCAACCTGCTTGCGCCGACTTATCAGATCAGCGCTCGCATCGCCGCGCACCTCGATCCAAGCATCAAGATCATCCTCGGGGGCCACCAGGCCAAAGCCATGCCGGCCGAGATCCTCACCGACCCCCGGATGTTTCGTTGCGAGGCGCTGGTACTCGGAGAAGGTGAAACCCGAGTACCAGAACTCCTTCATGACCACCGCTCGCGGGTCGAACTGCCTGGCGTGATGTGGCTCGACCCAGTCACGCGCAACCCAGTCACTGGCGGACTACCCGGCACACAAGCCCACCTCTCCCCCGATATCAACAGCCTGCCGTTCATCGATCGACGGTTCCTCGCCCAGGACCCGCATTACGATCGTGGCCGATGGGAGGCGAACATGGTCGGCGCCCGCGGGTGCCCCTACAACTGCTCTTTCTGCGGCACAGCCGTCTCCGCCAATCCCGATATCACTATTCGCACCCGCAACCCGGAAAACATCCTCGCCGAGATGCACCAACTCCGCGACAGCGGGGTGACCGCCTTTCGTTTCGTGGACGATCTTTTCCTCGGCGCCCGACGCGTCATCGACCAAATGATGGCCGCCTTTACAACTGAAGACATAGGGAAGTGGGCGGTGTGGGATGCGACCGGCCGCATCAACGTACTCCATCGCGCCAGTGACGAGACCCTGGATACGCTGGCAAACAACGGATTGCGCGAGGTCGCACTGGGAATCGAGTCCGGCAGCGAACGGATGCTCGAGTTGATCGACAAGCGAATCAATCCTCAAATGACCCGCACCGTCGTGCGTCGCTTGACCGAACGAGGGATCAACGTCAAGGGCTACTTCATCCTCGGCTTTCCCACGGAAACCTGTGCTGAAATCGACAGTACGGTCCGTCTCATTCACACGCTATGGGATTTGACCGAGCCGCTGCCCGGCCAGTTCCGAGCTTCGGTCTTCGAGTACCGCCCTTATCCAGGCACCCCAGACTGGCACCGGTTGATGGCAACCGGCCGCTACACGGCTCAGCAACTGCTCGACTACAGCGCGGTCGATCTCACCGAGACCGGTGTGGACGCGTCCATGCGGGCCCGCGACGAGTTCAACTTCTCGGTGAACCTTCCCCTCGCGAACGCACCGTTGGACTACATCCGGACTCAACTCGTCGCACTCGCTCACGAGCAACACGCCCGCACCGCGAGCGCCGCATGAGCGCTGCAGGACGGGTCCGGGGTGGCGTGTTCGTCACCATCGACGGAATGGGCGGAGCAGGCAAGTCCACAACGACGCGCCAGCTCCGCCAGCGGCTCATCGAGGCCGGCTACGACGTCCACGCCACCACCCAGCCCTCACAGGATCAACTCGGCCGGATCGCGCGGAAAGGAACCGACACTTACACCGGGCACGCGCTCGCCTGCCTGGTAGCGGCCGACCGATATCACCACCTCGCCACCCAGATCCACCCGCAACTCGCCGCCGGCCGGATTGTGCTCTGCGACCGCTACGTTGCCTCCTCCTACGTGCTCCAGCGCCTGGACGGCGTCCCACTCCAGTTCATCGAAAACCTCAACGCCGCCGCCGATCGACCCGACCTCGCCGTGATCCTCACCGCCGATCCTGACGTGGCCGCCACCCGCATCGCACACCGCGGTGCGCACAGCCGCTTCGAAGCCGGACCGCAGACCTCACGACAGGAAGCCGATCTCTACCGCGACACCATCGCCCGGCTCGCGGACCACGGCTACCCCCTGCTCTCCCTCGACACCACCCACACCCCGACCGACCAGATAGTTACGCTGCTGACCAGCCGAATCGCCCAGCTCGCGGCCCTCCCACCGCCACAATGACGGGCGGCGTAGAGTCCCGCGAGTCCCGACCACCGGGACACTTCCCACTGATCATGCTTGCGAGGGGCAGTGCTGATGGCCGACCGCCACCTGATCGACGTCCACGTGATCCTCACCCGTGACGAGCAGGTACTGCTCACCCGCAGGCGCGACCCCAACCCCCGCTTCGACGGACTATGGCACCTGCCCTCTGGCAAACTCGACGCCGGAGAGTCGGTCCTCGAAGCGGCGGCACGAGAAGCCGAAGAAGAAGTCGGCGTGCTCATCGCCCCCGCCGCCCTGCGGCACGTCCACACCCTGCACGTCAACGGCTCCGGCCCCGAACCACGACTCGGACTGTTCTTCGAAACCCGCCACTGGGAGGGCGAACCCCTCAACTGCGAGCCCGACAAATGCTCAGGCCTGGCCTGGTTCCCCCTCGACGAACTACCCGACAACCTGATCGAATACCCTGCCGCCGGCCTCCACGGCTACCGGAAAGGCAGCACCTTCGACCTGCTCGGCTGGGACACCACCGTCCGTTAAGTCCCGCCGGCACACCGCCGCAAAGGCCCGCACCGAGGCCGACCTGCGGTTCGCGACGATCTGACACGATCAGCACCGTGACGACACCCCACCGGCAAGCCGATGAGGTCCTTGCCGTCGCAGCCGGTGTGGCGGGGGTCGATGACGAGGGTGCGGAATTGATCCGCGACGGAGCCAACGTCATGTACCGGCTAACGGGCGGGATCGTCGCCCGGATCGGCCCCGGCGGCAGCCGGGCCTCGGCGGTGCGGCAGGTCGAGGTCACTGAATGGCTCTCGTCGCAGGGTATTCCCGTGGTGAGAGCGCTGTCAGGAGTGCCGCAGCCGACCATGGTCGAGGACCGGCCGGTGACGTGGTGGGAGCTGCTGCCGCCCCATCGGCCCGCCACGCCCAGGGAACTGGGCGGGGTGCTGCGGTTGCTGCACACGCTGACACCGCCGGTACGGCCGGAGTTGCCCGAGTTCGATCCCTTCGCCGGACTGGACGAGCGCATCAGTGCAGCCCATCATCTGCCCGACGAGGACCGGTCCTGGCTCGCGCACCACGCGAGCGAGCTGCGTGCCCAGCTCCACAACCTGCCGTGGGATGCGACGGAGCGGGTCATCCATGGAGATGCCTGGCAGGGCAACGTCGCCGTCCCGGAGTCCTGCCCGCCGATCTTGCTCGATCTCGACCACGTCTCGCGAGGCCATCCTGACTGGGATCTGATCCCCATCGCCGTGGACTACACCGATTTCGCGCGCTTGACCAGTGCCGACTACCACGATTTCGTCACCGGGTACGGCGGCCGCGATGTCACGGTCGCCAGAGATTTCCGCCTGTTCGCGGACATCCAGGAACTGCGGTGGGTCTGCTTCGTCCTCGGCAAGGCTGCGACCAGCGCCGAGGCCGCCCGAGAGACCCAGCATCGCATCGCCTGCCTACGCGGCCAGATCCCACGGCCCTGGACCTGGACCGCCTTCTGACGAGCGGGCTGGGGCCGGTTTCACGTTGACTGCCCCAGGTGCGGCACTGGGCTTCCGGCGGTTCGTTCAACGGTGAGGCCTCGACCGAGGATGCCGTGGGGGTCGTAGCGGAGACGCCTGTCGGTGAGTGAGGTGCCGTGGTGGGTCTGCCAGTCGTGCTGGGTGAAGGGGATGGTGAGGTTCACCCCGGGTAGTGGACACCGAGTTAGCAGGACCAGTGGTCCTGTTGAAAGGATGTTCTCATGCCTCCTCGCAAGCGCCGTTCGTACACGGCCGAGTACAAGGTCGAGGCTGCTCACCGTGTGATCGATTCCGGCCGTACGATCTCCGAGGTCGCTCGCGATCTGGGAATCGACGCGGGCATGTTGAGTGTCTGGGTCAAAGACGAACGACGCAGGATCACCGCGGCCGAGGTTCACGGGGACAAACCCCTGGAGGCCGCCGAGCGGGCCGAGTTGCTGCGCCTTCGGGGGCAGGTGGCCGAGTTGGAGAAGGACAACGCGTTCCTGGTAAAAGCCTCGGCGTACTTTGCCGCGATGCAGAAGAACCGGCCCGGTTCGCTCTGATGGCCAGGTACGCCGGCCCCGACGAGTTCGCCGCCACCACCGCCACCGCTTCGCCGCCGAACGCGCGGTTCTCGGTCCGCCGCATGGCGCGGCTTTTGGGCGTGTCGAGGGCGGGCTACTACGCCCACGTCAAGCGTGTTGCGGCAACGGTGCTGACGGCGCGGCAGCAACGCCGAGCCGACCTGGAGGTGAAGATCACCCAGGCGCACACAGAGTCGCGTGGAACCTACGGGTCGCCGCGGATCACCGCCGAACTGCGTGACCAAGGCGAGGTGGTCACCGCGAAGACCGTCGCCAAGATCATGGCCTCGATCGGGCTCGAGGGCATCAGCCCGCGCACGTTCAAGGTGAAGACGACGGTGGTCGATCCGACCGCGTCGTTCCCGCCGGATCTGGTCGACCGGCACTTCGACCGGGACCGGCCCGACGCGGTCTGGCTCACCGACATCACGTATCTGACGTGTGGTGAGGGCGAGATGTTCCTGTGTGCGATCCGGGACGGACATTCCCGGAAAGTGTTGGGCTACAGCGTGTCCGAACACATCGGTGCCACGATGGTCACCGATGCCATCGATGCCGCAGTGGCCGCCCGTGGCGCCAGATGTCGTGGCACCATCCTGCATTCCGACCGCGGCGGGGAATACACGGCGCACCTGACAGCCGCGGCGTGTTTCCGGCACGGGCTGCGCCGGTCGATGGGCGCGACCGGGATCTGCTGGGACAACAGCCCGGCGGAATCGTTCTGGTCGACGTTCAAACACGAGCACTACTACCGGCACACGTATGCCACGAAGGCAGAACTGGTTGCCGCGATTGACAAATGGATCAGTTTCTACAACAGTACTCGGCGGCACTCCGCGATCGGGATACTCAGCCCCGACAACTTCGAGCAGTCACTCCGAACGGCTGCCTGAACCCTCGTAAGCCCCTGTCCACCATTCGGAGTGAACCTCAGTCAACGCCGCGCTCACCTAGCCGTTCCACAATGGACGTACCGAGGGAGTGAACACCAAAACAAAAATGATCAAGCGACAAGTGTATGGTCGCGCAGCCTTCAGCCTCCTGCGTTACCGCATACTGCTCAGCTAAGACTACCGAACGTCACCACCGGATCCGAGCCAGCCCTCCTCGCCAGCCCGTGGCCTGACCGCGTGGTGTGATCAGTCGCGGTAGTAGTCGGCGAGGGCAGTGAAGGCGGCCTTGGGTTCCCACGGCATGCCTGGATAGGTGTCACCACTACGGTCTTCGAGGACTTTGACGATGCCGAAACTGGCCAGATCGAGGTCATGGCGAGGGTCGTCAGGACGGTGCGGGTAGTTGGAGAGCGCGAAAAGATACACGAAGGCGCCGTCAACACCTTCGGCATCAAAGATCTCCAGCAGCTCGCGCAGGTAGGTGGCCTGACCGGCCTCGTCGCGGTCGTACTCCCCGTTCAGCCGAACCGGGTGGCCGGTCTCGTCGTGTTCGACGATCTCCATACTGCGCGGCGCCATGTCGCCAGCGCCGCGCCAGGTGGCAGTGCCGAAGCCAGTGATCGCGACGGGCTTTCCCTGCGCCACGAGTGTGCGTACGCCTTCCTGGAATCGGTCGGCCACCTCGGCGGACCGGATGAGTTCGACCGACATGACGTCGAAGAGGGCCCAGTCGACCCGCTCGAACGGGATGCAGGCATAGGTGACCTTCCCGTGAAAATGCTCGCGGACCGTTGTCACGGCATCACTGAGGAAGTCGTTGAGGCGTGCACTCGCCTCGGCAGTTCGCTCACCGAGGCCGTCCGGCTGGCTGAACAGTCGATCGAGCCGCTCGGTGATGTTGTCACCGGGCAGGAATCCCCGGTCCATGAGGCTCAGCTCGACGCCGGTGACGAACACGACTTCGGCTCCCGCCTGTCGGACCCGCTCCGCCCGCTGCGCGCAGTCGGCGAACAGCGACAGCATCTCCGTGGTCGTCAGCTCCAGCGGGTAGGGCGAGAACCAGACCTCCAGCCCAAGTTCGGCGGCGCAGTGGGCAGCCAGTTCCAGCCGCTGCGGATCGCCACCGACGATGTGAACAGCGTTGCAGTGCAGGTCGTCACGGATGATGGCCAGTTCCCGCTTCATCAGGTCGAGATCGAAGTTCTCGCGAGAGATCTCGCCGCCCTGGACAAAGCCGGTGTCGTAGGCGATACCTTTGGCACGCATAGGTTGGTCCTCTCGTGTCGCGATGTGACGCCCCGAGACTAGAAGGAAAAGTGCGGGCACGCAAGTTTGCGTGTCCGCATGTTTGCTGGGATACTCGACTGGTGACGACACGACGGTCCGGGTTGCGCGAACAGAAGAAGCAGGCCACCAAGCAGGCATTGCGCGAGGCGGCGCTGCGGCTTGCCCTGCAGTGTGGACCCGAGAACGTGCGCGTCGACGACATCGCCGAAGCTGCCGGAGTCTCGCCCAGGACCTACAACAACTACTTCTCCAGTCGCGAACAGGCCATCGTCGCCGCCGTCACCGCCGAACGGGAGCTGCGGGTCGCGGCGGCGGTAGCGGCCCGGCCCGCTAGCGTCAGCCTCTCCGACGCCGTGATCGAGGCGATCGTGGAGCAGTACACCGACCCGGGCGAACACAATCGCGACTCGCTGCTACTGATCATCACCCGTCCGGCGCTGTGCGACGCATTCGTCGACACCATCAACACGATCGAGCTTCCCCTCGCCGACGCGATCGCCCAACGCCTCGGCGACACCACGCCGCACGTCGCCCATGTGCTCGCGGCGAGCGCGACTGCCGCGGTTCGAATCGCACTCCAGCAATGGCTACAGCTGAGCACCGCGTCTCTCACGACCGGCGGGCTCGTCGTGCCATCCGGCTCGCTGCCCGACCTGCTCCGCACCGCACTCGCACCACTCGCACCTGCACTCGACGCCGCCGAAGACCAAGCACGACAACGCTCACCTCAGTGACTCCGCCCACGCAGGCCGGAATACGGCAGGGTTCGAATACTGTCACTCCACCAGCTCGCTAGAACCCTTTCAGTCGACAAGGTTCCGAGACGACCGTCTTTTTTGGAGTCAGCAGCTCGCCGGCGATCGTCGAGTCCCGTGGCGTGGCGACGCACAAAGTGATGATCAGGAGGAAAGTCAATGCAGGCGGAAGAGCCTCGCTACGTTGTCGAGCCGGGCACGGATGGCAGCTGGCTGGTGATCGACCGCGGCAGCGATCTGCGGCAGCGGCGCGCGATCGTGCGCGAGAACGACAAGCAGAACGCCGTGGCTGAGGCGGAGAACCTCTCCAGCCTGGAGCTGGTGAATGGTGACCTGCCGGGCGGCGGATTCGATGTGGACGACCTGCTCGCCGACCTCGGGCCCGCGATTGATGCCGAGCACAACCTCGACCACCTACTACGCCCTCAGCCGTAACCGGATCTACATCGACGCCGCCAACCGCACCAAAGCCTCCGACGCCTACGTCCTCGAGGACGCCCACCTTCGTGGCTGGTGGTCCTCGCCCCGCTCGCCCACCGGGAAACACCAGCGATTCCTAGAGCGACATCCGAACGGACGGTGAAATGCCCACGTCGCCACGACGTGCCGTGAGACGCCCCTGGACACCCTCGCCACATACTGCCAACTAATTAACGACTCACGACACTAGTAGTGCTTTGTTACAGAGGTTGAATGGTTGGGATTACGATGGCTCCAGTCCGGTGTGGGTCAAGAAGGCGTCGAGCAGTTGGGGCCGGTATTGGATGCGTTTGAGCCGGTTTTTGATCACGGCGACCAGTTGGTCGATCCCGTGGACGATGAGGTTGCCCAGGCCGCGTTTGACGTGGGACCAGACGTATTCGGTCGGGTTGAGGTCGGGGGCGTAGGCGGGAAGCCGGATGACGTGGAGCCAGTCGCGCGCCGCGATCAGCTCGCGCATGGCCGCGCTGATGTGGGTGTTGAGGTTGTCCCAGATCAACACGATCGGGCCGCCCAGTTGCTGGTGCGCGGCGTCGAGTAAAGCGGCATAACCGGCCTCGGCGAAGCTACGCCGCTCACCCTTGCGGCCGCGGTGAGTACGGATGTGATAAATCAACCAGGCCACACGGCGCCGCCCCAATTCGCCGCAGCAAGATGGTGGCCAACGATCGCATGTGAAGCTCGACCCACGGTGACCTCATAAAAGGATCGATTGAACCCAGTCGCGGCGACTTTACGATTACGCGGGCAGTACCTACGGAAACGGGGGCATGCGCCGCGGCCGCCGCAACACACCTGTTGGAGCCACTGGATCGTTCGGAGCCGTTGAAAGCGATTTTGACCCGTCCAGTGCGCATATTTGCTGCCCGCTGCGCTCCCCAACAGCGCAAAGACAAACGGTCACGGTGTCTGCTCGCCGGCGGTGCGCGTCGCGTCCGCGTCAAGCGGTATACGCGCGCATTCGCCGTCCGGGAATTCTCGCGACCCGGACGCCGATTCAGGAAGGTCGGATCCGGGTGCTCGGTCCGGAAACGTTGGCCCCTTCGTCCTCGGCCGATTGCTCGTGCATCCTGAACCCGACACCGCGCGAGTCGCCCGTGCGCTCGGCGGTCTCGGGACAGGACAACCCCGCTTCGCGAAGCGCCGGGTTCTCAGGCGAGGCCGATCTGGCTGTAGAAGGTCTGGTTGTCCCAGAACAGGAATTCCTCGTCCATCGTGCCCTGCCTGTTCCAGATGCCGACGGTGCACATGTTGATCGCGTAGGACTTCCCAGTGGGGGCGACGAAACCGCCCTTGCCGTCGGGCATCGGCTTGGTGAAGGTGCCTCGCATGACACCCATGACCGCCGTCAGGTTGTCCTTGGCCACCCTCAGCGGATGGACGTTGATACGTGTGTCCGGTGCCCAGACGAACATTGCCGCCAGGTCGGCGATGTGCTGGTCGATACCGTCCGTGTAGTGCCCGTCAGGCCAGTGCACACGAATGTGAGCGGCGTGGCTCTCGCCGAGTCGGGACCACTCGGCATGGGAGAATACGACGAAGTCCAACTCGTCGAACGTTTCCAGATGCGCTCGTTCTTCGGCGGTCAGGTGCTTCGGGTATGGAGGACTCACCACTCCGCCATCCGCCGGATCGGGTAGCGGTACCCACGCGCCCGACGGATCGTGCCCCGCGGCCAGCGCCGGAGTGGTACCCGACTCGACAGCGGTCAGGGCCAGGACACCAAGCGCGACAGCTCCACCTGACCTCAGCACGGCACGACGATCCATTGTCATCTCCTTTATCGATGTGTTCAACGCAGAGCCCGACCGCGATCGACGATAGAGGCGGACCACCACCAGAGCGATGATCGACATGCTCAGGGTTTTGTCTCAGCGTCTCAGATCTGAGCTGATCGGTATTCTGACTTGGTGGATCCCTTGTCTGAAGTACTGAGCCTTACTCGGGTGCGGGGCGCGGTTGCTGCTACGCTCGACGCCGGCGACCGGTGGGGCGTGGATGTCGACGACGTGCCCTGGGCCACGTTTCACGCGATGATCCACGGCGTCGCATGGCTGGCGATGGACGGACATCCGCGGCGTCGTCTCCTGCCAGGCGATCTGCTCGTCCTGCCCAGGGGACAGCGCCACCAGTTGCTGAGCGACCCGGGGACAGCGACGGAACCGTTTGTTCGCCTGGCTGCCCGCCAGGGATTGACGGCCGGCGGCAGGCTCACGATCGGACACGGAGAGCCCCACACCCGCATCCTGTGCGGCTCCTTCCATCAGGACGCCGCACTCAACGCCCAACTGCTGACTCTGTTGCCGCCGGTAATCCACCTGCACGCGGATCCGAACAGACCGACGGATCACGTGCTACACCTGTTGGCATACGAGATCAGCGGTGCGCGAAGCGGTACCGACACCATCTGCGACCGGCTGCTGGACGTGCTGCTCGTGCATATCGTCAGGGCGTGGCTCACGACCACCGAGACCGAATCTCTGCCCCCGTCCTGGCTCACGGCGCTGCGTGACCCACTGATCAGTGAGGCGCTCGCCGCACTTCACAGCGATATCGCCCGCAACTGGACTCTCACGGATCTTGCCACGCGTCTCACCGTTTCCCGCGCGACCTTGGCCCGCCGCTTCAGCGCCCTTGTCGGCCAGACACCATTTGAGTACTTGACGAACTGGCGAATGGAAGTGGCGGCCCGCCGGCTGACGTTCACCGACGAGCCTGTCGGTCCCATCTCCCGGGCGGTCGGCTATACCAGCGAATACGCATTCAACCGTGCGTTTACTCGAGTGCGCGGCATGCCTCCCGGTCGTTTCCGCGCGCTGGCGGCGCGGGCAGAACGAAACGACGCTGCGGCTGGACGATCGATTCCTTGACCGCGGCGGCCGGCCGCCAGGAAGATGTTCCTGAAGGATCGTCAACCCGTACGACCACTTCCTGCAAGGTCCCGACGCGAAATCGCCTCGGGCAGATGCTCGAGTGCCCTGGCCCGCAAGTGCGTGGGCCGTGCTACCACAAAACCTTGCACGGCAAGGATGTTGACCCGTAGCCGTTCAGCGAGTTGAGGTTACGCGAATAGCCCTGGCCGTGGGAGAAGAGGATCACGGGCAGATCCGACCCGGTCGCCGGCGCTGTGACCCGCACCTGGAGGTCGACGGTCGGCCGGGGACGGTGAGAATGACCGGGCTGTACGAGAGGAATGGTGTCGCCGAGAGGAAGGTGTCCTGCAATGAGGGCGGAAAGGTCATGACAGTGTTCCCTTGTCAGGAATGAGAAGCGGCGATGCGCGGAAGGTGTCGCGGACGCCGTCGCGTCCAGCGAGCGGCGTCTCGGCCACCAGTTGGACGCCCTGCTGGCCCGGCTGTTCGGCGACACGGTCGCCGAGCGGCCCGAATTCACCGAACGTGCCCAGTTCGTGCTGTCCCAGCTGCGGGGACTGGCGTTGCTGGACACGTTCGACGGCGTCGGCAAGGCCCATCGCGACGCCCAATGGGCCTTCACCCGACAGGCTCTCATCTCGTTTCTGGCCACTGACGCAGCCGACCTGTCTTGCCCCCGTACGCATGCGGGGGCGATGACGCCCCGCCATGTTTCAGCGGCGGGCCGCTGCCGTGGCCGACTCCCTGACCTGCCGCACGGCCTCCTGTACGCCTCCGTTCCAGGGCGCGCCGTGTCCTGGGAGGACCCACTTCGCCCGAATTTCCGCGAGGCGGTCGAGTGAGGCCAGCGCCTGGGCCGGGTCGTCGGTGAAGGGCGCCGGTTGCGGGCCGCGGCGGCCGGTCAGCACATGCCGCGTCGTGAGACCGTCACCAACGAAGAGGGCATCGGCCTCCGGCACGTGGACGGCGATGCTGCCCGGCGAGTGCCCCGGCAGCCCGATGATGCGGGGAGCGCCCGGCAGGTCGAGCACGTCGCCGTCCACCACCTCCACCACCTCGCTCAGGTACGTTGTCCGGAGGCCGCCCTTTCCGGCGGCGTTCCACAGAAAGCTGGCCACGCCGCCGACCCTGGCCTGCCCCCAACTGGGCTTGGTCTTGACCTCACCGCGGGCGCGCGCGGCGTCGGCGCTGTGGACGTAGACTGGGACGCCGTGCTCGCGCCGGAGGCGTTCGGCGAAGCCCACGTGATCGCTGTCGCCGTGGGTGAGCACGACGCCGCGGATGTCCGCGGGGAAGCGGCCCAGCCCGGCGAGTTCCGCGATCAGCTCCCGCCAGTGCCCGGCCAGCCCCGCATCGACGACCGTCACGCCGTCGCCGGTCACGACCAGGTACACCGCGACGATGTCGTTTCCGATGCGATACAGCCCGTTGTCGAGCTTCATGATCTGTCCCTTCCCGAGAATCCTTTACTATGGCTATAGCACCTAGCCATCATAGCTACGAATCATAGCCATGGGAGTGTTCTTATGCCGACGCCTGAGCGGACGTCCCAGGAGGAGATCGTCAAGGCCGCCCGCGACATCCTGGAGCGGCACGGACCCGCCCAGCTGACCATGCAGGCCGTGGCCGAGCGCGTCGGCGTCCGTGCCCCCTCGCTCTACAAGCGGGTCCGCAACCGCGACGACCTAGTCCGCCTCGTCACCGAAGCCACTGTCCGCGACCTGGGCGAGGAACTGGAC
>NZ_VJWX01000010.1 GCF_007713715.1 Amycolatopsis rhizosphaerae
ACGCCAAGCTGAGGGCCCCCTACGGCCGGGCACGCAGGGTGTCCAGGATGAGGGGTGCCGGGGTGACGGGGGTGTCGGCGATGCACACCTGCCCGGAGAGCGCTTCCAGTGCGCCGGGGACGGCCTCGGGGGTGTCGGTGTGCAGTTCCAGCAACGGCTGTCCCGCCGAAACCGCTTCCCCCGGCTTCGCCAGGCACAGGATGCCCGCGGCGTGCTGCACGGCCTCCTCCCGCCGCGCCCGGCCCGCGCCGAGTCGCCACGCCGCGATCCCGACGGCGTAGGCGTCCAGCACGGACAGGTACCCGTCCCGCTCCGCCGTCACCACGTGGACGTGCCGTGGCTTCGGCAGCGGGGCTTCGGGGTCGCCGTCCTGGGCCCGGATCATGCGGCACCAGGTCTCGTAGGCCTCCCCCGAGGCCAGCACCCGAGCGGGATCGGCTTCCGGCAGGCCGGCCAGGGCCAGCATCTCCTTCGCCAGCGCCACGGTCAGTTCGACGACGTCCGCCGGGCCGCCGCCCCGCAGTACCTCGACGGCTTCGGCGACCTCCACCGCGTTGCCCACCGCACTGCCGAGTGGAACGTCCATTCCGGTCAGCAGCGCGGTGGTGGCCACCCCGTGCGCGGTGCCGATCTCGACCAGTGTCCTGGCCAGCTCCCTGGCCTGCGCCTCGGTCTTCATGAACGCGCCGGAGCCCGCCTTGACGTCCAGGACGAGCGCGGACGAGCCTTCGGCGATCTTCTTGCTCATGATCGAACTCGCGATGAGCGGGATCGACTCGACGGTTCCCGTGACGTCCCGCAGCGCGTACAGCTTCCGGTCGGCCGGGGCGAGCCCCTCGGTGGCGGCACACACCACCGCGCCGACCTCACGCAACTGGCGGACGATCTCCTCGGCGGACAGCGCGGCCCGCCAGCCGGGGATGGACTCCAGCTTGTCCAGGGTGCCGCCGGTGTGTCCGAGCCCGCGCCCGGACAGCTGCGGCACGGCCGCCCCGCAGGCCGCGACCAGCGGGGCCAGCGGCAGCGTGATCTTGTCGCCGACCCCTCCGGTCGAGTGCTTGTCCACGGTCGGCCTGCCGACGTCGAGGGCGAGCCGCTCCCCCGAGTCGATCATCGCACCGGTCCAGGCCGCGATTTCGCCCGCGTCCATACCGCGCAGGAACACGGCCATCGCCAGCGCCGACATCTGCTCCTCGGCCACTGCCCCGCGCGTGTAGGCGTCGACGACCCAGGCGATCTGCTCGCCCGACAGGCGCCCGCCGTCTCGTTTGGCCCGGATCACGTCCACGGCCGCGAACTTCTCCATGCTCACGACGGTAGATCCGCGGGGCCGAAAGCGTCGGGCAGCACCGCCGACATCGGGCGGATGCCCGCGGGCGTGTCCACCTCGCAGGCGGGGCCACCGAGCTCGTAGAGAATCTGACGGCAACGGCCGCACGGCATCAGGAGTTCACCGTCGCCCGAGCGGCAGGCCACCGCGACCAGCCGGCCGCCGCCGGTGAGCCGCAACTGCCCCGCCATGGTGCATTCGGCGCACAGGGCGAGGCCGTAGGAAGCGTTTTCGACGTTGCAGCCCAGCACAACCCGGCCGTCGTCGACCAGACCGGCCACCCCGACCAGCAGTCCCGAGTAGGGCGCGTACGCGTTCCGGGCCGCCTGGACGGCCTGTTCCCGCAGCCCATCCCAATCCACTGTGGACACTTCAGTCCCCTTCCCCGCGGTGGTAGGGCGCGCCGTCGGCCTTCGGCGGGCGAAGCCGCTGCGAAGCCACCGCCAGCACGATCAGGGTCACGAAGTGCGCGGTGTACGGGATCAGGTCGCTCGGCAGGTCGTCGTTCGCCCAGTAGATCCAGTACAGCACGGCCGCCCCGGCGAGGCCGAGCGCCGCGGCGACCCACTGGCGCCGGATCAGCTGCACGATCACGATCACCGCGAGCAGCAGCACCGCGCCGTACAGCAGCGCCAGCACGGCCTTGCCGCCACCGGACAGGCGCAGCCCGTCCGCGTAGCCGAACAGCGCCGCGCCACCGAGCAGGCCGCCCGGCCGCCAGTTCCCGAAGATCATCGCCGCGAGGCCGATGTACCCGCGGCCGTTGGTCTGGTTCTCCAGGTACCCGCCGCCGCCCGCGAGCAGCACCAGCGACGCGCCGCCCATCCCGGCCAGCCCGCCCGAGATCAGCACGCCGAAGTACTTGTAGCGGTACACGTTCACGCCGAGGGACTCCGCGGCCACGGGGTTCTCCCCGCACGAACGCAGTCGCAACCCGAAACGCGTCTTCCACAGCACGAGATAGCTCACCGGCACCAGCAGGATCGCGATCAGTGCCAGCGGCGAAACCTTGCTGACCAGTCCGTCGATCAGCCCGGCCGCGTCCGAGATGCCCACCCGCTGCTGCGCTTCCAGCCTGCCCAGCCAGTCCGACAGGAAGGTCGCCGAGTAGGTGTCGAAGGTCGGCACCGGCGGCGACTGCCGCGGATTGCCCGACAGCGGTTCGAAGATCAGGGTCGACAGGTACTTCGCCACCCCGAGGCCGAGCAGGTTGATCGCGACACCGGAGACGATGTGGTTGACGTTGAAGGTCACCGTGGCGATCGCGTGCAGCAGGCCGCCCAGCGCGCCGAACAGGATCGCCGCGCCCAGCCCGGCCCACACGCCACCGTGGAAGGCACCCCAGGCGGCACCCCAGGTCCCGAGGATCATCATGCCCTCGAGCCCGATGTTCACCACCCCGGCGCGTTCGGACCACAGGCCGCCGAGCCCGGCCAGCAGGATCGGCAGCGCGAGGCGCAACGCGGTCTGCGCGGTGTTCGTCGAGGTCAGCGTGTTGACCCCGGTGAGGTACGACGCGGTGGACAGCACGGCCACCGCGCCGATCGCCCACAGCACTCCCCTGGCCCAGCCCGGCACGCGCCGTTTGCGCTGGGCCGTGGGGACCGTCGCCGGGGCGGCGGACGGATTCCGATCGGTCACCGCACTCACAACGTGCCCCCTTCGCTGACGCTCGCCGGACGGGCGGCGAGCGCCCGGCCGACCCGGTGCTGGGCGCGGGCCAGGTCGGCCCGCTTCACCACCTCGTAGGCCACGACCACGGACAGCACGATGGCACCCTGCATGATCGTGGCGATCTCCTTGGGCACGTCGACCGTTTCCAGCGAGACCGCGGACTTGTCCAGGAACGCCCAGAGCAGGGCGCCCAATGCGATGCCACCGGGGTGGTTGCGGCCGAGCAGCGCGACCGCGATGCCGGTGAAGCCGTAGCCCTGCGTGGAGGTGATGGCGTAGCTGAAGTCGCGGCCGAGCAGTTCCGGCAGTGCGATCAGCCCGGCCACCGCACCGGAGAGCAGCATCGCGACCAGGGTCATCCGCTTCGCGTTGACCCCGCCCGCGGCGGCGGCCGTGGCCGACTCGCCACTGGCCTTGAGCTCGAAACCGAACCGGGTCCGGTTGAGCATGAACCAGTAGGCCAGGCCGATGGCGGCGGCGATCACCACGAAACCGAACAGCGTGGCGCCGCCGATCGGGATACCGGGCACGCTGCCCGAGGCATCGATCGGCCGGGTGCGCAGGTTGTTGCCGGTCAACACGCCGAACTGCTTCGGGTTGATCAGGAAGGCCACGATCCCGCCGACGATCGAGTTCAGCATGATCGTGGAAATGACCTCGCTGACCCCCCGGGTCACCTTGAGGACCGCGGGCAGCGCGGCGTAGGCCGCGCCCGCGAGGGCCGCCACCAGGATGATCACGAAGGTGTGCACCACCGGCGGCAGGTGCAGCGCCCCGCCCGCGATGGCGGCGATCACCGCCGCGAACCGGTACTGCCCCTCGACCCCGATGTTGAACAGGTTCATCTGGAAGCCGATGGCCACCGCGAGCCCGGACAGGTAATACACGGACGCGAGGTTCAGCGTGTCCACCGCGGTGGTGCCGCGGAACAGCTGCCTGATCATCGTGCCGTACGCCTGCAGCGGGTCGGCACCCGAGATCAGCAGCGCGACCGAGCAGATCAGCAGGGAGAAGACGATCGCCAGCAGCGGCGGAAGAACCTTGGTACGCCAGGAAGTCACGCCGCAGTCCCTTCTTCAAGGGCCCCGGTCATGGCGGAACCCAGTTCCTGGGGCGTCACGGTGGCCGGATCGGCCTGGCTGACGAGTCTGCCTCGCAGCATGACCTGGATGGTGTCCGACAGCCCGATCAGCTCGTCGAGATCGGCCGAGATCAGCAGCACCGCGAGCCCGTCCCGGCGGGCTCGCCGGATCTGCTCCCAGATCAGTGCCTGCGCGCCGACATCCACCCCGCGCGTCGGATGGGAGGCGATCAGCAGCACCGGATCGCCGGACAGTTCGCGGCCCACCACGAGCTTCTGCTGGTTACCGCCGGACAGGGCGGCGGCGGGCACGTCGATCCCGGGGGTGCGCACGTCGTACTCGCGCACGATCCGCTCGGTGTCCGCACGGGCGCCCGCGATGTCGAGCAACTGGCCCCGCGAGACCGGCGGGCGCGACTGGTAGCCGAGGATCCGGTTGACCCACAGGGGTTCGGTGAG
Organism: Amycolatopsis rhizosphaerae; assembly: GCF_007713715.1. Classification (GTDB taxonomy): domain Bacteria; phylum Actinomycetota; class Actinomycetes; order Mycobacteriales; family Pseudonocardiaceae; genus Amycolatopsis_E; species Amycolatopsis_E rhizosphaerae. The sequence goes on from NZ_VJWX01000010.1 coordinate 4,545, forward strand.
CAGCAGGCTGTGCCGGGTGCGGTCCTCGGCGATGTAGCCGATCCCGGCCTCACGGCGGGCGAGCGTGCCGAGCCTGGTCAGATCGCGCGCCTCGCCGTCGGCGCCGACGAGTTGGACCGTGCCTGCCGAGACGCGGCGCATGCCCATGATCGTCTCGACCAGCTCGGTCTGCCCGTTGCCCTCGACCCCGGCGATGCCGAGCACCTCGCCCGCGTGCACGGTGAACGACACGTCGTCCAGGGCGGCACGCTGCCCGTCCTCGGCCAGCAGACGGAGGCCGGTGACCCGCAGCACGTCCCGGGTGGTCACGGTGGACTCGCGCGTTTCGGGGCTGGGCAGCTCGGAGCCGACCATCAGTTCGGCCAGCTCCCGCGAGCTGATCTTCTTCGGGTCGGCGGTGCCGACCGTGGTGCCGCGGCGCAGCACGGTCACCGTGTCCGCGATCTCGCGCACCTCGTCGAGCTTGTGGGAGATGAAGAGGAAGGTGAAGCCTTCGGCGGTCATCTCGCGGACGGTGTCGAACAACGCCTCGACCTCCTGGGGCACCAGCACCGCGGTCGGCTCGTCGAGGATGATGATCCGGGCGCCGCGGTAGAGCACCTTGAGGATCTCCACGCGCTGCCGGTCGGCCACACCGAGGCTTTCCACCAGCGCGTCGAGCGGGGCGGTCAGCCCGGTCCGCCCGGCCAGCTCCGCCATCCGGGCACGCGCCCGGCGCCCGATCCCGTGCAGGCCCTCCGCGCCGAGCAGCACGTTCTCCCGCACGGTCAGGTTGTCGGCGAGCATGAAGTGCTGGTGCACCATGCCGATGCCCGCCTTGATCGCGTCCTGGGGATTGCGCAGGCGCACCACGGCGCCGTTGACGGTGATGGTGCCCTCGTCGGGCTGCTGCATCCCGTAGAGGATCTTCATCAGGGTCGACTTGCCTGCCCCGTTCTCGCCGCAGACCGCGTGGACCTCGCCGGCGCGGACCGTGAGGTTCACATCGGAGTTGGCGACCACGCCCGGGAACCGCTTGGTGATCCCGGACAGCTCGACAACCGGTTCTCGATCGCTCATGAAGCTCCCCGAAAGGTGTGAGGGGGCACTACCGGCAAGGGCCCGGGAAGGGGTCGCCTTCCCGGGCCCACTACGCCTTGGTGCGTCAGTTGCTGGGGGTGGTGGACACCGTGATCTTGCCGGAGATGATCTCCTGCTTGTAGCCGTCGAGGACCGGCACGATGTCGTTGATCTTGCCGCCGGAGGTGGCGTACCCGACGCCGTCGACCTTCAGGTCGAACCGCTTCGGCAGGGAGCTCAGCGTGTTCGTGGCGACCGCGGTGAGGTAGTCGTACACCGCGACGTCGACCCGCTTGAGCATGGACGTGATGATCACGTCCCTGGTGGTCTCCACCGTCTTCTGGTTGTACTGGTCGGAGTCCACGCCGATGGCCAGCACGCCCGCCGACTTGGCGGCCTCGAACACGCCCTTGCCGGAAGCACCGGCGGCCTGGTAGACGACGTCGGCGCCCTTGCTGATCTCGGCCGCGGCCACCACGTTGCCCTTGGCCGGGTCCTGGAAGCCGGTGAAGTCACCCGCGGGGGTGAGGTAGTCCTTTTCGATGACCACCTTGGAAGAAGCCGCCTTCGCGCCCTGCTCGTAGCCGGCCTGGAACTTCTGGATCAGCGGGGTGTTCACGCCGCCGACGAAGCCGACGTGGCAGTTCTTGCTCTTGTAGACCGCGGCGACGCCGGCCAGGAACGAGCCCTGCTCCTCGGAGAAGACCAGCGGGGTCACGTTCGGCGCGGTGATCGAGTCGTCGTCGATGATGGCGAACTTGGTGCCCGCGAACTTCGCCGAGACCGCCTTGACCGCGTCCGCGTAGGCGAAGCCGACCGCGACGACCGGGTTGTAGCCGGCGCTGGCGAGCTGGGTGAGGCGCTGTTCCTTGGCGGCCTCGTCCTCGTTGGCGCCGGCGGTGCTCTCGCGCACGTCCTTGACGCCCAGGTCCGTCTTGGCCTTGTCGACCCCGGCAGCGGCCGCGTCGTTGAACGAGGCGTCGCCCCGGCCGCCGATGTCGAAGGCCAGCCCGACGCGCATGCTGCTGCCGTCGACCTTCCCGCTCGCGGCACTCGACGACGCGGCGGCCGCGCCGGCGGACGGCGCTGTCGCCGTCACACAGGAGCCCGCGGCGGCGTTGTTGCTGCTTCCCCCGCTGCCGCCGGAGTCCTTGGCACAACCGGCCAGCGCGAGGACACCGACCATGGCGGTGGCGGTCAGTGCCGCGGCACGCGTTCTACGCACGCTCTCTCTCCCTCCCCGCTGTGTTCCAGCGGACCCGAGAACGGCCCGGCACAACTGCCGGGCTCGACTGGCGAACCGTACCGGTCGGTGAACTACTCACCACGAAGGAGCAACGGCCCGTAACCTAAATGTTTAGTTGGACTCCGGGAGCGCTATCGTTCCGCTACGTCACGTGATCGACACACGATCGGGTGACGACGCGCACAGGGTGGGTGTCTGGTCGATCACACAGGACAACCCGAGGGTGAGTGGGTTACCGGCAGCGGGTTTAGCATCCGAAGTATCCAAGCTCGTTGACGCTGATTTCACGGGCAAAGTCCAACCACGACGTTGGAGGCCGTTCACCGATGTCCACCACGGCTACCCCCGCCGCTGAAAGCCCGGCGGCGGAGGCGAGCGATCGGGCGGGTGCCTCACGCCGGAAGGGGACCTTCTACCGGGGCGACCCCGGCATGTGGTCCTGGGTCCTGCACCGCATCACCGGGGTACTCACCTTCTTCTTCCTGTTCGTCCACGTGCTCGACACCGCACTGGTCCGGGTCTCGCCCGAGACCTACAACTCGGTCATCGAGACATACAAGACCCCGATCGTCAACCTGCTGGAGGTGGGGCTGGTCGGCGCCGTGCTGTACCACGCCCTGAACGGCATCCGGGTCATGCTCATCGACTTCTGGTCGAAGGGTCCGCAGTACCAGCGGCCGATGCTGTGGACGATCGCCGTCATCTGGGTAGTCGTGATGGTGCCCGGGGCGATCGCCATGCTGTGGCGTACGGCATCGATCTTGTTCGGAGGAAGCGCGTCGTGAGCACCCCATCCCTGACGCTCGACAAGCCCCGCTCGCCCCGCCGCCCGGCGGCCCGGCGGAGCAACGCCGAGCTCTACAGCTGGCTGTTCATGCGGATCTCCGGCCTCGCGCTGATCATCCTCGTGCTCGGCCACCTGCTGATCATGAACATCCTCGACGGCGGTGTGCACCGGATCAACTTCGGCTTCGTGGCCGGCCGGTGGGCCTCCCCGTTCTGGCAGTTCTGGGACCTGGCGATGCTGTGGCTCGCCGAGATCCACGGTGGCAACGGCCTCCGCACCGTCATCGACGACTACGCCCGCAAGGACAGCACGCGCTTCTGGCTGAAGATCCTGCTCTACGTGGCGATGGCGATCATCCTGTTCGTCGGCACGCTGGTGATCTTCACCTTCGACCCGAACATCCACAGCTGACCCCACCACCAAGGAAACGGATATGCAGTTCCACAAGTACGACGTGGTGATCGTCGGCGCGGGCGGCGCGGGTATGCGCGCCGCCATCGAGGCAGGGCAGCAGGCCCGCACCGCGGTGCTCACCAAGCTCTACCCGACCCGCTCGCACACCGGCGCCGCCCAGGGCGGCATGTGTGCCGCGCTCGCCAACGTCGAAGAAGACAACTGGGAGTGGCACACCTTCGACACGGTCAAGGGCGGCGACTACCTGACCGACCAGGACGCGGCCGAGATCATGGCGAAGGAAGCCATCGACGCGGTGCTCGACCTGGAGAAGATGGGCCTGCCGTTCAACCGGACGCCCGAAGGCAAGATCGACCAGCGGCGCTTCGGCGGCCACACGCGTGACCACGGCAAGGCCGCGGTGCGCCGGGCCTGCTACGCGGCCGACCGCACCGGTCACATGATCCTGCAGACGCTGTACCAGAACTGCGTCAAGCACGGCATCGAGTTCTTCAACGAGTTCTACGTACTCGACATCGCGATGACCGAGACCGAGGACGGCCCGGTCGCCTCCGGCGCGATCGCGTACGAACTGGCCACCGGCGAGATCCACATTTTCCAGGCGAAGTCGATCGTGTTCGCCACCGGTGGCTTCGGCAAGGTCTTCAAGACCACCTCGAACGCGCACACCCTCACCGGCGACGGCATGGGCATCTACTACCGCAAGGGCCTGCCGCTGGAGGACATCGAGTTCTACCAGTTCCACCCGACCGGTCTGGCCGGGCTGGGCATCCTGCTCACCGAGGGTGCCCGCGGTGAAGGCGCGATCCTGCGCAACGCGGACGGCGAGCGTTTCATGGAGCGCTACGCCCCCACCATCAAGGACCTCGCACCGCGCGACATCGTGGCCCGGTCGATGGTGCTCGAGGTGCTGGAAGGCCGGGGCGCGGGCCCGCACAAGGACTACGTGCTCCTCGACTGCACCCACCTCGGGGCCGAGGTGCTGGAGACCAAGCTGCCGGACATCACCGAATTCGCCCGCACCTACCTGGGTGTGGACCCGGTGAAGGAGCCGGTGCCGGTGTACCCGACCGCGCACTACGCCATGGGTGGCATCCCCACCAACGTGCACGGTGAGGCCCTGCAGAACAACGAGAAGATCATCCCCGGCCTGTACGCGGCCGGCGAGGTCGCCTGCGTCTCGGTGCACGGCGCGAACCGGCTGGGCACCAACTCGCTGCTGGACATCAACGTGTTCGGCCGCCGCGCGGGCATCGCCGCCGCCGAGTACGCCAAGGGCCACGACCACGTCGAGCTGCCGGACAACCCGGCGAAGCTGGTCCAGGGCATGGTCGACCACCTGCGCACCGCGCACGGTGGCGAGCGGGTCGCGGACATCCGCACCGAGCTGCAGCAGACCATGGACACCAACGCCGCGGTCTACCGCACCGAGGACACGCTGAAGACGGCGCTGACCGACATCCAGCGGCTCAAGGAGCGCTACGGCCGGATCTCGGTCCAGGACAAGGGCAAGCGGTACAACACCGACCTGCTCGAGGCGATCGAGCTGGGCTTCCTGCTCGACCTGGCCGAGGCGCTGGTCAACGCCGCGCTGGCCCGCAAGGAGTCCCGTGGCGGGCACGCCCGCGAGGACTACCCGAACCGGGACGACGTCAACTTCATGCGGCACTCGATGTCGTACAAGATCCTGCCGGAAAAGGAAGACCCGGACGCGCCGCTGGGTCTCACCGGGTTCACGGCCGACATCCGGCTGGACTACAAGCCGGTGACCTTCACCCGGTACGAGCCGATGGAGCGGAAGTACTGATGACCGCTGTTGCTGAGAACACGGCCCACGACACGTCGAAGGTTCCCGCGCCGGAAGGCTCGGTCACCATCACGATGAAGATCCTGCGGTTCAATCCGGAGCTCGACTCCGAACCGCACTGGGAGTCCTACGACGTGCCGGCGCTGCCGACCGACCGGGTGCTCAACGTGCTGATGAGCATCAAGAACTACGTGGACGGCACCCTGTCGTTCCGCCGTTCCTGCGCGCACGGCATTTGTGGTTCCGACGCCATGCAGATCAACGGGATCAACCGGCTGGCCTGCAAGGTGCTGGTGAAGGACCTGCTGGCGAAGGAAGGCAAGCAGACCGTCGTCACCGTCGCCCCGATCAAGGGCCTGCCGACGATGAAGGACCTCTATGTCGACATGGAGCCCTTCTTCGAGGCGTACCGCTCGGTGAAGCCGTACCTGATCGCCTACGGCAACGAGCCCACCCGGGAACGCATCCAGTCGCAGGCCGACCGGGAGCGCTTCGACGACACCACGAAGTGCATCCTCTGCGCCTGCTGCACCTCCTCGTGCCCGGTCTACTGGAACGACGGGTCGTACTTCGGCCCGGCCGCCATCGTGAACGCGCACCGGTTCATCTTCGACTCCCGTGACGAGGGCGCCGAAGAGCGGCTGGACATCCTGAACGACTCCGAGGGCGTGTGGCGCTGCCGCACCACCTTCAACTGCACCGACGCCTGCCCCCGCGGCATCCAGGTGACCAAGGCGATCCAGGAAGTCAAGCGCGCCCTGCTGTTCAAGCGCGTCTGACGGCCCGCACGCCACGAACAACGGCGCCGCACCCTTCGCGAGAAGGCTGCGGCGCCGTTGATTTGTTGGTCGGTTCGGAACTAGCTGCGCGCTTCGCTCACGATTTCGGCAGCCTCGGCTCGACATAGTCGGAGACCTTGCTGACCACTGCGCATGCACCGTCGGTGCTGGCACCCGCACCCATGACCACGTCGATGATATCCACACGTCCGGAGCCAACCGCGATACTTGCCAGACAAGAGCCTGGACCTCCGGCATTTTTCACGACCGCGGCTTCACGACCAGCAGTCGTGGTGATTTTCGACAACTGTGCGCCCGACTCGACAACAATATCGCTCAGACGCTGCACAGGGCGCACGGTAACTCCGAACGTATGTGATGCCGAGCCGTTCGTCGCCGGCGTGGTCCAACTGCAGGCACTTGTTCCAGCGCCCCCCTGTTGGCCAAGGTCCTGATGCCTCGCCGTTCCGGCCATTACCTGCTTTGCCTCGGAGTCGGCCAACAGGGTGCAAGCATTGATGCCCGTCAGTCCGCTTGAGGCAGAGTTCGTAGAGGAAGTCGCCGAACTTGGGATGGTTGGGCGACTGCTGCTCGGTAACGCCTGTCCGGTTTGGGTGCTCGTGCAGGCTGTCATCACCACGGAAGCGGCAGCGATGATGACGGTGAGGGCTACTGGGCGCACCCGGATCCTCCGTGTCGACAGCTGACTAGGACTTCAGGAATCGCACGTTACCGTGCTCGTTGTCCTCGTAGTTCCTCTTGGCTTGGTTGAGGGCTTCCCTGGTGAGGTCGAGAACCTCGCCGAACTGTACAAGGACCATCTCAGCGGACTGAGAATGGCCGGTGGCACCCTGTTGTACGTGCGTAGATACTTGCTGCGCGTACGGTCCGGTGCCAAGCATTGGCGCCTGAGTCAGGTTGACCAAGTTGAGCCTGAGCTGCGCCAACTCCGTATACGCGGTGTTGATCGCGGCCATGAGGGCGTCGAAGCCGTTCTCGGTGATACGGAGTTGGCCGGACGAGGCCGCGTTCTTGAGACCCTGGGCAGACTGTTTCGCCTGTTCAAGTGCTTGTTCGCTGACACCCGTTTGCACGGCGGCGACGATGTCCGCGATGAAGCCGGTCGAGCCGAGTTGGCCTCCGCCATCGGCGGGGATGTTGACTCCCATGGTGCTCCCTCCCGAGGTCGTGTCCGGTTCGAAGGTAGCAGCGGCGGGACGGCGGCTGGACGTGGTTTGCCGTGTTTGGCGACCGGCCGGAGGGGTGTTATCCGTCGAGAACGGTCACCCGGCCGCTTGACGGTCGCTACGATGGGGGGGGCGTAGAGAGCGCTTCCAGAATCGGGTAGGGGGACGACGAGGATGACTTCTCCGTGGTCGACTGCTCCGCAGCCGCCGAAGACCTATGGTGACGGGCACAAGACGGCGCAGGACATCGCGGCGATGCCGGATGCCGAGCGGGAGCGCTATGTCACGGAGTCCATGTCTCCCGAGGACCGGGCCAGCTACCTGCAGGACGCCGCGCAGGCGAAGACGGCGTCCGACCCGGGTTTGCTGCCCATTCTCGACCAGCTCATCGCGAGGGTCGAAGCGCAGGCTCAGGCCAACAAGTACAACCAGCAGACCATCGCGGAGACGACCACCGGGCAGACCCAGTACGTGGAAGGTCTGCCCGCGTCGAACATCAACTACAAGGCCGTCGACCACGCCGAGTTGCAGGGCTACGTCACCAACGGCCTGGACGCGGGTCAGGTCGGCACGACGTCGAACGGCTACCACGAGTTGGCGTCGTCGTTCGACCGGATCGCGACCGCGTTCAACGACGCGGTGAACAAGTCGCAGACCGAGTGGGAGGGTGACGCGGCCGACGCCGCACGCGGATACTTCACCAGCACCCACCAGTGGGCGGACGCGAATGCGCAGAATGCGCGGTTGGCGTCGGAGGTGACGTATCAGCAGTCGGCGGCGGCGCAGACGGCGAAGACGAGTATGCCCGCTCCGGTGCCGTTTTCGTGGTCGGATGAGATGAAGAGCTGGGCGACGTCGAATCCGTTGGATTTGGCGGACAACATCCAGAAGTCGATGGACAAGCAGCAGCAGAGCCAGCAGGCCCATGACCAGGCCGCGCAGGTCATGACCAGCTACGACCAGCAGCTCTACAGTGCCGCCTCCAAACAGCCCGTGTTCGCCCAGCCGCCCGCCTTCACCCCACCCACCGGCGGCGCCGTCGGCAGCGTGGTCGGCGGCGCTATCGGCGCGACCGCGGCCTCCGGCTACACCGGACCCACCGGCGGCACCATCCCCGGCGGCGGCGGGGGCGGCTACAACGGTGGTCCTTCCGGCGGCCCTGGTGGTGGTAACGGGGGCGGGTCCCCGATCGGGAACCTGCCCGGCTACCCCACACCCCCACTGACCGGTGGGGCCCGCACCGGCGGCGGTGGCGGCGGCTCTTCGCGGCCGGGTGGTACCTCCGCGCAGGGCTATCAGGCGCCCACCACGGCCAACACCCCCACCGGGGCGAACTCCAACTCCAACAGCCTGCCCGGGCTGGGTGGCATGCCCATCGGCCCCATGGGCGGCGGGTTCGGACCCGGTGCCGACAGTGAGGGCTACAGCAGCAAGATCGGCCGCGGCAGCGGTGGTGGCGGGTTCGGACCCGGCAGCGGTAGCGGCAGCGCGGCGGGCAGCGGGTCCGCGGCGGGCGCCGGGGCGCAAAGCGGTGCCCGCGCCGGAGGCGCCGGAGCAGCCGAAACCGCCGCCGGCGGCAGCGCCAGCGGCCGTAGCGCCACCAGCGCCTCCCGTGGGGGCATGGGCGGCATGGGCCACGGCGCCAAAGGCGAAGGCGCCGAAGACGAAGAACACACCCGCCCCTCCTGGCTCGTCGAAGCCGACCCCGACGACATCTTCGGCACCAACGAACGCACCGCACCCCCCGTCATCGGCGCATAACCACCGGCCGAACCACGTCCGAAGGCCCCGGCAGGGGGTGTGAAAGACTCTGGGCGTGGTGAAACCGGCGTTGGATGAAGCAGCGAAGATCGAACTGGCCAGGCTCGTCACGGAGCTGTCCGTGGTTCACGGCAAGGTCACGCTCTCTTCCGGCAAGGAAGCCGACTACTACATCGACCTGCGGCGCGCGACCCTCCATCACGCGGCGGCCCCGCTGATCGGCAAGCTGCTGCGGCAACTCACCGCCGACTGGGACTACGTCGCCGTCGGCGGACTGACCCTCGGCGCCGACCCGGTCGCCACCGCGATGCTGCATTCGGCGGCGGCCGACGGGATGGTGCTCGACGCGTTCGTGGTCCGCAAGAGCGCGAAACAGCACGGCCTGCAGCGGCGGATCGAGGGCATGGAAGTCGCCGGGCAGCGGGTACTGGCCGTGGAGGACACCTCCACCACCGGTGGCAGCGTGCTCACCGCCGTCGAGGCGCTGAAGGAAGCGGGCGCCACCATCGTCGGCGTCGCCACCGTCGTGGACCGGAACACCGGGGCGCGCGAAGCGATCGAGGAAGCCGGTCTGTCGTACCGGTACCTGCTGGACCTCGACGATCTCGGCCTGGCCTGACCCGGACGGTCCGGGCGGCCAACGCCCGGACCACCCCTCGTCGGGTAAAGCCCGGAGCAGACCCAGCGCCCGGTGATCAAGCGGCGCCGTCCGGACCCGATCGCTCCGCAGTGATCAACAACACCCTACCGTTATCTCCCCGCGTCCATTTGTCGACGTTTCTCAGCAAACGCGGAGTACCGTCGAAGATACGGGGACTGCGGAAGGGGGCGGTACGTGGTGTCCACCGCAAGGATTCTGGCCGATCTGACCGTCGGCATCCATATCCTGGCGCTGCTCTACATCGGCTTGGGCGGATTCCTCGCCTGGCGCTGGTTCAAGACTATATTCGTCCACGTTTTCTTCGCGCTCTGGGGGGTCGCGGTCAACGTCTTCCCGCTGCCGTGCCCGCTCACGGCCCTGGAGGACTACTTCCGCAGCCTGCAGGGACTCGGCCCGCTGCCGGGCGGGTTCAACGCCTACTACCTCTACGGCACGGTCATCCCGCGCGCGTTGCTCCCGGTGGTGGGAGTGACGGCGATCGGGGTCGTGCTGATCTCCTACGTCGGCGCGTACCACCGGTGGCGCAGCCGCGACCACCACGCACCGGCTCACCGCGTGCGCCAGGCCTGAGCGAAAATCAGCGGGTGAACCTGGACGAGGCCGGACCGACCGAATGGACCGCACGCGCGGAAGTGGGCGTCGGGCCGTGGCGCGGGGAATGGCCGTCCGACGAACGCTACGACCCGGAACTGCTGGCCGAAGGCGACCGCCGCAACGTGGTGGACGCCTACCGGTACTGGCGGCGTGAAGCCATTGTCGCCGACGTGGACCGTCGGCGGCACCCGTTCCACGTGGCCATCGAGAACTTCCAGCACGACCACAACATCGGCACCGTGGTCCGCACCGCGAACGCCTTCGCGGCGGCCGCGGTGCACATCGTGGGCCGCCGCCGCTGGAACCGGCGCGGTGCCATGGTCACCGACCGGTACCAGCACCTGGAGCACCATCCGGACGTCCCGTCCCTCGCCGAGTACGCGACCGCGCACGGGCTGGTGATCGTGGCCGTCGACAACACCCCGGGCTCCCGTCCGGTCGAGACCGTCCGGCTGCCCCGCGAATGCGTGCTCCTGTTCGGCCAGGAGGGGCCAGGGCTGTCCACCGAGGCGCAGGATTCGGCATCGCTCGTGGTCTCCATCGCGCAGTTCGGCACCACCCGGTCCATCAACGCCGGGGTCGCCGCGGGCATCGTCATGCACACCTGGATCCGTCAGCACGCGGACCTCTCCCAGGCCTGGTGACCGGCCCGGGTCAGACGGGGGTGACCTCGACCGGGATGCCGTTGAGGACCGAGGTGCCGGAAAGGGCGTCGACGAGGGTCTCGTCCGCGACGAGGTTCGAGTTCACCCCCGCATGGGCGGCCGCGACCTCACCCTTCGTGCCCGGCAGGCCGTGTCCCCAGCCGTGCGGGATGCTCACCACCCCGGGCCGGATCTCGTCGGTCACCTCGACCGGCACCTCCAGTTCCCCGGCCTTCGACCGCACCGTCGCGCGCTGCCCGTCGACGAGGCCGAGCCGCCGCGCGTCGTCCGGGTGGACCTGCATGGTGCACCGGTTCTGCCCGCGCACCAGCGGGGGCAGGTTGTGCATCCAGGAATTGTTGGAGCTCAGCTGCCTGCGCCCGATGAGAACGAGCTCGTCCGGCCCGCGGCGCAACTGTTCGGCCAACCGGGGGACATCCGCGACGACGGCTTCGGCGGCCAGTTCGATCCGCCCGCTCGACGTGCTCAGCAGCCCGGGCAACCGGGGCTGGAGCGGACCGAGATCCACGCCGTGCGGCGCGGCCTCGAGGTCGGCGAGCGTCAGCTCGTAGGGACCCGCCCGCAGCATCAGATCCAGCAGCCGGGCCGGGCCCCTCCGGTCGCCCACGATCGCCGGATCGAGCCCGTTGCGCTGCGCCAGTTGCGCGGCGACCAGCGCGTCGAAGGCGGCGACGTCGATGTCCGGGCCCTGCCCGGTCACGATCCCGGTCAGCCGCAGCAGCGTCTCCCATTCCTGCGGCAGTTCGCTCGGCAGGGCCGCCGGAGTCCAGTTCGCCACGTTCCGGACGGCGAGCTGGTACAGCGCGACGTCGTAGTGCGGCCGCTCCAGCGGGGAGGGCCCCGGCAGGATCACGTCCGCGTGCCTGCTCGTCTCGTTGAGGTAGATGTCCAGTGACAGCAGGAAATCGAGCTGCGAAAGCGCTTCTTCGAGCCGGCCGGTGTTCGGCGTGCTCAGGCACGGGTTGCCGCTGACCGTGATCAGCGCCCGCACCCGGCCTTCCCCCGGCGTCAGGATCTCGTCGGCCAGCGTCGCCACCGGCAGCTCGCCGAACACCTCCGGCAGGTCCCGCACGCGGCTGCGCCAGCGGCCCGCGGCGAAGGGGCGGCGTTTCCCGGGGGCGCTGTTCGCCTGCCCGGCCGCGGCCAGCGGGAACATCGCCCCGCCGGGCCGGTCGAGGTTGCCGGTGAGCACGTTGAGCACGTCCACCAGCCAGCTCGTGAGGGTGCCGAAGGCCTGGGTGGTGGTGCCGATACGGCCGTACACGGCGGCGGAGGAGGCCGCCGCCAGCTCCCGCGCGAGGCGCCGGATCTCGCCTTCGGGAATCCCCGTAACCGGCGCGACCGCCTCGGGAGTGAAGCCCGCGGTCAGTGCCTCGACCTCGGCGAGGCCGTTGACCATACCGTCGAGTCTTCCCAGCGACACCAGGTCTTCCTCGAACAGCACCCGGACCAGGGCGAACAGCAGCAGCGCATCGGTGCCGGGGCGGATCGCGTGGTGTTCGTCGGCGGCCCGTGCGGTGCGGGTGCGGCGCGGATCGATCACCACGACCTTGCCACCGCGCTGCCGGATCGCGCGCAACCTGCCCCGCATGTCGGGCGCGGTCATCAGACTTCCGTTGGACACCAACGGGTTCGCCCCGACGATGAGCAGGTGTGCGGTGCGGTCGACGTCCGGCACCGGGATGGAGAAGGCGTCACCGAACAGATAACCGGAGGAGAAGTGCTTCGGCAACTGGTCGACGCTGCTCGCGCTGTAGAAGTTCCTGGTGCCGAGAGCCTTGAAGAAGATCCGGCCGTAGAGCGCGGTGGCCAGGTTGTGCACGCTGGGGTTTCCCGCGTAGACGGCGATCGTGTCGCGTTCGGCGAGCAGCGGCCGCAGCCGCGCGTCGATCTCGGCGAACGCCTCCTCCCAGGACACCTCGGTGAACTCGCCGTCCCGCTTCACCAGCGGGGCACGCAACCGGTCCGGATCCTCGTGCAGGGCGCCGAGGGAAGCCCCCTTGGGGCACAGGAAACCGTGGGAGAAAACGTCGTCGGCATCCCCTCGGACACCGAGGACGCGACGGCCGTCGAGAGTGATCTCGAGACCACAGGTGGCCTCGCAGAGGGGACACGTCAGCACCGACATTCTTCGGATCGTAGAGATATCGCGCGTTATGTCGAGGGCCAATCCATGATGGGTTCATGTACCGGACGTGGGCCGCGGCGGCGGAACGGGCGATCGTCACCCGGCATCTGAGCCGGCTCTGGGGGCTGCCGGGGACGGTGCTGGCACGCAGCGGCTGGCCGCCCACGCCCGGCGAACGCCTGCACTGGCACTGGAACTACTGGTGGCAGGCCCACGTGCTGGACTGCCTGATCGACGCCCAGCTCCGCGCCCCGTCCCCGGCTCGCGCCGCGACCATCGACCGCTACGTGGGCACCCTCCGCCTCCGCAACTTCGGCACCTGGGCCAACGACTACTACGACGACATGGCCTGGCTCGGCCTGGCCCTGCAGCGCACCGGCCGCGATGTCACCACGTTCCTGGCCAGGATGCGCTCGGGGTGGACGGCGGACGGCGGCGGCGGGATCTGGTGGCGCCGCAACGACCGGTTCAAGAACACGCCGACGAACGGGCCCGCCGCGATCCTGCACGCCCGTGCCGGTGACCTCGGGCGGGCGCGAGAGCTGTACGAGTGGCTCGAACGGACGCTGGTGGACCCGGCCACCGGGCTGGTCTGGGACGGTCTCCACGTCGACGACCAGCGCCTGGCGAAGGAGATCTACACGTACTGCCAAGGCGTCTTCCTCGGCACCTGCCTCGAACTGTCCGAACTGGACGCCGCGGCCCGTACCGTGCGCGCGGTGGCGGACCACTGCGCTCCCGGCGGGGTCCTCCGCGGGCAGGGCGGCGGCGACGGGGGACTCTTCGCCGGGATCCTCGCGCGCTATCTCGCCCTTGCCGCGCGGCGGTTGCCGGGCGCCGAATCGGGTCTCGCCCGCGAACTCGTGCTCACCTCCGCCCGCGCCTGCTGGGACGGTGCCCGGGAGGCGCCGAGCGGCCCGCTGTTCCACCACGAATGGGCCGAGCCCGCCCCGGTGGCGCCGACCGGGCATCCCTGCCGGGACCTGTCGGTCCAGACCGGCGCCTGGCTGCTCCTGGAGGCGGCCGCGACGCTCGAGTCGTGATCAGCAGCCGCAGGAATTCCGGTGCATCAGCCGCGGCGGCAGGCGCAGGGTTTCCGGCGGGCGCCCGGGATCGGTGATGCGGGCGAGCAGCAGGCGCACCGCGCGACGGCCGATCTCCTCGATCGGCTGGGCCATCGTGGTCAGCGGGGGCTCGACGAGATCGGCCCATTCGGCGTCGTCGTACCCGACGACGGCGAGATCGCGGCCGACCCTCAGGCCTCGCCGCCGAGCTTCGTGCAGGACCCCGACCATCATGCTGTCGTTGGCCACCACCAGCGCGGTCGGCGGCTCGGGCAGGTCCATCAGCGCGGTGAAGGCCGCCGCGCCCCCGGTCTTCGACGAATGCCCTGGGGCGACGAGTTCGGCGTTCCACGCCAGACCGCCCCGGCCGAGGCCGAGCCGGTAGCCGAGGATCCGCTCCTCGCTGGTGCTCAACCCGGGTGTGCCGCTGACCATCCCGATGCGGCGATGCCCGAGCGCGGCCAGGTGTTCGGTCAGCGCCGAGGTGGACTGGATGCTTTCCGAGCCCACCTGGTCCACGTCGGTCCGCGTGGTCACGCGGTCCACCAGCACGACCGGTGTGCCCAGGGACACCAGCTCGCCGATCACCGCGCCGTCCCCGGGCGAAGGCGTCAGCAGCAGGCCCTCGACCCGGCGCGAGCGCAGCGCGCGCACGGTGTCCTGCTCGGTGCTCACGGTGTCGTGGGTGTCGGCGAGCAGCACGGTGTACCCGGCCGACGCGGCCTCCCGCTCGATGGCCTGCATCAGGGCCGCGAAGTACGGGTTCGCCAGCAGCGAGATGGCCACGCCGATCGAGCGGGTGCCGCCGGTGACCAGTGAGCGGGCGATCGCGTCCCCGGTGTAGCCGGTCTTCTCGATGGCCTGGAGCACGGCGGCCTTGGTCTCCGGCGCGACCGGCCTGGTGCCGTTCACCACGTGCGAGACCGTGGTGATGGACACCCCGGCCAGCTCGGCGATGTCGCGCTGGGTGGGCCTCGATGCTCCGGCAGGCGGCATACTCGCTCCCCAAAGTCAACAGCAAGCGTTTGCGCAAACGCTTGCGATGCAGGATACGGCCTTCTACCGTCTGCGCACGACTCGTCCAGCCACGAGCCTCGATGAGGAGGTCACGTGAGACATCGCAGTCTCCTGTGCCTGCTCGCGGCCGCCACCCTGGCGGTGGGCGCGAGCGGATGCACGGTCGAGCGTCACTGGGGCGGCAGCACCGGCGCCGGTGGCGGCAAGACCAAGATCGGCCTGATCACCAAGACCAACACGAATCCGTACTTCGTCGAACTCCGCAACGCCGCGAGCACCGCGGCCAAGGCGCAGGGGGCGGACTTCGTCGCACTCGCCGGGCAGTTCGACGGCGACAACGACGGCCAGGTCCGCGCCATCGAGAACCTGATGCAGCAGGGCGCGACCACGATCCTGATCACCCCCAACTCCTCCACCGGGGTGCTCGACGCGATCGACCGCGCACGCAGGAGCGGGATACTGGTGATCGCGCTCGACACCGCGACCGAACCGGCGAGCGCGGTGGACGCCACGTTCGCCACCGACAACGTCGCGGCGGGCCGCGAGCAGGGGCAGTACGTCAAGGCCGCCCTCGGCGGCACACCGGCCAAGCTGATCATGATCGACGGAACCGCGGGCAGCACCGTGGACACCTACCGCCACAACGGTTTCCTCGAAGGCATCGGGCTGCGTGACGGCGATCCGGCGATCGCCGGGCGGGAACCGGCCAACGGCGACCAGAGCATCGCGCAGCAGAAGATGGAGAACCTGCTGCAGCGCGACGCCGACATCAACGCGGTCTACACCATGAACGAACCCACCGCCCGCGGCGCCTACGCGGCGCTGCAGTCCCGTGGGCTCGCGGGCCGCGTCGTGATGGGCTCCATCGACGGCGGCTGCCAGGGCGTGCAGAACGTGCGGGACGGGCTCTACCAGGCCACCGTCATGCAGTTTCCGAGGAAGATGGCCGAGCGGGGCGTGGCCGCCGCCGTCGAGTACGCCAGGACCGGCAAGAAGCCCAACGGCTTCATCGACACCGGTTCCGTGGTGATCACCGACCGCCCGATGCCCGGGGTGCCCAGCCAGGACACCACGTGGGGTCTGCAGAACTGCTGGGGGACGAAATGACCACGGTGAGCGCCCCACCCCGCGCGTCCGGCAAGCGTGAGGGCATCGGCGAATTCTTCCTCCGCGCCCCGGCGGCGGGGCCGGCCCTCGCGCTGGTGCTCGCGATGGTCGTGTTCTCGCTGTCCACGAGCCGGTTCCTCGAACTGGACAACCTGTCGCTGATGGTCGACCAGGCGCTGGTGGTGGGCACCCTCGCCCTCGGCCAGACGCTGATCATCCTCACCGCGGGGATCGACCTGTCCAACGCCTCGGCGATGGTGCTGGCGTCGCTGCTGATGGCGAAGCTGTTCGCGGGCGGGACACCGGGAATCCTCGCGCTGGTGATCGGCATCGCGGTGCCGCTCGGCCTCGGTCTGGTGATCGGTTCGCTGGTCACCCGGGTCAAGCTGCCGCCGTTCATCGTGACGCTGGGCTTTTTCACCATGCTCACCGCGGGCGACAAACTGGTCGCAGGCGGCCAGGCGGTGCCGGTCGCCCCCGGCGGCCCGCTGACCTGGCTCGGCACCCAGCGCTACCTGTTCGGCGGCATCCCGGTCACCTACGGCATGACCGTCGCGCTGCTGATGTACCTCGTGGTCTGGTACGCGCTCACGCGCACCGCCTGGGGCAAGCACGTGTACGCCGTCGGTGACTCCGCGGAGGCGGCACGGCTGTCGGGGATCAAGGTCGGCCGGACGCTGGTGTCGGTGTACGCGGTGGCCGGGGTGATCTTCGGCGTGGCCGCGTGGCAGGCGCTGGGCCGCATCCCCAACGCCGATCCGAACGCCTTCCAGCTCGGCAACCTGCAGTCCATCACCGCGGTGGTGCTCGGCGGGACGAGCCTGTTCGGCGGCCGCGGATCGGTGCTCGGCACGATGATGGGCGCACTGATCGTGACGGTGCTGCAGTCCGGGCTCAGCCAGCTCGGCGTCGACTCCCTGTACCAGGATCTGGCGACCGGGGCGCTGGTGATCGCCGCGGTGGCCGTCGACCGGATCGCCAGGAGGCAGCGATGACGGGAAGCACCGACGAAGCCGGGAAGACCCCGGTCCTGTCCGCGCGCGGCCTGGTCAAGCGCTACGGGCACGTCACCGCGATCGACGGCGCCGACTTCGACCTGCACGCCGGTGAGGTGCTGGCCGTGGTGGGCGACAACGGCGCGGGCAAGTCGAGCCTGATCAAGGCCCTCTCCGGGGCGCTGGTGCCCGACGCCGGGGAAATCCAGGTCGACGGGCGGCGGGTCCACTTCCGTTCGCCGCTGGACGCCCGGCGCTGCGGTATCGAGACCGTCTACCAGGACCTGGCGCTCTCCCCGGCCCAGGACATCGCCACGAACATGTTCCTCGGCCGCGAAATCCGGCGGAACGGCCCGCTCGGCCTGGTCCGTAAACTCGACACCGCGAAGATGCGCGCGGAGGCGCAGCGGGTCCTCGACGAGCTGGACATCAAGATCAAGTCGATCACGCAGCCGGTGGAGACCCTCTCGGGCGGGCAGCGGCAAGGGGTCGCGGTGGCCAGGGCCGCGGCCTTCGGCAGCAAGGCGGTGATCATGGACGAGCCGACCGCGGCGCTCGGTGTGGCCGAGTCCGGCCGGGTGCTCGCGCTCATCGACCGGATCCGCGGGCGCGGCCTGCCGGTGGTGCTGATCAGCCACAACATGCCGCACGTGTTCGAGATCGCCGACCGGATCCACGTGCACCGCCTGGGCAGGCGGGTGGCCGTGGTGTCGCCCAGGACGACCTCGATGAACCAGGTGGTCGGGCTGATCACCGGGGCGCTGCGGGTCAACGAGCAGGGCGCGGTGGAAGAGGTCTCGTCCGCGATCCACACGGGGCTGTCGGCATGACCGTCCTTCTCGCCGGGCTGTGCACGATCGACGTGGTGCAGCGCGTCGCCGAGCTTCCCGAGCCCGGCGAGAAGGTGCAGTCCACCTCGGTGGAGGTGGCCGCGGGCGGCCCCGCCACCAACGCGGCGGTGACGGTGGCGGCCCTCGGCGGCGACCCGGTGCTGGTGACCGTGCTCGGCACGCACCCGCTCGCCGCGCTCGCGCGAGCCGATCTCGACACGTGCGGCGTACGGCTCCTCGACGCCGATCCCGGCTGTCCCGAACCGCCCGCGCTGAGCGCGGTGGCGGTACGGGAACGCGACGGCGAGCGCACCGTCGTTTCCCGCAACGCCGCGCGGTCCACGGCCCGGCTGCCGTCCCTGGCCGGGTTCGGTGACGTACGGTCGGTGCTGGTGGACGGGCACCATCCGGCGCTCGCACTGGGCGTGGCGCGCTGGGCCCGGGAACGCGGCCTGCCCGTGGTGCTCGACGCCGGGAGCTGGAAACCCGTCCTCGACGAACTGCTGCCGCTGGTGGACATCGCCGCGTGTTCGGCCCGGTTTCCGCTTCCCGCGCACGATCTGCTCGCCCGCGGTGTGGGCACGGTGATCGTCACCGCGGGCCCGGATACGGTGCGCTGGTGGACCGCCGAGGAGTCGGGTTCGGTCCCGGTGCCCGAGGTGCGGGCGCGGGACACGCTCGGCGCCGGCGATGTGTGGCACGGCGCTCTCGTGCACGGGACGGGAAGGTGTGCGCTGCCGGAGCTGATCCGGTTCGCCAACGAGGTTGCCGCGGAACGGGTGCGGCACAGCGGGGCCCGGTCGTGGGTCCGGAGGATAGGAGTGCGATGACGTCGTTCGACGAGCTGCTGGCGCGGGCCGAGGAACTGGTGGCCCGCGGCGGGCGGACCCTGCTGGGCATCGTGGGCGCGCCCGCGTCGGGCAAGACCACGCTCGCGCGGAGCGTCGCCGGGGCGCTGGGCACGCGGGCCGCGGTGGTGGGGATGGACGGCTTCCACCTGGCGCAGGCCGAACTGCGCCGTCTGGGCCGGATCGAGCGCAAGGGTGCCCCGGACACGTTCGACGCGCACGGGTACGTCCACCTCCTGCGGCGGCTGAAGGACGCGAAGGAGACGGTCTACGCCCCCGAGTTCCGGCGCGAGATCGAAGAACCGATCGCGGGCGCGGTGCCGGTGCCGCCCGAGGTCCCGCTCGTCATCACCGAGGGCAACTACCTGCTCCTCGACGCGGACCCCTGGGGGGACGTGCGCGGACTCCTCGACGAGGTGTGGTTCCTCGCCCCCGACGAGCAGGTCCGGATCGAGCGGCTGGTCACCCGGCATCGGCGGTACGGGCGGTCGCTGGTGGAGGCGCAGCAGCGGGCGCTGGGCAGCGACCAGCGCAACGCCGATCTCATCGCGCCCACGGCGGCGCGCGCGGACCTGGTACTGGCGGATCTGCCGCTGGCAAACTTCGCCCTATGACCTTGATCGTCACCGGCGGTAGCCGGGGGATCGGCGCCGCGGTGTGCGCGCTCGCCGCCGAGCGCGGACACGACGTTGTGATCAACTACTCGGGCTCGGGTGCCTCCGCGGAAGCGGTCGCCGAGCAGGTACGGCGGCACGGGCGACGGGCGCTGACGGTCCGCGGCGACGTCTCTTCGGAGCGCGACGTGACCGCCTTGTTCGACGCGGCCGGGGAGCTGGGCCCGGTGACCGCGCTGGTGAACAACGCGGGCATCACCGGGAACACGCCCGGCCGCCTGGACGAGCAGGACGTGGAGACGGTGCGGCGCGTGCTCGACGTGAACGTGACCGGTGTGTTCCTCTGCTGTCGTGAGGCGGTGCGCCGGATGTCGACCCGGTACGGCGGCGCCGGTGGCGTGATCGTGAACGTGTCCTCGACAGCCGTACGGGGCGGCTCACCGGGCACCTGGGTGCACTACGCCGCATCGAAGGCGGCTGTGGACACTCTCACATTCGGGCTCGCCCAGGAGGTCGCGCGAGAGGGCATCCGCGTGAACGCGGTGGCACCGGGACTGGTGGAGACCGGTCTCCACGAGGCCGCCGGTCTGCCCGACCGGGTCGAGCGGCTGTCCCCGCAGATCCCGGCCGGACGTGCGGGAACGCCCACCGAGATCGCCGAGGCGGTGTTGTGGTTGCTCTCTCCGGCGTCCTCCTACGCGATGGGGTCGGTGCTCAACGTGAGCGGCGGCCGCTAACCATCACCGAGTTGTCCACAGGCTGTGGGTAGTTCGCCGAGTTATCCACAGATTTTGGAGAAACCGTTTACCCTGGCTCGAGGTCGGTAGCCTGACGCAGGGGCGAAACCGCCTAAGGACCACCCGAAGCAGGTGCGACGCAAGCGCACCCGCGGAGGAGGACCGGTCGGGGCGGAACTCCGCAGAAACGCCGAAAGGACGACTCGCCAATGCCAACGCTTACCGACGTACACCACCTGGCGCTGGCGGTCACGGACGTGGACCGCAGCGTCCCGTGGTACGAGCGGGTGCTCGAACTCAAGGAGGTCGCCCGCCGCGAGGACCCCTCCACCGGCCTGCGCAAGGTGCTCCTCCGGGACCGGACGGACACCTTCTCCGTGATGCTGGTGCAACGGCCCGAGACCGAGCGGGTGGCCTTCGACCGGCGGCACACCGGTCTCGACCACCTCGCGTTCAAGGTGGATTCCCACTTCGAACTCCAGGAGTGGGAGCAGCGGCTCGCCGAATACGGTGTCACCCACCGCCCGATCACGGCTTCCCGGACCCTGCCGGGGTCCTCGGTCCTGGTGTTCCACGATCCGGACGGGATCCAGCTCGAGGTCTGGGCCGACCCCGCCGCCTGACCGCGTGGCTCAGGCCACCTTGCGGACCTGCGAATCAACGTCGCGGTCCTCGTCGATGGGGCGGCGCATCTCCTGGCGGTAGCGCACGATGCCGAAGCCCGTGCCACCGACGAAGAACAGGATGGACAGCCACATCAGCGCCGTCTGGACCCACGGCAGCGCGCTCAGCAGGCCCGCGCCGTAGTAGCCGAGCAGCACCAGTGACGGCACCCACAGCACGCCGCCCAGGGTGGTCGCGGCCAGGAAGCGGCGCGGCTCCATCCGCGCCGCACCGGCGATGAGCGGGGCCAGCGTCCGGATCCACGGGATCCACCGGGCCGCGACGATCGCGAAGAAGCCCTTCCGGTCCAGGAAGGCCCGCGCGCGTTCGAGGTTGCCGCGGTTGAGCACCCGCCCGCCGCGCCGGGCGATGAACCGGGTCCCGGTCTGCCTGCCGATGTAGTAGCCCACCTGGTTGCCCACCACGGCGACCACCAGCGCGGCCACCGAAAGCAGCCATGCGTTCGCGTCGGCCCCGTGTGAGGCGAGTACCACCCCGGCGGCGAACAGCAGCGAGTCACCGGGCAGGAACAGGCCGATGATCAGCGCGCATTCGAGGAAAACGAAGCTGAGCACGATGACCCACACCAGGAGCGGGCCGGCCGTATCCAGCCAGCCCACACCGAGGGCTTCGGAAGCGGCGTAGACGAGACTCACTCCGAGAAGCCTACGTGTTCGCCGAGAGCGGCACTCATCGGAAGGGTGTGTTCGGGGAAATCCGTTATCGACACACCGGTAAACAATGCGACGCCCGGCCCGTTTTCCGGGCCGGGCGTCACTATCGGTCACCCGAGGCTGGGCGCGCCGTCACATTTCCGGCAGAGACTCGCCCTGTACCGCCTCGATATCGATTTCGATCTTCACCGTGGTCCCGACCGCGGCCACCCCGGCCCGCACCATGGCGTTGTAGTTGATCGCGAAATCGTTGCGGCGCAATTGGGTTTCCGCGTGAAAGGCGGCGCGCACGCCGCCCCACGGGTCCGGACCCCAGCCGCCGTAACGGAGATCGAGTTCGATCGCGCGGCGCTCGCCGTGGAGGGTGAGTTCCCCGGCCAGCGTCCAGGTGTCCACCCCGCGCTGGCGCAGCGCGGTGCTTTCGAAGCCGATCGTCGGATAGGCCTCGACATCGAGGAAGTCCGAGGAGCGCAGGTGATCGTCGCGCATCCGGATTCCGGTGTCGATGCTCGCCGCCTTGATCTCGGCGTGCACGGTGGAACGTTCGACGGGCCTGCCGACCACGATCCGCCCCCCGACGTCGCTGAACCGGGCCCGCACGCTGGCGATGCCGAGGTGCCGCGCGGTGGCCACCACCGAGCTGTGCACCGGGTCGATCGTCCACGGGCCGGGTGGCGGAAGCTCGACGGCCTCCGCCACCGGCGCCAGTGCGATTTCGCCGAGCGAGCCGCTGCCGTCCGAGCCGATCTGCGCCGTCCGCGCCACCGGTGTGTAGCCGGCGGCGGTGAGGACGGCCGTGTAGACCCCGGGCGCCAGCGGGGCGGTGTCCGCCGCCCCGCTGGCATCCGTGACGGCACGGGCGACCTGCTGACCGGCCATGTCGGTCACGGTCAGCACCGCGTTCTCGACCGCCCATCCCTCGGCGGTCTTGATCTGTGCGCTCAGCCCGGTCATGACGCGGCCGGCCCGTCCGCGGCGAGCTGGTCGATCACCTGCTCGTAGCCGAGCCGCACGTCGTGCTGCGCCTCACCGCCCCCGGCCAGGTTGACCTGGCTGGTGGCGGGCGGGTACCCGCTCGCCACCACGGTGTAGTCCCCCTCGGGCAGGTCGCTGACCACGTACCGGCCCTCCCCGTCGGTACGGGTGACCGCGGCGACGTTGCCCTCCGCGTCGAGCACCGTGATGCGGGCGTCGGGAACCGGGCGCTCGCCGTCGGTGCGCGCCGTGCCCGTCAGCACGATCGCGGAGTTCAGTTCGACGTCGTGCCGCAGCACGCCGCTGTCGGGCACGGTCAGCATGGTCGCGACCGGGCGCATCCGCTCGGCGCTGGCCACCAGGGTGTAGGTCCCGGCACCGACCCCGTGGAACGAGTAGCCACCCTCGGCGGTGGTGATCGAGGCACCGGTGACCTCGCCCCGCGAGTCGGTCAACGTGACCGTCGCGCGAGCGAGCGGGGCACCGGTGCCCGCCACCCGGACGATGCCGCTCAGCTCACCCGAACCGACCAGGGTCACGTCCACCCGCGCCGGGCCCTGGCCGACCACCACGCTGGAGGCCTGCGGCTGGTGACCGGCGGCCGACACGATCAGCACATAGGTGCCCTCGCCCGGCGCGTTGATGTGGTAACCGCCGTCGGACCCGCCGGTCCCCCGCGAGACCTGGCGGCCCCGCTGGTCGATCAGCGTCAGCGCGGCCCCCAGCACCGACGAGCCGTCCTGCCGCCGGATGTGCCCGGTGATCGGCTGCCCACCGGTCTCGACCGCGCTGCTCATCCCGGCGGTCACGCTCGCGAACGGCACCGTCTGGGCGGCCAGTTCGTAGTTTCCGTGCCCGTTCTCGCTGGGCAGTGCGTGCTTCCCGGCCCCGACGAGAACCGGTTCCGGTTCGTCCAGCGCCGCCTCGGCGTCGGCCCAGACGTCGGAGTCCGAGGTGGTCGCCGCGGTCTGCGGCTGCTCGGCCAACGCGGCCTCCACCAGCGCCTCGCCGCCCTCGATGGGCGGGGGAGTCGGCCCGCCGGCGAGCGGGATTTCGCGCATGAACAGCAGCACCAGGCAGGCCAGCAGGGCCACCGCGGCCGCGACGTAGAACACAGCGTGCAGCGAGTTGGTGAACCCGGTCAGGATCGGCACCTTGATCTGGTCGGGCAGGCTGGCGATCCCACTGGTGTTCGACTGCAGCTTGTCCAGCCCGCCGCTGCCGAGCGACGCGGGCAGGCGCCCGCCGAAGGCGTCGGCGATCTTGGTCGGCAGCAGGTTGAACAGGATCGTCAGGAACACCGCGACACCGAGCGTGCCGCCGATCTGGCGGAAGAACGTGGCCGCCGCGGTGGACACCCCCATGTCGCTGCGGGGACCGGCGTTCTGCGCCGCGATGATCAGCGTCTGCATGCAGCCACCGAGGCCGAGGCCGATGATCAGGGCGTAGACCAGCGGCTGCCAGAGCGGGCTGTCGTAGTGCACCTGGGCGTAGAGCACCGTCCCGAGGGCGATCACGAAGGTGCCGATGACCGGCAGCATCTTGTAGCGCCCGGTCTTCGCGGTGACCCGGCCGGAGAGCATCGAGCCGCTCATGATGCCCAGCACCAGCGGCAGCATCAGCAGACCACCCTGGGTGGGCGTGTAGCCCCGGACGACCTGGAAGTACTGCGGCACCATGGTGATCCCGCCGAACATCGCCACACCGACGATCGTGCTGCCGACGATGGTGACGCTGAAGGTGGAGTTGCGGAAGAGCCGGAGCGGGATCAGCGCCTCCTCCTTCATCACGTACTCGACGAAGAGGAACAGCACGACGCCGAAGGCGGCCACGGCGTAGCAGATCACCGCGCTGGTGGAGCCCCAGCCCCAGGTGCGGCCCTGTTCGGCGACCAGAAGGAGTGGCACCACGGCGATCGCGAGCGCGGTCGCGCCGAACCAGTCGACCCGGTGGTCGCGCCGCTGGTGCGGCACGTTCAGGACCCGGGCGACGACGAACAGCGCCACGGCGCCGATCGGCACGTTGATCAGGAAGATCCAGCGCCAGCCCTTGATGCCGCCGAGCCATTCCGCACCGGAGAAGAACCCGCCCAGCACCGGGCCGAGCACGGTCGCGACCCCGAAGACCATCATGAAGTAGCCCTGGTAGCGCACCCGCTCCCGCGGCGGCACGATGTCACCGATGATCGTCATGGCGAGCGACATCAGGCCACCGGCGCCGAGCCCTTGGAAGGCGCGGAAGGCGGCCAGCTCGTACATCGAGGTGGCGAAGGTGCAGGCCGCCGAACCGACGACGAAGATCGCGATCGCGGCGAGGTAGAACGGCTTGCGCCCGTAGATGTCGGAAAGCTTGCCGTACAGCGGCGTCGCGATGGTCGCCGTGATCAGGTATGCCGTGGTGGCCCAGGCCTGCTCGCTGAACCCGTTCAGGTCGTTGGCGATCTTCACGATCGCGACACCGACGATGTTCTGGTCGAGCGCGGCCAGGAACATGCCCAGCAGCAGACCGCTCAGCACGGTGAGGATCTGCTTGTGCGTGAGCCTCGGCCCCTCGTCCGCCTCGGCTCCCCCCGGTGGCGCCGGTTGTTGTCTGATCGAACTCGTCATGCGTCAGCCCCCTTCGCCTGAGCCGACCCGTGGTCGGCAACGTGCGGTATGTGTCTCTCGATGCCGGAGTTGAGTCGATCCAGCAGTTCGTTCAAGGTCTGGCGGTCCTCCTCGGGCCATTCGGCCAGCACCTCCGCCAGCCACAGGTTCCGTTTCTTGCGGTTCTCCTCGAAGACCCGCAACCCTTCGGCCGTCGGCGCGAGCAGGCAGGCCCTGCCGTCCTCCGGGTCCGCCTGGCGCTCCACCAGCCCGTGCTGGACCAGCGCGCTGCTCTGCCTGCTGATCGTGGAGATCTCGGCGTGCAACGCCTCGGCGAGCTTGCTGGTGCGCTGCGGCCCGTCGTGGATGAGGTGGAACAGGATCGCGTAGGCGGCCCGCTCGATTCCGTCCGGCCCCTGCTTCGCCACCTGCGACTTCGCCTTGTTGATCAGGCGCACGAAGCGGACCAGCTGGACCCCGAGCTCGTCGGCGATGTCGAGCTCGGCGGCCGTGAAAGCCGCCTCCTGAGCGGCAGGGGCCATGATGATCACTCTTTTCAGGATCTTACTTGGCAGCTGCAACTAGTTGCCTAGAGCAAGGATGCACCGAAGCTGGTTGTTTGCGCCACTCAAATATCTACGATGTGTCACACAACACTTTAGTTGCCGAAGACAACTGCTTGACCTGTGACCTTCCAGGGCGATATGTCCCTTTTTCCGGTCAGCCTCGCGACATACCCTCACCGTAGACCCGGGGTACGACAGTTTCGGAAGGCACGGGAATGCCCGCCTTCCCGGCCGCCGTTGCGATGGTCATGACCGACGACACCGCGCTCCGCGCCCTGCTCGCCGCCCGCCCCTTCGGCGTCCTGGCCACCATCAAACGGGATGGCAGGCCCCAGCTTTCCAACGTCACGCACCACTTCGACGCGGAGAACGACCGGATCCTCGTCTCGATCACCGACGACCGCGCGAAGACCCGCAACCTGCGGCGCGATCCACGGGCCGGCTTCCACGTCAGCAGCGAGGACGGATGGTCCTACGTGGTGGCCGAGTGCACTGCCGAACTGTCGCCGGTCGCCCGGGAGCCCCACGACGAAACCGTCGAAGAGCTCATCGAGCTTTACCGCAAGGTGCGCGGCGAACATCCGGACTGGGACGAGTACCGGGCCGCCATGGTCACCGACCGGCGCCTCGTCCTCCGGCTCCGGATCGAACGACTGCTCGGCATCGCCCGGCAACTATCCTGACAGGGAGCACCACCGAAAGTAACGGATCCCGGAATTTCTCTTCCGCAGTGCGAAGGTTGTGCGGTCTACCATGGGGGAATGGGCACCGACGCACTGCTGACCGAACTTCGTGAAGCGCTCGGGAAGGACGCCGTCCTGGCCGACCCCGAGGTCATCGACAGCTACGCGCGGGACATGATGCCGCTGGCCCCGTCCGGCAGGCCGCTGGCCGTGGTCCTGCCCTCCGACGTGGCGGGGGTGCAGGCCACCGTCCGCGCCTGCGCCGCCGCCGGAGTGCCGATCGTGCCGCGCGGCGCGGGCAGCGGACTTTCCGGCGCCGCGAACGCCGTCGACGGCTGCGTCATGCTCGTGATGACCAGGTTCGACAAGGTGCTGGAGATCGACCCGGGCAACCGGCTCGCCGTCGTGCAGCCCGGCGTGATCAACCTCGACTTCCGCACCGCGGTCGAAAAGCACGGGCTGTTCTACCCGCCCGACCCGTCCAGCTACGACTGGTGCACCATCGGCGGCAACCTCTCCACCAACGCCGGCGGCCTGTGCTGCGTGAAGTACGGCGTGACCACCGACTCGGTACTCGGCCTGGAAGTCGTCCTCGCCGACGGCTCGCTGCTCAAGACCGGCCGCCGAACCGTGAAGGGCGTGGCCGGGTACGACCTGACCAAGCTGTTCATCGGCAGTGAGGGCACCCTCGGCGTGATCACCCAGGCCACCGTCGCGTTGCGCCCGCTGCCCCAGGCGCCCGGCACCCTCGTGGCCGGCTTCGACGCCACGGAAAAGGCGGGCGAAGCGGTCGCGCGGATCGTGCGCGACGGTCTGGTGCCCTCCCTGATGGAGATCATGGACGCCAGTTCCATCAAGGCCGCCGAGACCTACCTGAACACCGATCTCGGAGCGGGTTCCGACTGCATGGCACTGCTGCTGTGCCAGTCCGACGCCGGTGGCGAGGTGGCGCGGCGCGAACTCGCCGCGATCGAGAAGATCTGCGTGGACTGCGGCTCCACCATGGCCTATGCGACCGATGACCTGGCCGAGGGCCGCATGCTGATGCAGGCGCGGCGCGTCGTGCTCACCGCGCTCGAACAGTACGGCGTGTGGCTGACCGACGACGTGTGCGTGCCCCGCACCCGCATCGCCGAACTGATCTCCGCCTGCGAGCGCATCAGCCAGGAGGTCGGCCTGCGGATCGCCGTCGTCGGGCACGCGGGCGACGGGAACATGCACCCGACGATCGTCTACTCGCCCGATTCACCGGAGGAGTTCGAACGCGCCCGCAGGGCCTTCGACGACATCCTCGACGTCGGGCTGTCCCTCGGCGGCACGGTCACCGGCGAACACGGCGTCGGCAAGATCAAGCGCGACTGGCTGGCCCGCGAGATCGGCCCGGTCGGCATCCGCGTCCATCGCCAGATCAAGCAGGCGCTCGACCCCGACAACCTGTTCAACCCCGGCTCGATGTTCTCGATGAGCTAGACGAGCCATTGCCGTGAGGGGACCCCTCACGGCCCTGTTTGGCTGTGTCTAGCGGTGCCTAGCGGTCGATCCGGGGGATCTGCTGGGTGACCTCGGCGTCGGCCGGGTTCGCCGCGCCGGCGAGCTTGCGCTCGCGGCGGCTGCGCGCCCATTCCACGATCAGCGGCACCACCGAGACCAGCACGATCAGGATGAAGATGGCCTCGATGTTGCTCTTGATGAACGAGATGTTGCCGAGCAGGTGTCCCAGCGCGGTGATGCCGCCGGCCCACAGGATGCCGCCGATGACGGTGTAGGTGAAGTAGCGCTTGGGGTCCATCCGGCCGACACCGGCGATCCAGGTGATGAACGTCCGCACGAACGGCACGAACCGGGCCAGCACCACGGCCTTGGGCCCGTGCTTTTCCAGGAAGGCGTGCGTCTTGTCGACGTACTCCTGCTTGAAGAACTTCGAGTCCGGCCGTTTGAACAGGGCGGGACCCGCCTTGTAGCCGATGAAGTAGCCGACCGCGTTGCCGAGCAGCGCTGCCGCGCTGACCACGAGGCAGACCAGCCACAACGGGGTGTGAATCGAGCCCTGGGCGACGAACAGGCCCGCGGTGAACAGCAGGGAGTCACCCGGGAGAACCGGGAAGACGCTGCTTTCGATGAAGATGACCAGGCAGAGCCCGAGAATGACGTACGCGCCGAACTGGGTCAGCAGGTACTCCGGGTTGAACCACTTGGGCATCAGGGCGAGCGTGGTCGTGGTCTCGGCAAGGATCACACCATCAAACGGTACAGGGTGACCCTGTGTTGCCTCTGTGGGCTACAACAGTGTGATAAGGCCGATCACCGCTCCCGTGGCCAGCCCGAGCAGCACGGCCAGCGACAGGATCCATACCGCGGAGAGCGGTCCGGCCCGCCCCGCGTTCAGGGTGGCCACGGCGGGATCACTCATGGCGGGATCACCGGCGGTGGGGAAATCGAGTGCGGCGCGCTCGCGGGCGAGCGCGCCCCCGTCTGCGCCGGAGAGCAACCCGTACTGCGGAGGCGGCGGTGGCGCGCCCGGCGCGCGGTCTCCGGGTGGGGCGCTCCTCGCCTGGGCACGCAGCGCCTCGGCCAGCAGGCGCTCCGGATCCTCGAGCTCGCTCACTCGCCTGAGCTTAGGGGCTGGCCGTGCGTCCACGCACGGGTCGTGCCACCTCAGGCCACCCAGTCGCCGTGGCGCATCACCCGGACCGGACGCAGATCGTCGTCGAGGACGACGAGGTCGGCGGCCAGCCCGCTCTGCAGCGACCCGGTGCGGTGGGAGAGACCGAGGAGCTCCGCGGGGCGGCCCGAGGTGGCGCGGACCGCGTCCGCCACACCGAGCCCGGCGCCGCGGACCAGGTTCCGGAAGGCCACGTCCATGGTCAGGGTGCTGCCCGCCAGCGCACCGGTTTCGGCGACGGTGGCCACCCCGTCCCGCACGTCCACTTCGAGCCGCCCGAGGTGATACCGGCCGTCCGCCGCGTCGGTGGCCGACATCGCGTCGGTGATCAGGATGGTCCGGCCCCGCCCGGCATGGGTCGCGGCCAGGCGCAGCACGGTGGGATGGACGTGCACGAGGTCGCAGATGAGCTCGATCGTGATCCGCTCGTCGTCGAGCAGCGCGCCGATCGGCCCCGGTTCGCGGTGGTGCAGCGGGCGCATCCCGTTGAACAGGTGCGTGGCGACGGTGGCGCCCGCCTCGATGGCGGGCCGGATCTGCTCCTCGGTCCCGTCGGTGTGCCCGATCGCGGCGATCACCCCGGCCTCGGTGATCTGCCGGACCGCGCGCACCGCGCCGGTGAGTTCCGGGGCGAGCGTGACCATCCGCACCGCACCCTGCCCGGCCCGCAGCAGTGCGTCCACGGCGGCGGTGTCGGGTTCGAGCAGGACCGCCGGGTCGTGCGCGCCGCAGCGCGCCGCGGCGATGAACGGGCCTTCCAGGTGGATGCCTGCCAGCTCGCCTTCCTCGACCAGCTCCCGCAGTGCGGCCTCCTGGTCGGCCAGTGCGCGGATCGGTTCGGAGACCAGGCTGGCCAGCATGGTCGTCGTACCGTGGCGGCGGTGTGCGACGACCGCGCGCAGGATCTCCTTGGGATCGGCACTGGAGAACGAGCCGCCCCCGCCGCCGTGGCAGTGCAGGTCGATGAACCCGGGGACGACGAGTTCGCCGTTGAGTGCCAGGCGAGGGCCGGGGGGCGGGCTGCCGGTGCCGATCCCGGAGACGAGCCCGCCGGAGACGGTCAGCCAGCCGTCGTTGACCACGCCTTCGGGGAGCGCCAGCTTGCCGCCGGTGAGCACAAGGTCCGTCACGATGTCAGCATATATTGGTCTAAACCAGCTAGCCGCTCATAGCCTTCTGGAGCGATTCGAGGGCACGGCTCGCCGTCGACTTGACGGTTCCCTTCGAGATCCCCGCCGCCTCCGAGATCTCCGCCTCGGAAAGCCCGCCGTAGTAGCGCAGGACCAGCACCTCGCGCTGCCGCGGCGGCAGCTTCGACAGGGCGTTGACCACCGCCTGGTGCTCGCTGGACAGCATCGCCAGACTCTCCGCCGAGCGCGCGTTCACCACGTGCGGCGGCACGTACTCACGGGCCGTCTTGCGCCGGCGGAGCACGCTGCGGGACCCGTTCACCACGGCGGTGCGCAGGTACCCGACGGCCGCGGCGGAATCCCGGAGCTTGCCCCAGTTGCGATGCAGGCCGGTGAACGCCTCCTGGACCACGTCCTCCGCGGTGGCCGGCTCGTCGACGAGCAGGATCGCCAGCCGCACCAGGCGCATGCGGTGCGTGCGGTACAGGTCTTCCAAGGTCAACGGCGCCGTGGGCGGCGCAGGGGGCCGTCCGAGCCCGTCGACCGTACGCAAATGCCCGAGCGTCCGCTCGACACTTCGCTCCGCGCTAACGTCCGACATGTAGCCCTGCCCGTCCTTGACCTTCGCTCGCTCGTAACCCACATCTATCTCCACGCGCGCTCAGCGTATCGGGTTGCGCCACAAGGGTCATAAGTTGCGAAAGGGTAGCGTGCGCACGGAAAGGAAAGAAGGACTTTGGGGCAAGGAGGCAGGCGATGAAGTCGTTCCTGGTGGAGACCCGCTACGTGCCGGATAAGTACGGGGAGGTCCGGCCGCGCCACCGGGAGTACCTGCGGAAACTGGCCGAAGAGGGCGTCTGCCTCGTCGCCGGGCCGCTCGCGGACGGCAGCGGTGGCGTGATGCTCTTCCGCGCCGAGGACGCCGAGGCCCTGCAGAAGATCATCGACGCCGACCCCTACCACCTCGAAGGCGCCTTGGCCGAGCGCAGCGTCCGCGAGTACACCCCGGTGCTCGGCTCCTGGGTGTCCTGACGGCGAAGCGGCCGTGAAGGGATCCGCCCTTCACGGCCGCTTCGGGTCAGCGAGTGGCGGCCCGGCCGCCGTGGCCGTTGACCGACGACGCCTTGGCGCCTCGCGCCTCGATGTCCTCGAGCGCGGCCCGGTCCGCCGCCGGCACCCGGAGGCGTGCGCCGAGTTCGATGATCGGCGGCAGCAGTGCCCGCACCAGTTTGAGCGCCCCGACCCAGCGGGGCACGTGGATGGTCCTGGCACGCCGCAGCACCCCGGCCTCGAGGAGGTCGATCGCCACGCCGAGCGGGTAGGTCCTGCCGAGCAGCCCGGGCATACCGCTGCGCAGCTTGCCGAACACCGGGTGCGCGTCCGCGCTTTCCACCAGGTCCGTCCGGATCCAGGTCGGGTGCGCGACGCCCACCTTGACGCCCAGGTGCGCGACCTCGGCCCGCAGACTGTTGCAGAACGCCTCGACCCCGGCCTTCGCCGCCGCGTAGTTCGCCATCGCCGGCGCGTGCGCTATCGCCGCCAGGGACGATATCGCCAGCAGATACCCCTTGCTCCTGATGACGTGCGGCAGGGTCACCCGGAAGGTGCGCCACACGCCGAGGAGATCGACCTCGATCACCTTCTCGAATGCGTCGGGGTCGACCGAGCGGACGAAACCGGTGGTCGCGATCCCGGCGTTGGCGATCACGATGTCGATCCCGCCGAACCGCTCGACCACACCGGCCGTCGCCCGCTCCAGCGCCGTCCAGTCGGTGACGTCGGCCTCCCACGAGTGCGCCGACGGGCCGATCCGCTCGGCGACCTTGCGCTGTTCCTCGGCTTCCAGTCCGACGAGGGCCACCTTGGCACCCTTGGCGGCGAGCCGTTCCGCGAGCCCGGCGCCGATGCCGCGCGCAGCTCCGGTGATGAGCACGACCTTGCCTTCTACGTTGGCCATGACCGGCACGCTACCTCAACCTACCGTCAGTAAGCTACTCCACAGTAGGGTGCATTTTCGCCCTATGCCGAAGCCTCGTCGAGCGCGGCAAGGTCGGCCTCGGTGAGCCGCAACTCGACCGAAGCCAGGAGGTCGGCCAGCTGCTCGGTGTTCCGCGCGCTGGCGATCGGTGCGGCGACCGTCGGCTGGGCCGCGAGCCAGGCCAGCGCGACGGCGGCCGGGGTCGAGCCGTGGGCGGCCGCGATGCCGTCGAGCGCCTCCAGCACCCGCTCGCCCCGGTGGTCGAGGTAGGCCGCCGCGCCTCCGGCCCGCGGGCTGCCGCCGTCGGCCTCACGGGAGCGGTACTTGCCGGTGAGAAAGCCGCGTGCCAGCGCGTAATACGGCATGGTGGACAGACCCTCCTTCTCCACCAACGGCGCCAGGTCCCGCTCGTAGGCCCGCTCCACGAGGTTGTAGTGCGGTTGCACGGCGACGTACCGGGCGAAGCCCTCCTTGTCCGAAATGGACAGTGCTTCCGCCAGCCGCCCGGCGGTGTAGTTCGACGCCCCGAGGTAGCGGACCTTCCCCGCCCGTACCAGTTCGTCGAACGCACCGAGCGTTTCCTCCAGCGGAACGTCGGGGAAATCGCGGTGCGCGTAGTAGAGGTCGATGTAGTCGGTCTTCAGGCGCCGCAACGAATCCTCGGCGGCTTCGCGGATGTTCTTCGCGGACAGCCCGGGACGCCGGGCCCAGCTGCCCACCTTCGTCGCGATCACCACGTCGTCCCGGCGTCCGCGCCGGGAAAGCCAGTTCCCGATGACGGTTTCGGACTCTCCGCCCGAATTTCCCGGTACCCAGGCCGTGTAGGAGTCCGCGGTGTCGATGAAGTCGCCCCCGGCCGCGACGTAGGCGTCCAGCACGGCGAAGGACTGCGTCTCGTCGGCGGTCCAGCCGAAGACGTTGCCGCCGAGGTTCAACCCGTACACGTCCAGCTCACTGCTACCGATTCTCGTCATAGCCCGAACGTTAGCCGGGACGGGCGACAGCTCCCGGACCGTGGAATGAAACGCCGGAGGGCGCCGGTTGTGCGGGACATGACGAACGAACTCGGCACCCTCGGGGTGTGGGCGCACGAATCGGCCCTCGACGCGAAACTCGCCAGGGAACTGGAAAGTCTCGGCTACGGCGCGATCTGGATCGGCGGTTCCCCGAACGGACGGCTCGAAGCGGTCGACACCCTGCTCGACGCGACCGAGCGGATCGTGGTGGCCACCGGCATCGTCAACATGTGGGCCGACGACGCGGCCACGGTCGCCCGTTCGTACCACCGCGTAGTGGCGCGGCATCCTGGCCGGTTCCTGCTCGGCGTCGGCATCGGGCACCGCGAGCACACGCAGACCTACCAGAAGCCCTACGAGAAGATCGTCGAATACCTCGACCAGCTCGACGAGGCGGGTGTACCGGTCGAGGACCGCGTGCTCGCGGCACTCGGCCCCAAGGTGCTCAAGCTCGCCGCCGAGCGCGCCGCCGGTGCCCACCCGTACCTGGTGACCCCCGAACACACCCGGATGGCCCGCGACATCCTCGGCGAAGGCAAGCTGCTGGCGCCGGAACACAAGGTCGTGCTCAGCGAAGACCCCGAAAAGGCCCGCGCGATCGCCCGCCCCAGGGTCCAGAACCCGTATCTCGGTCTCGCGAACTACGTCTCCAACCTTCGCCGCATCGGCTGGTCGGAAGAGGATCTCGCGGACGGCGGGAGCGACGCGCTCGTCGACGCCCTCGTGCTGCACGGCAGCGGCGCGGTCATCGCCGACGGGATCCGCGCGCACCTCGAAGCGGGCGCGGACCACGTCTGCGTCCAGGCGCTCGGCCCCGACCCCCGCGCGGCCTACCGAGCGATCTCCGAGGGATTGCTCTCATAGAGGTCTGAGTCAGGACCTCGTACGATTCGGGCAAGGAAGGCGAACCACCTGCTAGGAGGACCAACGATGCCCATCGCCACCCCCGAGGTCTATGCCGAGATGCTGGACCGGGCCAAGGGAGGCGAGTTCGCTTACCCGGCCATCAACGTGACCTCGTCGGAGACCCTCAACGCCGCTCTGCGCGGTTTCGCCGAGGCGGAAAGCGACGGGATCATCCAGGTGTCCACCGGCGGTGCCGAATTCGCCTCCGGCACCAGGGTCAAGGACATGGTGACCGGTGCGGTCGCACTCGCCGAATTCGCACACGTGGTGGCCGAGAAGTACCCGATCAACGTGGCACTGCACACCGACCACTGCCCGAAGGACAAGCTGGACGGTTACGTCAACCCGCTGATCGCGATCTCCCAGGAACGGGTGAACCGGGGCCAGAACCCGCTGTTCCAGTCGCACATGTGGGACGGCTCGGCGATCGACCTCGACGAGAACCTCGAGATCGCGGCCGAGCTGCTGGAGAAGGCCGCGGCGGCCAAGATCATCCTCGAGGTCGAGATCGGCGTCGTCGGCGGTGAGGAGGACGGCGTCTCGAACGAGATCAACGAGAAGCTGTACACCGCCGAGGGCGACTTCGTGAAGACGGTGCACGCGCTCGGTTCCGGCGAAAAGGGCCGCTACCTCCTCGCCGCGACCTTCGGCAACGTGCACGGCGCCTACAAGCCGGGTGCCGTGCAGCTGCGCCCTGACGTGCTCAAGCGGGGCCAGGCGGTCGCGGCCGAGAAGCTGGGCCTGCCCGCCGGTTCGAAGCCGTTCGAGCTGGTGTTCCACGGCGGTTCGGGCTCGCTGCTCGAGGAGATCCACGAGGCGGTGTCCTACGGCGTGATCAAGATGAACGTCGACACCGACACCCAGTACGCGTTCTCCCGCCCGATCGCGGACCACTTCTTCAAGAACTACGACGGGGTGCTGAAGATCGACGGCGAGGTCGGCAACAAGAAGACCTACGACCCGCGCAGCTACCTGAAGAAGGCCGAGGTGTCGATGGCGGAACGCGTCGTCGAGGCCGCCAAGGCGCTGAAGTCGGCCGGCACGAAGCTGAGCTGAGCCCGGGAG
>NZ_VJWX01000110.1 GCF_007713715.1 Amycolatopsis rhizosphaerae
ATGCCGTGACGTCCGAGTCCGGCGAGCGCGGCGTGGAAGAGGTCGGGGTCGTGGTGGGGTGAGCAGGTGTGTTGGGTGCCGTCGCCGGTGATGACGTCGAGTTCGAGCACGGTGTCGGTTTGGGCGCCGTGGCGGTGGCTGGTGCCGCCGATGCCGCCGGCGGAGAGGGTGCCGCCGATGGACAGGCCGAGGTAGTCGGTTAGCACGGGTGGGGTGAGCTGGTGTCGCAGTGTGGCGGTCAGGAGGTCGGCCCAAGTGGCGCCCGCGTCCACGGTGACCCGGTCCGGGGTGATGTGGTGGATGCGGGCGAGGTGGCTCATCGCGATGACGATGCCGTCTGGGCATTGGGCTTGGCCGTAGCTGGTGTGACCTTCACCGCGGGGCACCACCGGGATTCCGTGTTCACCGGCGAAACGCAGGGTCGCCGCGATGTCCGCCGGTGATCGCGGGCGCAGGACCGCGCGTGGCCGGTGCGAGACGATGTGCCCCCAGTCATCCGCGACGGCCGCGAGGTCTGCGGGGTGGGTGGTCAGGGCACCGTCGAGGCCCAGGGCGGTGAGGTCGCTGTCCATGATTCTCATTCTGGTGCGCGAACAGGCGCGTCGTCAGGGGCTTTCGGGGCCGATGTGTCGTCGAGGTAGTCGAGCCGCGCGCGGACATCCAGGCCCGCGGGGTCGCCTCGTTCCTCGAAGATCTCCAGCGCTTCCTGCAGGTGATTCCGCGCCGGCGCGTGGTCGCCCTGGCGCAGGAGCGCCTTCGACAGGGCCCAGAGGGTGTCCGCTTCGCCTTTACGGTCGCCTGCCGCGCGGTGCACCGGCAAGGCTTGCTTGAAGCAGGCGATCGCTTCGGTCAACTCCGCTGCGGCGGCGTGACACTCGCCGAGTTGGTACAGGGCGAGTCCCTCACCATGGGCATCGGACGTGGCACGGAAAATGGCGAGCGCTTGCCGGGAACAGTCCAGGGCCTCGTCAAGGTGTCCTTGTTCCCGCCAGGCGTCGGCGAGATAGATCAAGGTGACCGCCTGGCCGTAGCAATCGCCGGTCTGCCTCCGGATCGTCAGGGCATCTTCGAAGTGTGACCGTGCCTCGTCGTACAGCCGCAGGTTGTTGCGTACCAGGCCGAGGCCGGTCAGAGCCCACGCCTCATCGGATTGGTTCCCGCTGGCTTGCGAGACAGACAGGGCGTGGTGGAAGCGGTCGAGTGCCTCGTCGTACTGCTGGAGACCGAGGCTGACCAGCCCGAGTCCTTGGAGCATTTCGGCTTCACCGTGAGCGTCTCCGGCCCGGTGTGCCGCGGTGAGGCCCAAGCGGTAGGTGGTTTCCCACAGGCTCCAAGGTTTGCGGAGGTGGAAGAAGGTGAACAAGGCGCTGGGCAGCTGCCAGGCGAGGTCGTCACAACCATGCTTGACCGCGAACCTGACCGTGGCGATCACATTCAGCAGTTCCGCTTCACACCAGCTCAGGGCACTGTCGTAGTCATGGAACGGGCGGGTCTGCACCTCCGCCTCTTCCGACCCTGAAGTCTGTTCGTGGGGCGCAAGCAGCCGGTTCGCAGCCTGCGCCGTGTTGAGATACCACGTGGCCTCGCGCACCGTCGCGGCTTCGCGGACGGTCACTGGTTCTTCGACTTCGACTTGTTCGGCCGCATACAGTCGTAGCAGGTCGTGCATAGCGAAGCGGTCATGCCGCGTCTCCTCGACGAGGTGGCCAGTGGCGAGCGCACGGAGCTGCGAGCGGGCGTCGTCCAGGCAAAGCCCGGCGAGGCCTGCGGCCGCTGCCGCGCTGATATCCCGGCCTGGGTGCAGTCCGAGGAGGCGGAACATGCGGGCGGCTTCGGAAGTGAGCGCGCGATAGGACCAGGAGTAGACGGCCCGCAGCGCAGTCTGCTCGTCGTCCACGGCGGAAAGAGCACTCAGCCGGGCGTGCTCCTCGTCCAACTCGCACGCGAGCTCGGCAAGCGTGAGCCGGGGATGCGCGGCAATCCGCTCGGCGGCCAGCGCCACCGCGAGCGGTAAATGTCCGCAGCGGTCCACGACCGTCTCCGCGACCCGCCGGTCCGCCTCGACACGACGTTCACCCGTGATCTTTTGCAGGAGAGCGAGTGATTCGGCTGGGGCGAAAGGGCTCAGCTGGAGCTGGTGGGCGCCTTGACGCACGGCGAGCCCGGCAAGATGAGTCCGCGTGGTCACCAGCACGACACAGGTCGGGGTGCCGGGCAGCAGGGGGCGAACCTGGGCCGAGGACGCGGCGTCGTCGAGGAAGATCAGGATCCGGCGACCGTCGGTCAGGCTGCGGAACAGCGCTGCCCGTTCCTCCAACGTCGCGGGGACCTCGCTGGCGGCAAGCCCGAGAGCCACGAGGAACCCTTCCAAGATTTCCTCGGGCGATGCCGCGGTGACTTGCGCGCGTGCGTGACCCCGGAGGTCGGCGAACAGTTGACCGTCGGTGAACACGTGGCGATGGTCGTGAGCCCAGCGCAGTGCCAGCACCGACTTTCCGACACCCGGTGGCCCGTGGACGACAGCGACGGCCAGCTGCGCGGCGCTGGGAGCGAGCAGGGTGTCGAGCTGGTGCAACTCGCCGGCGCGACCGACGAAGTTGCCCGGCGCGGCGGGGAGTTGGGCCGGACGCACCGCCGGACGTCGTTCCGCACGCCGCCGCACCGGCATCAGCGCCTGCAGTCGCCCATTCGCGTCGAGGACCTGGTCGCACGCTGCGGCGAGCTCGACACTCGGCGCCTTGATGCCGTGCTCGACGTTGTTGAGATGCCCCCTGCTGTAGTGGGTGAGCTCAGCGAGCCTGGCCACTGACAATCCACGCTCCAGGCGCAGCTGGTGAAGCGCTTCCCCAAAACTGGCCGACGCTATCTGTTCCTCTGTTTTCCGTATTCCAGTCATGTGAATACAGAAACCCCCTCCCCAAAGGACGCGTGCCCCCCTGACACTGGAACTTGCCAGAGCCAACCGGCCAAGCAAGTCCCTGATCAACAGCATAAGCGCAGCTAGAGAGCGGTGTACCGCATTCCGGTGCTTCTCCCCGCTGTTCAGTCATTCGAGTGACTCAGGTGTCACCGAAGGAGTCGGCGATCACGGGTCAGGGGCTTGCGAAAGCGACTGACGCCGTGAATATCGGAATTTGAACGAGATTCATCTTGGAACCCCTTTTTCGCTGGAGGACGTTATGGATCAGCACATGAGACACGTGCGGGCTCGCACCCTGGGGACTGGCCTGGCGGCCGTCTTCCTGACCGCGACCGCCGCCCTGACCGGGGCCGGATCTGCGGCGGCCGATACCCGTCCGGCCCCCGAACCCGGAACCGCCAGGCTCGCGGAGGTGTGCGGGTTCTACCCGGTAGGCATGTATCGGCATTGCGACAACGGCAGTGGGTCGACCGTGATGCTTGACGTGAGAGACATCTTCTGGGGCATCCACCACGTGTGCGTCGGCCCCGGCGTGACCAATTTGCAGCCCGGTATCCGGTGGCGGGTCATCGGCGCCTGGTGGAATGGCGGCGTCGGATGCGCGCCTGGCCTCTACGACACGTGATCACTGCCGGATTCCGAACCAGCTCCGCTCGCGGAGCTTCCCGTGTGGTGGGGCGGATGCCCTCTCCGCCCCACCACACCACCACTCGATCCGGAAAGGACAGCGCCAGTGAGCTGCAACTACATGCTCGAATGCGAACACATCCAGGCCCTCGGGCCAGGGACCGATCCTCTCTTGGAAGAACTGCCCAACTTCGTCTGGTGCGATCGGTGCCGCACCTGGCGGTCCGTGATCGAGGTCGTCGGCCTCGAAGAGGACCTCGATCACGAGCACGAGCGTGCGTCATGACGCAAGAGCCCGCCCCCTGGGTAA
Source organism: Amycolatopsis rhizosphaerae (assembly GCF_007713715.1). GTDB lineage: Bacteria > Actinomycetota > Actinomycetes > Mycobacteriales > Pseudonocardiaceae > Amycolatopsis_E > Amycolatopsis_E rhizosphaerae. The sequence continues at coordinate 3,858 of NZ_VJWX01000110.1, forward strand.
CAGTGTGGAAATGGGCGCGACGCCTGGGAATCCTGGCCATGGCCGCGATCACGGGCGGCAGCGCCGGTATGGCATTGGCCCTCTACAACGGACGCCAGCCGGTGCTCGTGCTGACTCGGGACTTGCATCGAGCCGACATCATCACGGGATCCAGCCTCGCGGCCGTCGATGTCGTCCCCACCCGCTACGTGCGTGCGATCAGCCCCAGCCGCATCGAGCAGGTCCTCGGTGCGTCCCTCCGCGACGACCAGGTTCGCGGCACCATCCTGACGTTCGAGAACCTGAACCTTCCCTCTCGGTGTGGTGGAGAAGTCCAGAACATCGACCTTTCCTCCGGAGGCGAGTCAGCATGAACCACCGGTTTTCAGCATGCGTCGAACACCACCGCGATGAAGAGCCCGGCAAGCAGACACGGGCCATAAGGGATCGAGTCCACAGTTCGTTTCCGCAAGCGCGATACGCAACTTGCGAGCACGCCCGCGAGAGCGGACCACACCAGGGTCCCGATGACAGATGCCCAGCCGTGCCAGCCTGCCGCCAGTCCCACGACACCGGCAAGCTTCACGTCACCGGCACCCATGCCAGCGGGAACCAGCAGAGCGAGAGCAAGATGGAATCCCGCCAAGACCACCATGCCCAGGATGGCTCGCCCGAAATCTCCCGGGTCGTGGCGGAGTGTGGCCATCACGGCGAACAGGCCCGCAAGTACGGGATACAGCGGAAGGACAACCCGACTGGGAAGCCGCCGCTCGGCGAGATCGGCGACGGTAAGCGGTACTGCCAACATGGCGAGCACGCCGTAGGGCAGCAACTCCCATTGGAGTCCGAACCGCCAGCCGAGTGCCACCATCACGACGGCAGTCAGGCCGAGCGAGAAAGGAATCCCGGACCACCAGGCGGAGACGGGCTTCGCGACAACGCGGTGCGCCAGGTCATGGCCGACGAAGCCCAGCAACCCTCCACAGACGCCGCAGGCGGCGAGCCACCCGCCCGTCACCTCGAACTCCCCATGGCCACATCCTGCGAGCGGATCGGTCCGCCAGCGCCGGTAATCACCCGATGGTGGGCACTTGCGACCGGTGCCCGGCTATGGACACCGGCGAACCCAGTCGTGTTCCAGACTGGCGAGTGCGGGAGCGAAATCGGGCCTTTGAGGACCGGGAGCGTTGACGCGATCTGGGGGTATGGAATGCGGGATCACCGATCTTCGATCCAGTTGGCGGGCGTCGCGGTCAGTGCGGTCCTGCTGGCCTCCTGCAGTTCGAGCGAGACAAGAACACCGCCGCTGACCGTCTCGGCACCGCCTGCCTCCGCCACCACGCCTTCGGCTCGCGATCTGGCCGGGAGCGCGGCACTCGCCGCATACCGAGGGATGTGGCAGGACTTCACCGCCGCAGGCCACACGTCAGACTGGCGCTCTCCCACGCTCGCGGCACACGCGACCGGCACCGCGTTAACCAACCTCACGCGCGGTCTGTATGCCGATCACTACAACCGTCTGGTCACACAGGGGGAACCGGTCCTGAACCCCACCGTGTCGTCCGCGGAGCCTTCCGACGTTCCGATGGAGATCACGGTGACCGACTGCGGCGACTCGACCCACTGGCTGAAGTACCGCGTCGACAACGGTCAGCTCGCGGACACTCCCGGCGGACGCCGTTTGATCAACGCCATTGTGCAGAAGCAAGCCGACGGCTCATGGAAGGTCACTGACTTTGGCGTCCACGCTGTGGGGACGTGCTGACCATGCGCCGCATCACCACTGTGCTGGGAATCGCAGCGGCCAGCGCGTTCACGACGGCAGCACCGGCCATGGCCGACGGCTGGGCGACCACAACCTGTAGCCAGGTACCTTCTCCAGCCTGCGATCTGTCAGCAGCCAGCGGCGGCGACCGCGGCGGACCCCCTCTCAACCCCGGCCGTGCGGAACACGAAGATCGGGGAAACCCGAGCAGAGGCCCCACCTCCGACACGTCCACCAGCCCCTCGAACCTGGCCCACTGCTCCTATGCCCCGAGTGACTACCAACCACCCGCTGAGGGTGCGACGACCATTGGTTTTACCCTCAGGCGCGCGGCCGACGCACCGCCCACCGCGCGGGTTGCTCTGGCGATCGATGGTCCACCGCTGAGACAACCGGGTTCGTGGTACATGTGGACGTGTGCTGGGCCGGGCTTGACCGACGGGCTGTTTCGCCCTCCGGTATGGATAGCGGATGGTCAGCCTGCTCAGCCGCCCACACCGGTCGAGCTGGCGGCGAGAGCCCGCGCGCAACTGCGGCTGCCAAACCCAGCGCTCGCGGCCAACCCAGCTGGTGAGCAGTTGGTGAACCTCCCGACCTGGCTGTGGTTGTCCAGCGGGTGGGGATCCGTGTCGGCTACCGCCTCCGTGCCCGGGGTGTCGGTCACGGCGACCGCGACACCGGTTTCGGTGACCTGGTCGATGGGGGACGGCAACACGGTCACGTGCCAGGGGGCGGGCACAGCGTTTCGGCCCGGTACGGAACCGAAGGCTCCCTCGCCGGACTGTGGCCATACCTATCGCACCTCCTCGGCGGGCCAAACAGGGCAAGCATTCCCGGTCACGGCGACCGTGCACTGGACGGTCACGTGGTCCGGCGCGGGCCAGAGCGGCACCTTCCCGGACATGACCACCACCGGCAATTCGACCTTCCGTGTCGCCGAGGCACGAGCGCTGAACATCGGTGGCGGCTGAGCCGCGGCCGAACCTTTTCTCACCACAACGAGAAACCCTGTCTCTCTCCACTCGCTGAAACGGTCTCGGCGGCGTGGCGTACTCCCCCTGCGCCTGGAGGTACCCAGCGTGAGCAGCAACGTCAGGACCCAACCGGACACCGGCCAGCCCCGAAACTGGGTGGCCGACGGCAAGAAACCTTTCACGCGGTTGCGCAGCACGAACCGGCGACGCAGAATTCCGCACCTGCTGCTGGGCACCCTGCTCGTGCTGGCCTGCACCGGCGGATTCGGGGTGGTGACGCTCAACTCCGGTAACCGAATGCCCGTTCTGGCGCTGGCCCGCCCGGTGTCGATGGGACAGGTGCTGACCGCGCAGGACCTGCGGCAGGTCAACGTCGCCGTCGAACCTGGCGTGCCCGTTGTGGACGCCGGTCAGGCGTCCGGCGTGGTGGGCAAGACGATGTCGACCAACCTGCCCGCCGGAACCGTACTCAGCCCCGGCATGCTCACCGAGGGCTGGGCGCCGCCAGCGGGACAGGCGATCGCCGCGTTGTCGTTGAAGGCGGGCCAGTTCCCGCCGGAGATCTCACCGGGCGCGCACGTGTTGGCGTTGTTCGTGCCTGGTCAGGCGGGCAGTGCCCAAGTCACATCGCCGAGCCCGGATGGCTCGACAGCGTGGCCGGCGGTGGTCGTCGGCGTGACCTCGCCGCCGAACGAGCAAAGCATGGTGGTGTCGGTGCAACTGCCGGAGGTGGTCGCCCGCCAGGTCGCTTCCGTGCCAGCGGGCCAACTGTCGCTGGTGATGCTGTCGACCGGGGGAGGCCGCAGATGCTGGTGGCTCTGCTGTCGGTGAAGGGCTCGCCGGGGGTGACTACGTTCTCGGTCGCGCTGGCCGCCCGTTGGCCTGCCCCTGCACGCCCGCTGCTGGTCGAGGCGGACCCCTCTGGCGGGGACATCGGGGTGCGGTTCTCGCTGGCCGCCACGCCTGGACTGGTGAGCCTGGCTGCGGCTGCCCGCCACAGCAAGGACCCGGCGCTGTTGTGGCAGCACTCCCAAACCCTGCCTGGTGGTCTGCCAGTGGTACCCCTTCCCCCGGACGCCGATCGGGCGCGGACAGCGCTCTCCGAACTCACCGCCGACCCGTCCGCCGGTGTGGAGATGCTCCGGGCCGCCGCGAACGCTCCGGGCGTGGTGGTGATCGTCGACTGCGGACGGATCGACACGGCTTCTCCGGCAATACCGATCGTGCGCTTGGCCGACGCGATGGTCCTGCTGACCCGAGCCCACGCCGACGACTTCGCGCATGTGGCGCACCGACTGCCGACGCTGGGCCGGTGGACGCCGAATCCAGTGATGCTGCTGGTCGGTGACGGCTACTCAGCGGCCGAAGTGGCGCGCGAACTCGGCGTCTCACCGCTGGGACGGGTTCCTCACGACCCCCGTGGCGCGGCAGCTCTGTGCGGACGCCCTGCCATACGCCGCTGGGGACGTAACGCCACCGCGCGGTCCGTGTTGGGCGAGGTCGCGCACAAGGTCGCCAACGTTCTCGCTGCCCGGCAGACATCGGTCTACCGCGCGTCGTCGGACAGCGAGGCGCTGCCGAACACTCGTGCTGTGGCCTCCGCCAGCGGTCTGCGGCTGGTGGCACTCCACCAGGACGGACCCGAGAGGACGTCACAGGGAGGACGCGGATCATGAGCGATCTGACCGACGTTGAGGCGTCTACCCGGCAGGCCACACCCGACGGTGAGGAGTCCGCCGAGGCGAGTACCCGGCTGCGCCAGCACCTGCGCGACAAGCTGGCCAGCGAGCTGCCGCGGCGGGTGGATGCCCAGCAGCGGCGTACCGGCACGGCTGTCACTCGGGAGGCCCGCCGCGAGCTGGCGCGCGCGATTGTCGACGAGGCGGTGCGGGCGCACAGCGAAAACGAGCTGATGGCCAACCGTCCTCTGGTGGGCCGGGACGTCGAGCAATGGGCGATCACCGAGGTGCTCAACGAGTTGTTCGGCATGGCCGGGCTACAACCCCTGCTGGATGACGGATGCGTGGAGACAATCAACGTCAACCGTTACGACCGGGTGTTCGTCCAGTACAACGACGGCCGCCGCACCCAGGTCGCTCCGATCGCCTCGTCCGACGAGGAGCTCACTGACCTGGTCAGGTTGCTTGCCGCTCGCGTCTCCAGCCAGGAACGCCGGTTCGACTACGGCTCCCCGGCGGTGAATCTCCAGCTGCCGGGTGGGGAGCGGTTGTTCGCGGTGATGGGCTTGACCGCGGACGGGGTCACATCGCTGTCGATCCGCCGCCACGGCTACCTCACCGCTACCCTGCCGCAGTTGCGCCGCCGGGGCACGATCGATCCCGGTCTGGAACGGTTCCTGCGCGCGTTGGTGAAGGCCCGCAAGAACATCCTGATCACTGGCGGCACGAACGCCGGGAAGACCACCCTGCTGCGCGCGATGGCGTCCGAAATGGACCCTATGGAGCGCATCGTCACCATCGAGGACGCCTTCGAACTCGGTCTGGAGCGCGACCCGGCCATCCACGCCGATGTGACCGCGCTGCAGGCCCGCGAACCCAATGTGGAGGGCGAGGGCGCGATCTCCCAGGCCGAGCTTGTCCGGTGGGCTTTGCGGATGAGTCCGGACCGGGTCATCGTCGGCGAGATCCGCGGGCCCGAGGTCATCCCGATGTGCAACGCGATGTCGCAGGGCAACGACGGCAGCATGGCGACCCTGCACGCCTCGAGTTCGCAGATCGCCTTCGCCCGCCTGGCTTCCTACGCCGCGCAAGGCGTCGAGCAGCTGCCGCTGGAGGCCACCAACCTGCTGGTCGCCTCGGCGGTGCACTTCGTCGTCCACCTGGCCCGAAGCCTCGACCGGCAGACCCGCGTGGTGTCCTCCATCCGCGAGGTCGTGGGCGCCGACGGCCCCCAGGTGATCTCGAACGAGGTCTACCGGCCCGGCACCGATCGCCGGGCCCGGCCGGTGCCGGGCGCGCTGCGCACCGACACCCTCGACGACCTCGTCGCGGTCGGTTTCGACCCCGGTCTGCTGAACGAGCCGGAAGGCTGGTGGCCGCTATGACAACGACCGTCACCGTCAGCGCCACCACTGCCCTGGCCGCCGCGCTCGGCGCCGGAGTCGGGACCGGTGTGCTGCTGGTCATCACGGGCTTGCGCGGATCAGACCCCGTGCGGCCTCGTCGCGCCTGGCCGCGCCGCCCCAAAGTGACCAAACAACGGCGGGTGGCGCACATCGGTGCGGCTGTCGCGGTCGGGACGCTGGCCGGGGTGGCTACCGGCTGGGTCGTCGGTGCGCTGCTGGCGGGGCTTGGTGTCTGGGCGCTGCCGCGCATCGTGGGCCGCGACCCGGAGCACACCCGCCGAGTCGCCCGGATCGAGGCGATCGCAACCTGGACCGAAATGCTGCGCGACACGCTCTCCGCCGCCGCTGGACTGGAGCAGTCGATCCTCGCCACCGTCCCCCTGGCCCCGGCACCGATCCGTCGCGAGGTCGCTGAGCTCGCGGCACGGATCGAGAACGGCGAACGGCTCGTGCCCGCGCTGCGGGACCTGGCGGACCGGCTCGCCGATCCCACCGGCGACCTGGTGATCGCCGCCCTGGTGCTGGCCGCCGACCAGCAGGCCCGGCAACTCGGCGACCTGCTCGGCTCGTTGGCGCAAGCCGCACGAGAACAGGCGTCGATGCGCCTGCGGATCGAAGCCGGGCGTGCTCGTACCCGCACCTCGGTGCGAGTGATCGTGGGCACGACGCTGTGCTTCGCCGTGGTGGTGGTGCTGTTCAACCGCGCCTATCTGTCCGCGTACGACTCGGCCGCCGGGCAGCTCGTCCTGTTGGGCATCGGTGTCTTGTTCGCTTCCGGGTTCGCCTGGCTCGGCCGGATCGCCACTGTCCGTCAGCCTGACCGCTTCCTGTCCCTGGGCGGGGAAGCGTCCGCGTTCGGTACGGAAAGGCAGGTGTGATGCTCGTGGTCTTTGTGCTCCTCATGGGCGCCGGGGCCGGTGTTGGGCTGTGGGCGCTGGCCGTGTGGTTGTTCCCGCCGCGTCCTGCCCTGGGCACCGTGCTGGCTCGCATCACAACCGCTTCCCCACCACCCATCGTCGCGACCGAGGAGGTGGGGTGGGCTGCCAAACTCGGCCGCCCGTTCGTCGCCCCATCGCAGGCGTTGGGCCTTCCTGGAGCGCGCGTGAGGCGCGACCTCGGGGTCATCGGGCGCGCGACCACGCTCCACCTCGGGCAGAAGGCGCTCCTCGCGCTCGGTGGGCTACTCGCACCCGTGCTGCTGCAACTCCTGCTCGCGCTCACCGGGCTGTGGCTGGGAGTGGATTTCCCCATCATTGCCGGGCTCGTGCTGGCCGTCGCTGGCTTCCTGCTGCCCGACCTGCAAGTTCGCTCCGCGGCGGCGAAGCGGCGTACCGCGTTCCACCACGCCCTCTCCGCCTACCTCGACCTCGCGTGGACCACTCTGGCCGGGGGTGCCGGGATCGACAGCGCGTTGAACAACTCGGCCGCCATCGGACGCGGGTGGTCCTTCGAACAGATCCGCCGGGCCCTCGGCACTGCGCGCTTGACCCGCACCAGCCCGTGGACCACCCTCCGTCGGCTCGGAGAGGAACTCGACATCACCGAGCTCGTGGAACTGGCGGCTTCGATCAGCCTCGCCGGTACCGAAGGCGCCAAGGTCCGCGCCAGCCTCGCCGCGAAGGCCGCTGCCTTGCGCACCCACCAGCTCACCAGCGCGGAAGCCGAGGCCCAAGCCGCGACGGAGCGGATGTCCCTACCGGTGACGGCGCTGTTTCTGGGGTTCCTGCTCTTCATTGCCTGCCCTGCACTTCACCAGGTCCTTTCCGGGCTATGACGGCGGAGGAAGGAGGAGAAACGCGATGCACCAACAAGTGCTGGCAGCGTTGAAAGAACAGTGCAGCGCCGTGGCCTCGGTGCTCAAAGCGCGGTGGGAGGTGCTGCGCCGGGAACCCGAGGCCGGCTACTCGACCGAAGCGGTCCTGGTGACGGCACTACTTGTCGTCATGGCGCTCGCCGTGATCGCGATCATCGTCGCGAAGGTCACGCACAAGGCCAACGGCATCAACCTGGGCCTGTAGCGGCAGGCCACGTCGGAGAAAGGAGCGAGCGGCATGCCGACCGAACCGCTACGCCGCCTGAAATCCGCTGTTCGGCGAGTTCGCGCCGAGGCCAGTAGTCGTGGTCACCGCTGCTCGTCGAACTCTGTGATCCGGTGCCAAAGTAAGCGGGCATCGTTCGAGGGCAAGGTGTGCGTCTCCGCCAGAAACACCGACAACTTCCGTCGGCTCGTGTTGGGTGGCGACCGTGGCGCGGTCAGCGCCGAACTGGTGATCGCGACCCCGGTGCTGCTGATGATGGTGCTGGCCATCGTGCAGTTCGCCTTGTGGTCACACGTCACCCACGTTGCCCAGGCCGCGGCGTCCGAAGGACTCTCCGCCGCACGAGCCCAGGGCGGCAGTGCGGTGGCCGGCGAATCCAGGGCGCACGCCCTGCTCGACGAACTCGCCCATGGTCCGCTGACCGGCGCCAGCGTCAGCGCCGCCCGCACCGCCACGACCGCCTCGGTGCGGATCAGCGGGACTGCCGCGTCAGTGATCCCGTTCCTGCGCCTTCCCGTGCATGCGGAGGCCGCCGGGCCGGTGGAACGGTTCGTTCCCTTGACCGGCGGCGGGTGATCGGACATGAGCCCTGGAGGCTGGATGGCCTGGTGGCGGAAAGACTCCGGTTCCGTGGCAGCCGAACTGACGCTCGTGACGCCGTTTCTGGTCATGCTGCTGGTGTTCATCGCCGTGGTCATCCACCGGGGCGTCGACGCGCGGCTACGGCTGAATGACGCCGCGCACCAGGCCGCGCGGGCGGCCAGCATCGAAAACACCCCCGCCGCAGCCGCGGCGGCAGCCCGATCCACCGCGGCGGGCGGGCTGGCCTCGGCCGGGGTGACCTGCCAATCGCTCGACGTGGAGACCAGCACCAGTGCGCTGCGGCCTGGCGGCACCGTCACGGTCGCGATCGCGTGCGTGGTCGACTTCGGCGACGCCCTCATCCTCGGCGTGGCAGGTCAGCGGCGTTTGTCGGCCACGGCGATCGAACCGGTCGATATCTGGCGATCGGCCGCGTCCGACACCCGCGGAGGTGGCTCGTGAAACACCGGCAACACCACGCCGGCCTGCGTCTGTGGTGGTGGCGTGCTGACGAGGGCCACGTCACCGCGTTCGTCGTCGTGCTGACCACCGGGATCCTCGCCCTGGCCGGGCTGACCCTGGACGGTGGGCTGGCCCTGGCAGCCAAGATCAGGGCCACCGGTCAAGCCGAGGCCGCTGCCCGTGCCGGCGCTCAGGCCATCGACCTGGCCGCCTACCGCAGCACCGGCACCCTGCATCTGGTGCCCGCCCAAGCCGTCACCGACGCGCAAACCTACCTCGCCACCTTCAATGCTTCCGGCACAGTGACCGTTTCCGGCGACACCGTAACCGTCCTCATCACCGCCTCCCAGACAACGCAACTGCTGAGCATGGTCGGGATTTCGAGCCTGACAGTGCACGGCAAGGGAAGCGCCCATCCGCAGCGAGGAGTAGTGACCGAAGCCCCATAAACCGTCGCGTGCAGCCAAGCAGCACGTCCTTACGAGAGGAGACCCGAATGGCGACAACGACTGACGAGATCCAACGCCGCGTCGAGGAGGCCGACACCGCCCGCAGCGCCAAGAGATCCGAGGCGGCGCGGCAGGTCGGTGAACTTGCCCAGCGCCGGGCTGCGGTCGCCGCGCAGCTCGAGGACATCGAACGGCAACTCGGCGATGTGCTCGCCGGCGCCCAAGAAGTCATCGACATCGACGAACTGGCGAGGTTCACCGATGTACCCGCCGCTGATCTCACGCGGTGGCTCACCGCCCGGACGACGAGTCGTCCCAAGCGCAAGCGGTCTCCAGGCCGGGCACCTGGCGAGCTGAGGACAGAGAAGCCCAACCCTGCGTCCGCGGTGTCCGAGCCTCGCCCTCGCGCTTCCACGGTAAGCAACGGAACATAACCCTGTACTGACAAGGAACCGAGCTTGTCGTGACCACGCCATCGAGTCTCTCCCGCCGTAATCGGGCACCGGGTACGGGTTGCCGCGCGTGGCCAGTGCTGGTCGGTACGCTCCGGTGCGTCGGCTGGGTCCTGCGCGGTCTGTTCGTGTCGGTGGTGCTGCTCGCGCTCGTGGCGGGCTTGCCGTGGGCGTTGTGGCACTACATCGGCTGGCCCCTGCCGAACCACGTCCCGGCCTGGGTCGAGGTGCAAGTCGTGCTGTTGAGTCCGATGAGCACCGTGTTCCTGCTCGACGTTCTGGCTTGCCTGTGCTGGATCCTGTGGACCGTCTTCACCGTTGAAGTGCTGCGCTGCACAGTGGACTTCGTCCGCAGCGGCTTCGACCTCGCCCGTCTGCGGGACGTCTCGGCCGCCGGTCCGCTGCATAGGCTGGCGGGTGTCCTGGTCGGCGCGGTCCTGCTGTCGCTGCTGGGCAACCGCACGCCATCCGCGCCGGCCGCGCGGCTTGCCACCGCGCCGGGCACCAGCGTGCAGATCGTGGCCGCCGCCCCGGCCTGGCAGCTTCCAGCGGCCGAGAGGGGCGTGACCGTCCGCGGTGCTGTCTTCGTCACCCAAGAAGGCGGCGGCGCGACCACGGCCAGCGCGCCTTCGCACCCGGAGTCCGTGGTCGTGCTCGCACCGCAGAACGGGGTGCACGACTCGTTGTCACGGATCGCCCAGCGCACTCTCGGCGACGCTGCCCGTTGGCCGGAGATCTTCGACCTCAACAGGGGCAAGCCCCAGCCCTACGGCCACGTCTTCACCAATCCCAACCTGATCTACCCCGGCGAGGAACTGGCACTGCCCGCCGACGCGATGCCGCCAGCAGCACCGAAACATCCATCCTCGCCCGCACCGGCCATCCACCCTGCCGAGACCGCTGTGAAACCGCGGCCTTCGACGGCACCGGAACCGAGCTTCAGCTGGGGGGCCGAGCTGTTCGTCGGTCTCGGGCTGGCCGCGGCGGTCAGCGCGGCGCTGCTGATCGCGCGCCGCCGCTACCGCGCCCGGTACCAACCCGGCAGTGGTGACCGCGACGACCTGCCCGTGGCGCCAGTGGTCTACCAGCTGCGACTGGCGCATCTACGGGCCGAACAGGGCGACGAGATCGACCTCGAGAAGGGCCCCGGCGAAGATGAAGGCGAATCCCGGCACGTCCCACCACCGCTGGTGCTCGGCGCCATCCCTGGCCAGCCACCGGCCCTCGCGCCAGGACTGGGAATCCGAGACGGCCGCGAGGTAGCGATAGACCTCGCGGCCGCCCGCGGCATCGGGCTAGTCGGCCCCGGGACCGCCGCGGCGGCTCGTGCCCTGCTGGTGGCTGTGCTCACCGCCTCTGAGGATCAAGGAGCAGTGAGGGTTGTTGTCCCGGCCGATGATCTGGCCGCACTGCTGGGACGCGACGCCGCTCACACCCACCTTCCCGCAGCCGTGCGCGTCGTCGCCGACGTGGCCGCCGCGCTGGACATGCTGGAGGCCGAAACCCTGGTACGCGCCGCGGCCGGCCGTCAGCACAGCGCCGAGCCGCTGGTGTTGGTGGCGCGACCTCCGCGGCAGCACGAGCGGCTGCAAGCGGTCCTGGACAACGGCGCCCCGTTCGGTGTCCTCGGCTTGCTGTTGGGCCAGTGGCAACCGGGTATCACCTGCTTCGTTCGGGAGGACGACACGATCTCGGCCACCAGCCCGGGTGCGGGCGAGGCACTGCGCGGAACCCGGGTGTTCCGCCTCGGCGACGACGACACCGCCGAGTTGCTTGACCTGTTGCACCAAGCTGACCCCGACCCGACAGCCGACCACGACGAGACCGAGCTGGAAATCCTCGGCCCCACACCGGCGCCCACCAGTCGGCCGCACACAGCCGCTGTCGAACGTCCGCCGACCGAGGGCGGCGAGACCGAGGTGGCTTGCATGCTGATCACGATCACCGTGCTCGGTGGTCTGCGCGTGCACTGGAACCCCGAACCCAGCGCCGCTTCCGGAAGCCAGGAGCGTGAGATCACCGGAGTGTTTCAGCCCAGGACCAGGGAACTACTGGTGCTGCTGGCGCTGCACCCCGACGGCACTACCCGCGACACCCTTGTTTCCGCGCTGTGGGGCGACAATCCGCCAGCTCGCCCAACCAATGCCTTGCACACCGCCCTGTCCCGGATACGCCACGCGCTGGCCGCCGCGACCGGGGGCGCGGTGACCGAGATCGTCTCGGCCGACAATGGTCGCTACCGCCTCGATCCCGGCCAGGTCGGGGTCGACTACTGGCGTTTCGCCGAGGCCGTCGCCGCGCGTCGCGCCGCCACCACCGAAAACGCCCGCATCGAGGCCTACCGGCGGATCATCGACCGCTACGGCGGAGCGCTGGCCGAGGGCATGGCATGCGAGTGGATCGAGCCCGCACGCGAAGCGATCCGCCGTGACGCCATCGACGCCGTCGCCGCCCTCGCACGCGCCCTGGTCGACCATGATCCACAGCAAACACTCGACCTGCTGGAAGCCGCCCGGGCGTTCGACCCGCACAACGAACTGCTCTACCGCGACATCATGCGACTCCAGGAACAACTCGGGCAGCTCGATGCCATCCCACGAACACTGACCCTGCTCACCAAAAGAATGGCCGAGATCGACGAAACAC
>NZ_VJWX01000111.1 GCF_007713715.1 Amycolatopsis rhizosphaerae
CGACCACCACGACCACCACGCCGCCCTCGCCGACTTCGCCGGTCACGGGCCCCACTACCACCACCTCGCCGAGCCAGGACCCGTGCGCGCCGCCGACGAGCACCACCGGGTCCAGCACCACCGGGTCCAGCACCGCGTCGGTCACGGCCACCTCGTAGGGTGGTCCCATGCCTCGTGTTGCCGCGATCGACTGTGGAACGAACTCCATCCGCCTGCTCGTCGCCGAGCTGACCCACCGGCACGACGGCACCGTCGACCTGCGCGACCTGCATCGGGAGATGCGGGTGGTGCGGCTCGGCCAGGGGGTGGACGCCACCGGGCGCCTGGCGCCGGAGGCGCTGGAGCGCACCCGCAAGGCGCTCGCCGACTACACGATCGCCGCGCGCCGCAAGGGAGTCGAGCGGGTGCGCATGGTGGCGACTTCGGCGACCCGGGACGCGAGCAACCGCGACGAGTTCTTCGCGATGACGCGCGAGGTCCTCGGCGTGGAGGCGGAGGTGATCAGCGGGGACGAGGAGGCCCGGCTGTCCTTCACCGGCGCCGTCGGCGAACAGGATCCCGACGACGGGCCGTTCCTCGTGGTGGACGTGGGCGGCGGCTCGACCGAACTGGTGCTCGGGGACTGGGACGGGCAACGGGCCTCGGTGACCTCCGCGAAGTCGGTGGACATCGGCTGCGTGCGGATCACCGAGCGGGCGCTGAAGTCCGACCCGCCGACCGGTGAGGAGATCGCCGCGGCCCGCGCGTTCGCCACCGAGGTGCTCGAAGATGCTTTCGAGGTGGTGGACGTGGCGAAGGCGAAGACGTGGATCGGGGTGGCGGGCACTGTCACCACGCTGTCCGCGGTGGCCCAGGAACTGCCCGCCTACGATTCGGAGCGCACGCACCTGTCCCGACTGTCCTTTTCGGACATCGCGAGGATGTCGGACGAGCTGCTGGCGGCCGATCACGCCACCCGCGCGGCCAATCCGGTGATCCACCCCGGCAGGGTGGACGTCATCGGCGGGGGCGCGCTGATCGTGCGGGTGCTCGCGGAGCAGCTGGCCGAGCGCGGCGGCCCGGCCGATCTGGTGGTCAGCGAGCACGACATCCTGGACGGGATCGCGCTGTCCCTGGCCACCCCGTCGGCCTGATCGCTCGTCAACGCGACCGTGAGGGGTCCCCTCACGTCGTATTGGCCAGGGCCCCGGCAAAGTCGGTCCTTGCATGGGCGAGTCCCACCTTCCGGCGCTTGTGTCCCACCTTCCGGCAGCCCGAGTCCCACGTTCGGCCCGTGGGAGGGCGCCTTTCTCCGCGGTGACCCGCCTGCAAGCAGGGCTGCGCGGTGCTGTGAGGGGACCCCTCACGGTCAAGCAGTGGGACACGCGCGGCAGTACCGCCGCGTCCGGAATGTGACCACTGACTTTAGTAGGGTTTTTGTTCCGATTCGCCGGAAGCTTGGATAGGTTCTGCTCACCCTTTGGTGAGGAGGATTTTCCTTGAGACGTACGAGGTTGCTCATCGCCGCGCTCGCCGTGCCGCTGATCGGCGGCATCGCGGGCGTCGCCGCGCCCACCGCCGCGGCGCAACCGCAGCTTTCCGGTGCCGCCACGGAATTCACCGTGCTGACGGCGGGCGGGCAGAGCGTCGCCGCCGCCGAACAGGCGATCCGGGACGCGGGCGGCACCGTCCTGCACAGCAACACCGCGGTCGGCCTGATCACCGCCAGTGCCCCCGCTTCCGGTTTCGTGGAGCGGATTTCGGCCAGCCGCGCGGTTTACGGCGCGGCCAGGGCGACGTCGATCGGCCGTGCCCCGCAGGACAGGGCAGCGGCCAAGCCGGACGCGGTGGAAAAGGAACAGCGGTTTTCGGGCGGCCGGGAGGGCGCCGTCAGGAAACCGGTCCAGACCGGCATGGATCCGCTCGACAGCGAACTGTGGGGACTGAAGTCGGTCCGTTCCGACCTCGCGCGGACGGTGCAGCCCGGCGACAAGCGGGTCAAGGTCGGCATCATCGACACCGGCGTCGACGGTTCGCACCCCGACATCGCGCCGAACTTCGACGCGGCCGACTCGCGCAACTTCACCAGGGACATCCCCACCGACGAGACCGGCGCCGTGGTCGACGGCCCCTGCGAATACCGGGGTTGCGTCGACCCCGCCGACCACGACGACAACGGGCACGGCACGCACGTCGCGGGCACCATCGCCGCCGCCGCCAACGGTTTCGGCATCTCCGGCGTCGCGCCGAACGTGACACTGGTCAACGTCCGTGCCGGGCAGGACTCCGGTTTCTTCTTCCTCCAGCCCGTCGTCGACGCCATCACCTACGCCGGCGACGCGGGCCTCGACGTCGTCAACATGTCGTTCTACGTCGATCCCTGGCTGTACAACTGCGCGAACAACGCGGCCGACACGGCCGAGCAGAAGATCGAGCAGCGCACCATCATCGAGGCGATCGACCGGGCGCTGAACTACGCCCACCGCAAGGGCGTGACCTCGGTGGTGGCGCTGGGCAACCAGCACACCGATCTCGGCGCGCCGCAGCCCGACACCAGCAGCCCCGACTACCCGGCGGGCTCCACCCACAACCGGACGATCGACAACGCGAGCTGTCTGTCGCTGCCCGTCGAAGGCCCGCACACCATCGGTGTTTCCTCGTTCGGCCCCTCCGGCGCCAAGGCCGACTACTCGAACTACGGCACCGAGCAGATCTCGGTATCCGCGCCCGGCGGTTTCTTCCGTGACGGTTTCGGCACCGACTGGTACCGCACCAACCAGAACATGATCCTCTCCGCTTACCCCCGCAATGTCGGGGTGGCCGAAGGAACCATCGACCAGGACGGGAACCTCACGGCCGACGGGATCGCGCTCGGCGTGCAGAAGGCGGTGGCCCCGGACGGGCGCGTCGGGTACTACCAGTACCTGCAGGGCACCTCGATGGCCACGCCGCACGCCACCGGGGTCGCCGCGCTGATCGTTTCCCAGTACGGCAGGCCGTCGCGGGGCGGATTCGGTATGAGCCCTGACGCCGTGCAGCGTGTGCTCGAAGGGACCGCGGCGCACATCGCGTGCCCGGTGCCGAACACCGTCGACTACCTCGACGAGGGCCGGGACGCCTCGTTCACCGCGACCTGTGTGGGCACGCCGGAGTTCAACGGCTTCTACGGCCACGGCGCCGTCGATGCCTACGCCGCGGTCACCCGCGGCGCCGGCTACCTCCGCGGCTGACCCTCCGCCCTCGCGGCGCTGCCGTGAGGGGTCCCCTCACAGTCATATCGGCCGTGAGGGGATCCCTCACGGCTCGGTTTTTCGGCCATGCAACCGGATCCCGCCCGCCTTCCGTCCTTACGGCATGCGCTTTCTGGCCCTGCTCGCCCTGGCGACGGCGACCGCGTGTGGAACTCAGGCGGGTTCCGGTGAATCCCACGCCTGCACCGCGATCGCGACCCGGGTGGGCGTCGGAGTCGAGGTGGCTCCGGCCGTCGCGACGGTAACCACCTCGCTGACCCTCACCGCCTGCTGGAACGGGACGTGCCACGACTATCCCGTCCCGCTCGAACCGGGGACCACGGCGGCGGGCGCGACCTGCATCGGACCGAAGCCGTCCGACGCCTGCCTGGCCCAGCCTCGGGAAACCGGGGGGAAGCACGGCTTCGCCGAGATCCCGGACCTGCCCGCCGCGCCGGTCGAGGTGACCCTGGCCGGGACCCGGCTCACGGTGACCCCCGTGCTGTCCTACCCGAACGGCCCCGGTTGCGGCCCCGGCGGTCCCCAGACGAGCGTCATGGTCGACTCCGCCGGCGTGCACGAACTTCGTTGACCCACCGGCAGGAGTGCCGTGAAGGGTCCCTTCACAGTCGATACGACTGTGAAGGGACCCTTCACGGCCAATGATCGCGGGCGACTACCGGTTGCTGCTGGCGGTGACGAAGGCGGCGAGGTCCTTCGACTGCTGGATCCGCGACGGCTCGTGCACGTACATCATGTGCCCGCCCGGGTAGTACGCGGATTCGATGTTCTCCCGCAGTTCCTCCGGGATCACCAGGTGCGCCAGCACGTGCTCGGCCGCGTAGTACGGGGTCGCGCCGTCGTAGTAGCCCATCGCGACGTGCAGCTTCAGGTGCGGGTTCGCCCGCATCGCCGAGCTGAGCGATTCCACCGCCGACACCGACCGGCCTTCGAAGTCGGAGTACGACCATGCCTGGTTGACGTCCACCGACAGGATCTCGTAGGGCAGGTCGCTTTCGTAGCCCAGATCCGCCCGCACGTAGTGGTTGAACCCGGCCGAGTACGCGCCCATCAGCCGCGAGATCGACGCGTCGTCACTCATGTGCTCGCGTCCGCCGTCCGGCTCCCACGTGGTGAACCGCCCGTCCATGCGGCCGGTGGTGAGCCCCCGGTCGCGCAGCAGTTCGGTGAAGAACCGGACGTGTTCGATCCGCAGGTTCACCTTGTCCACATAGGACTCTTCAAGTCCGGTGAGTGAGGCCAGCGTCCGTACCGCGGCGGTACGCTCCTCTGTGGACAGCCGGGCGCCCCGTTCCAGCGCGAACGGCAGCTCCCGCGCGGCGAATTCCTCCGCGTCGGCGAGCACGTCGTCGAGCGGGCGATCACCGTGAAGCCCGTGGTAGTGCGCGATCGCCGCGTACGTCGGCACGAACAGCGGGTACGGCCTGTCGTTGCCCTCCGTGAAACGGATCGCCCCCATGTCCAGCACGGAGGAGATCAGCATCAGGCCGTTGAGGTACATGCCGTGCCGCTCCTGCAGATGCGCGGCCAGCCCGGCGGCCCGCAGCGTGCCGTACGACTCGCCCGCGAGGTACTTGGGGGACATCCAGCGGCCGTTGCGCGAGGTCCACAGGCGGATGACCTCGCCGACGGATTCGATGTCGGCGGTGAAGCCGTGGTGGTCCTTGGGCTGTTCGCCGGTCACGGCGCGGGAGTAGCCGGTGGCCACCGGGTCGATGAACACCAGGTCGCTGTGCGTCAGCAGGGTTTCGGGGTTGTCCACCAGCCGGTACGGCGGCGGTTCGGGCGAGTCGACGTCCCCGGTCACCACGCGCCGCGGCCCCAGCAGGCCCATGTGCAGCCAGACGCTGGCCGCACCCGGGCCGCCGTTGAAGGCGAAGGTCACCGGGCGGCTGCCGGGTTCGGCGCCGTCGAGGGTGTAGGCGGTGAGGAACACCTCGGCCTTGGCGACGTGCCCGTCGAACTTGCCTTCGGTGAGCACTTCCTTGCGCAGCACGATCCGCCCCGTCTGCGCCGTGTAGGCGAGCTTGCGCCGTTTGACGGTGAGCGTGTGCCGGGTGGTGACCAGATCGTCGGTCGGCGCCGCGGGCTTGGTTTCGCCCTGCGGCTCACTGGTCTCGTCAGTTGTGGTGTCGGCCATGCCGGAAACCTATCCAGGCCGCGCGGCGGGCCTAGCCTGGGCTGGTGACAACGAACACGCTCGCGGAACTGGACGCCGACGTCGCCCGCTGCCGTCGCTGTCCCCGGCTCGTCCAGTGGCGCGAACAGGTGGCCGCCACCAAGCGGGCCGCCTTCGCGGACGAAACCTACTGGGGACGCCCGGTACCGGGTTTCGGCCCGCCGGGGGCCTCGCTGGCGATCGTGGGACTGGCCCCGGCCGCGCACGGCGGGAACCGGACCGGCCGCATGTTCACCGGCGACCGCTCCGGTGACGTGCTTTTTCAAGCGCTGTACGACGTCGGGCTGGCATCGCAGCCCCGATCCACGCGCCCGGGCGACGGACTCGAACTCCGCGGGACCCGGATCACCGCGCCCGTGCACTGCGCGCCACCCGCGAACAAGCCGACACCGGCCGAACGTGACGAATGTCGCCCCTGGCTGGTGCGTGAGTTCGAACTCCTCCGGCCCACTCTGAGGGCCGTCGTGGTGCTCGGTGCCTTCGGCTGGCAGGCGTTGCTTCCCGTGATCGCACGAGTACGCCCGCTGCCGAAACCGCTGCCCAGGTTCGGTCACGGCACCCGGGTGCCCTTGCCGGGGGAGCCTCCGCTGACCTTGTTCGGGTGCTACCACGTGTCGCAGCAGAACACCTTCACCGGCCGGTTGACCCCCGCGATGCTGAGGGATGTACTGGCATTGGCGGCCCGGGAAGCCGGGTTGATCTGAATCGTTTTGCCCTGCTACGGCGACCCCCGTCACAGCTGGTCGGGGTGCGCGAGCGATGGGCCGGGGAGAGTGGGAAGATACAGCCATGGCCGCAACGAAGTCGGAACCGACCCGGATCTTGATTCTGGGCGGTGGTTACGTCGGGCTCTACACCGCGTTGGGACTCCAGAAGAAGCTCCGCGCCAACGAGGCGTCCGTCACCATCGTGGACCCCCAGCCCCACATGACGTACCAGCCGTTCCTCCCGGAGGCGGCGGCCGGCGCCATCGAACCGCGGCACGTGGTCGTGCCGCTGCGGCGGGTCCTCAAGCGGTGCCATGTGCTCACCGCGCGCGTCAACAAGATCGAGCACGAGCGCAAGTCCGTCACGGTCGAGGCCGCCGACGGGCACATCGAGCAGCTGAACTACGACGTGCTCGTGGTCGCGCTGGGTGCGGTCCCGCGGCTGCTGCCGATCCCCGGCCTGGCCGAGCAGGGCATCGGCATCAAGACCATCGGTGAGGCGATCTACCTCCGCAACCACGTGCTGACCAAGCTCGACGAGGCGGCCAGCACCCTGGACCCGGAGCTGCGCAAGCGGCTGCTCACCTTCACGGTCGTCGGCGGCGGTTTCGCCGGTATCGAGGCGCTCGCCGAACTCGAGGACATGACCCGCTTCGCCACGCGGTACTACGAGAACATCGAGCCCTCGGACATCCGCTGGGTGCTCGTGGAGGCCGCGGGCCGGATCCTGCCCGAGGTGCGCGAGACCCTCGGTGTGTGGACCGTCGAGCAGCTCGAAAAGCGTGGCATCGAGGTGTTCCTGTCCACCGCGGCGAAGTCGTTCGAGAACGGGCACGTGGTGCTCTCCGACGGCACCGAGTTCGACAGCGACACCATCATCTGGACCGCCGGGGTGAAGGCCAACCCGGTGCTGGCCAACTCGGACCTGCCGATCGACAAGCGCGGCCGCGTCGAGGCGACCGCCGCCCTGCAGGTCGTCGGGCACCCCGACGTGTGGACCGCGGGGGACAACGCCGCCGTCCCGGACCTGTCGCGCACCGAGCAGGACCCGACCGCCACCTGCCCGCCGAACGCCCAGCACGCCGTGCGCCAGGCGACGCACCTCGCGAGCAACATCATCCACGTGCTGCGCGGCGGCCAGCCGAAGGACTACTACCACAAGAACCTGGGTGCGGTGGCCGGGCTCGGCCTGCACAAGGGTGTCGCGGACGCGCTGAACCTGAAGATCAAGGGCTTCCCCGCGTGGCTGTTCCACCGCGGCTACCACCTCAAGGCGATGCCGACCTTCAACCGCAAGGTGCACATCCTGCTCGACTGGATGCTCGGCGGCCTGTTCCGCCGCGAGGTCGTGTCCCTCGGGCAGATCAACAACCCGAAGGAAGAGTTCGCCCGGGCCTCCAGGTCCTGAGCCCAGGGGCACCGCAGTACTCTTGCGGTGCCCCCGTAGCCCAACCGGCAGAGGCAGTCGACTTAAAATCGATTCAGTGCGGGTTCGAATCCCGTCGGGGGCACTGAACCGAAGGCGCGCCTGGTCGCTGACCAGGCGTTTCCTGCCTATCTCCCGCCGCGGCTCATCGTGTGTTCCGGGGACGACACCCACTTGGCGGGGTCGTTGACCTTGCGGTTCGCGCCGGTTGGCACCTGGTAGCCGGTGTACCGGTCACAACGCCAGGGAAACCGGGGGTTCGAGCCCGAGCAGGACTCGGTCGTAGTCTTCCTCCGTGACATAGGAGTTGAGGCCGTGATACCGGGTGCCGACCGCCAGGTCCCGCCAGAAGCGCTGCAGTGGGTTGTCGGCGGCAAAACCGCTCGCGCCGTGCGCGTCGAGCAGGTATTCGCTCGCCTGGCGGCATTCCCGGGCGGCGGATACCAGGTGCATACGCAGCCGTGAACGTTCGCGTACGGGCACGGAATCGGTGGGGTCCATGGCGTCGAGTTCTCCGGCGACATCCAGTATCCGGCCGACGGCGGTGTCGACAAGGTGGGTGGCCTGCCCATAGAGGTGCCGGGCCAGAGGCGAATCCGTGAGCCGCCGGTGGGTGGTCTGAGAAGGCACATAGCTGCCGGCGAACAGGTCACCGGCGGCGGCCAGCGCACCCCTTGCCGCGCCGATCATCGGGGCGAGGTGTGCCACCACCGCGCCGATGACGACCGCCGGCGGCGGTGTGATTCGTCCGTTGGCCGGTGGCCGGACGAAGCCGGAGGAGACCACAAGCCCGTCGGCGACGAGCGTGTGGCTTCCCGTGCCCGCGAGTCCCGCGCCTCGCCAGGAGTGTTCGATGGCGAGTTCGGAGATCCGCACGAGCGCCGACCCCACCCCGGCCGGTGCGCCGTCTCGAAGGACCGGCACAAGCAGGAAGGCCCACTCCGCGTCCTCACACCCGGAAGCCATGTGCCAGCGCCCCGACAGCCGGAGGCCGCCCGCGACCTCTTCCCCGTGTCCCGCGGCGACCGAACTGGCACACACGAGGGCGTGAGGATCGGAAAAATAGGCTGCCCGGGCGTCATCCCGCACCAACGCGCCGACCGACCTCTTGGAGAAGGCCGACAACGACGTCACCCAGGCCGTCGACGGACATCCGCTCCCCAAGGCGATGCCCACCCGCGCCAGCGTGCGCAGGTCGGCCTCGAACCCACCGGCATCGCGAGGAACGGTGAGCGCGAACAGGCCGGCTTCGCGAACCGCAGCGACGGAAGCGGGCGCCAGCCGGTACGTGCTCTCCGCCTCCATCGCGTGAGCCGACAGCGTCGGCACGATTGCCTCGGCCCGCTCAACCAGTTCGGCTTCCGCGGGATGCCGCGCGTGACGTCCCTGGGTGATGGTCGACATGAATGATCATTGCTCCTTGGTTATGCGAAAAACGGTGTGACAGATCGCCCGAGGATCGGGATTTCCGGTACGGGCCAGGCGCCGTTCAGACCGGCGGTCGCTGCCCACCTGCCGCGGCGAGGCGAATCGCGTCAGCCGTGCCAGGGGCCGCGGTGAAGAAGATGAACCGCAGGTCACCGTCGTCGAAAGCCATCGTGTCGAGGTCGACGCCGATTTCTCCCACATCGCGATGCCGCAAGACCACCTGTTCCGCGCGGATACTCGTGGTGTCGCCATTCAGCCACAGGGAACGGAAACGTCGGCTGCATGCGGTCAGATCGGCCACGAGGCTGCTCAGACCGACGTCCGCCGGATACTTCGCGACCGCCGTCCGCAGGTCGGCGACGACCGTGGCCTCGAATCGGGCCGTTTGCCCTGAGGAACGGAAGAATGCGCCAGGCACTCCGGCGAAGAGGCGCCAGGCCACATTGCGGTCTCGTCCCGGACCGGGTGCCGGGCCACAGCCCATCACCGACGCCCAGGCTCCGTTCCACAGAATGACCGTCCACGCGGCGTCGCAGACGCATATCGGTATGTCGGTCAGGCGACCGAGCAGGCGCTGTGCGCCGGGACCGACGTGCTGCGGTACGGAACCGTCGCCCACCGGTGAATACCCTGCGAGCACACAGAAATACTCATAGTCCTCGCGGCTCAACCGCAGCGCTCGGGCAAGCGCTTCCAGCACCTCCCGCGACGGGCGCCCATGCCCCTGCTCAAGACGTCTGATGTAGTCCGCCGACACCCCCGCCAACAGTCCCAGTTCCTCGCGTCTCAATCCCGGAACTCGCCGTTGGCCCCCTCGGCTGATCCCGGCAGCCTCCGGGGTGGTGTTATCCCGCCAGAAACGGAGCACCGAGCCCAGCCCTTTGGTTTCCGCCACACCCCGAGCCTAACCGGGCAGGTCCGTCCCAACCTGGCCCAAATACTCCCAGGCAAGGCAACGGCGCATGCTGGACGGATGGGTGCCGCCGAGCTGGAAGTACACGTTGCGACGGAGCTGAGGCCGTTCCTCGCGGCGCGGCGGCGGCGCGAGCGGGTGCGGGTCTCCTTCGACGGCACGTCCTCACTGGGACAGGTGATCGAATCGCTAGGCATCCCGCTGCCCGAGGTGGGGCCCATCCTGGTCGGCGGCCGGGCCAGGACCCCGTCGAACCGCCCCTCGGCCGGCGACGTGATCACCGTGGCGGCCGTGTCCCGCCCCGAGCCGGTACCCGCGCCGCGCTTCGTCCTCGACGTGCATCTCGGTGCGCTGGCCCGGAAACTGCGTCTCGTTGGCATTAACACCGCCTACGCCAACGATCTCGACGACGACACGTTGATCGAGCAGGCCAACGACGAGCGGCGGGTATTGCTCACTCAGGACCGGGGGCTGCTGCGGCGACACGTGCTGTGGCGAGGCGCCTACGTGCGGGGCGCCCACTCGGACGACCAGTTGCGCGACGTGCTGGACCGGTTCGCGCCGCCGCTGGCCCCCTGGACCCGGTGCACCGCGTGCAACGGAGAGCTGTCGCCGGTGCCGAAGGCGGAGGTGGCGCACCGGCTGCTGCCCGGAACCCGCCGCATGTACTGGGAATTCGCCCGCTGCCGGGCCTGCGGCCGGGTGTACTGGCGGGGCGCACACAGCCGACGGCTCGAAGCGGTCGTGGAGGCGGCCCGGCTCACCGTCGCCCAGCGCAGATGACACGCATCCTGAGCTCGGACGGACAGTTCGGTCGCAATATGTAACGACGGCCCCTGGGAAACAGACGTTCCGACCGTGGCACGATCCTGGCTCGTCGTCCTGGTCGCGGTTCTTCTTGCGGCCTGCACCTCCACTGGCACCACTGGTACCCCGACGCCGCAACGTGATGTTCCTTCATCACCCCCGGCCACTCCGCCGTCGGTCGCCCCGGAGCCACTGCACCCGGAGCAGGCGCTGGGCGACTTCGGCTCGCTTGACTTCTGCAGTCTGCTGGACCAGGACAAGGCCGCCGGTGCCGGAGTAAAAATTCGTAGTCACGTCATCTCCGACCCCAATGTGTGTTATGAGTTCGGCACCGTCGGCGGTCGCGACATCCTGGTTCAGGTGGGCGAACTCGCGGCCGCCAAGGAAGATCCGGAGCGAGGTCCCGATGTCAGCGCGACCCCGCTGGATCAGGGCCTGCAGGTCCAGCGCGGAACGTTCTTCGTCCACCCGACATCGTGCTTGCGGTACTTGACTTTCGCCGACGGTACTCATCTGTCGGTCACTGTCGGTTTCACCGACAACAACATCGGTACCGTGGACCAGCGTGCCGCGCTGTGCACCGTGGAAGAGGCTGTCTTCGCCGGACTTGTCGAACATGTCACCACGAGGAAGGCCGGCCATTATGACCGGGGGGCCTATCTCGGCAAGTTCGATATGTGCACTCTGATGCCCGATCCTCTCGAGGTGTTGGGCCCGGCAAGCGGACTCGAAGTGATCCCGGCACCAAACCGGCACCGCTGCATCTGGCTCAATCCCGTCGACACCACCGAGGTTCAGCTCATCGACGAGTACAGCGCCCAGCCAACCGGGGGAACGAAGATCACGATCGACGATCAGATAACGATCGTCAGTCAATCTGCCGGGTACTGCAGCCTCCGAACCATAGTCGGCGCCACGTCATGGCCCGGCGTCTACGAATACGCGAAGCTCCGGGTCCGCGTCCCCGAGTCCATCAAAGACCCCTGCGCCTTCGCCAAAACCGTCGCAGCCGCGACCTGGCCCAAACTTCCCTGACCTCGGAATCTTGTCGCGCTTGTCAGGATGACCGGCTCCTGATCAGCGGTGCTCGGCGAGCGAGGGCCAGCTGCCATCGGTGAACTGGGTGGCCCAGTAGACGGGGTTGAGCTCACCGAGGGTGCGGACACCCCAGCCACGCTCCTCGCCCGGCTTGGGGACGGCAGCCTCGACGCCGGGCCCCCAGAGCGCGAGCCGCTCCTGGCAGATGCCGCACGGAGCAAGGAAATTGATCGGGCCGTCGCCTTCCCTGCCAACGCACACCGAGGCCGTGAGGGTCCTGTTCAGGGTGTACGCCCGGCAGATGTTGCCGGTCTCCGCGCACAGCCCCGCAGCGGCGTTGATGTTGTCCAGACCGACACTGGTCAGGATCTCGCCGTCGTCGAGATACGCGGCGGCCGCCACCGCATAGTCGGCCCCGGGCCATCGGTGGTCGAGCAGTTCGATGGCGGCGTCGATCAGCCGCTGGTCCAGGCGCACGCCGTCCAGTCTGGCAGGCGCCGGTTTCCGCCGTCCAGTGAGGTGATCCAGGCCAGGATGAAAGCGTGGACGACATCACTGTTCGACCTGCCAAGGAAGACGAATTGAGTGCGGTCGCCGAGCTTCGGTGGCGGTGGGTGCTGGAAAATGGGAGCTCACCCGGCACCGGCCAGGAGGAGTTCGTGCGCCGGTTCGTGAGCTGGGTACAGGTGCACAAGTCCTCGCACCATTGCCTGGTCATGGTCCGCGGCGAGGCGGTCATCGGCATGGCCTGGCTGGCGATCATCCAGCGCGTGCCGACCCCGCACGCCCTTGACCGTGCGTCAGGCGACGTGCAGTGCGTTTACGTGTTGCCGGAGCACAGGGACGCCGGCCTTGGAAGTCGGCTGATCGAGGCGGTCGTGAATCTCGCGCGTGAATTAAGGCTGGAGCGGCTGACGGTTCACTCCAGCACGCGAGCGATTTCGGCCTATTCCCGTGGCGGTTTTGTGATATCCCCCCGGCTCCTACAGGTCGAACTCGGCAAGACAAAAGGCATGAGCAGTGAACGGTAATCCACTGGAGTAAGGCGCCTTGACCCGCGAAGATGGTTGCCGTGTCGATGCGCCGAGTGGTGGACCCTGCGAGTGCGTTGCGTTGGCTGGCCGACCGCGACGGCATCGGGGCTGTGACCGGCTATGACCAGCAGGGGTGGCACGCGTCGACGTGGGTCCTGCACGCGATGTACCACAACAGCGGCCTGGACGGTCTCGGCAGTCACGACGATCATTACCGGAGAAGGCTCGCCTCCGGTGAGGCTTCTCCGGCGATCATCGGGCAGCTCAACCTTGACGAGGTATCCACGGTCACGGGCATGCCGCTCGGGTTTACCGTGCGCCCCGGCGCGCCGTGGAGGCGACTGCTGTGGCGAGACCACCTCGGTTGGGGCGATGGACCGTGTCTGCCGGACCAGGCATTTCCGCCGTCGTACCGCTGGTTCCCCCACCGCAGTTGGCCGTTGAGTTTCGAGCCCCCTGCGGAGGGTTCGCTCGACGAAGCCAGTCTCGAGGCACTGGTCTCGGTGTTGGCCGAGCACTCGTCGGACGGTCGCGACACGACGTGCGTCGTCTTCTACTGCTCGCTGGCCGCAGCCGACTTCGACACACCGCACGTCTGGCAAGGCCCCCTCGCGGCCATCGGTGACCTGATCGAGAACCGGGGGGTGCCTACCCGTCCTCGCCGACCAACTTCTGGCCCCGTGACCGTTCCTGGTTCGTGTGGACCGACTGGGACCTGTCCGGCACGAAAGTCAGTGGCACCGGCGTTCTCATCGAGGCCGTCAAGTCGTCCAACCGGCTTGAGACCGTCGACTGGCCCTCGGTGGCGGACTCGCGGCCACCGTGACCATCACTCCGGCATGAGGCGGATCCGGATCATCGCGCTCGTGCGGGCGGCACGGTCGAGGTCCCCGGCGTCGGGATCGCCGTTCGGCGCCAACGTCACGCCGTGGTATTTCGCGTCGCGGGGTGATTTGACCAGGAAGGTGCGCAGGCTTTCCACCGCGGCCTGATGCGCCTGTGTCACGACCTCACCGACCCCTCGTAACCGCCGCCCGGCGACGCTCACGGACACGGGCGCGCCCCCGCGAAGGTTCTTCCACCAACCGCTGTCGGTGTAACAGGTGATGACCTCTCCCTCGCGAAGGTAGCTCACCGGAATGGTGTAGACCCTCCCTGTCTTCCGCCCGGCGAACGACAGCAGCATCGTGTTCCTGCTGAGAAGGCGGTGCGCCGGCGTGCGCAGCAGAGTCCGCACGACGACGTTGACAAACCTTGGCACAGTGGGATTCCCCGTGGTCATGGCAGCCACGCTAGAGCCAGGGGTCTGAGGGGGTTCTCAGCCCGGAATGATCTCCGCGCCTGGTCATCCCCCGTGCGGGGCGCCGAACTCCCTGATGATCGCGCGGAGACCGAGCAGGAGTCCGTTCCGTTCCTCCGCGCTCATGGCGGCGAGCATGCGCTCGTGGCGATCCCGCCAGGTCCGGCGCAGCCGGGTCGCCGCCTGTTCTCCGAGTTCGGTGATCCTGACGACGAGGTTGCGCCGGTTGTGTTCGTCCCGCTCGCGCGTGATGAGCTTTTTGCGCTCCAGCGCCAGGCACAACCGGCTGACCCGGCTCTTGTCGAGGCTCAGCCGGTCAGCCAGTTGCTGTTGCGTCGCCCCGCCGATCGCCAGGAGCTCGACGAGCAGCACGCCCTCAGCCGTGGTCAGCGCAACCCCGGGGGTGACCTCGGCAGACGCGTCGCCGTGCATCGCGGCCAGCCGCATCACCTTCGTGAGCACAGGCTCCAGCAACTCGGGATCGGGACTCGACACCGCACCTCCATGGTTGATAATGGCAACTGTTGACGTTAGCATCGATGACAGTTGCTACTGTCAACGATTATAGGAGTGCTCATGTTGAAGGCACTGAACGAGCTGGTCCAACGCCACCGCCTCGCGAACGGGGAGTCCTACGACCGGCACGAGGGCAGGGTGTTCGAGCCGGTGTACTGGCGGGTCGCCGACGACGTAGCCGCAGCCGCGCCCGAAGGTGCCGTGGTGCTGGACGCGGGATGCGGAAGTGGAAAACTGGCCGTGGAGATCGCCACCCGTCGCTCCGATCTCCGGGTGCACGGCATCGATCTGGAACCCGGCATGATCGAGGTCGCGAGGCGGCGCGCCGTGCGGGAAGGGCTCTCCGAACGCGTCGAGTTCAGCGTGGCCGATCTCGCCGACCTCCCGCTCCCGGACGGCTCCGCCGACATCGTGGTGTCCACCGCGAGCCTGCACCACTGGACCGATGTCGACGGAGCCATCGCCTCCCTGACCCGCGTCGCCCGTGCCGAGGCGCGGCTGTGGATCTACGACATCCGCTGGGTTCCCGGTGGGCGCGTCCGGTCCTCGGCCGCACGGCAGCACCGGCGGGTGACGCGGACGCTCGTGCCCGTCGGCCGGTTCCCGCTGGCCTTGTTCCAGCGTTTCGAACTCGCCGCGGCGTAGGAACGGCGGGCGGGCCGCGGGGAGACCGGTTCCTTCACAGCGTGGCACCCTTGGCGCGGTTGCAGTCGCCGCACAGGAGCTGCAGGTTCTCGGGGGACGTCGCGCCGCCGCGGGCCACCGGGAGGATGTGGTCGTACTGCAGGTCGAAGTTCGTGCCGCATTCGACGCAGCGGCCGCCGTCCCGTTCGAAAACCAGGCGGCGCACCTCCTTGGGGATGTGCTGTCGTCGATTCCGGGGCTGCTGCTCGATTTTGAGCGCGGTGTGTGCGCGCTCCAGCCTGTTGCGCCGGCGCCGCTCCCGGTCCCGGACGAGGGCCAGCACGTCCGGGGCGGTGTACCCGGCGGCCTCCCAGTAGAAGTTGTCCTCGAACATCCACCACGTGCGCGGCCGGAACGTCGTGACCTGCACGGGTTCCCGCCACTGCAACGCCTGGATGCGGCCCACCTCTTCACGGCGCAGCCGGACGGGCGGGCATCCGGTGGCGGTGAAGAACCACCGCGTGCGGAACAGGAAACCGCGATCGGTGAGGAAGACGGCGTTGTTGTCCCCACGGAGCCCGCTGTCGGAACTGGTGGACCGGGGGCGGGCGAACGGCGGTGTCTTCGGCGGGGCGGTGTTGCGCAGCGAAAACGCCGCCACGCCGAGGAAACCGAGCCCGCCGAACACGAGTATGTCGACGAAGGTGTTCACGACGCCTGACAACGCGACCTCCCTGCCGGGGAAATCGATCATGTCGCGTTCATGCGTGCGATACCAGCCGCTACTGGGGTGAACGCCGCCAAGGGCGATAACCGCTCGTCGGTGAGCACGGTCGGCGTTACGGTCGCTCCATGAGCGAAGCGATCACCGAGACGGGCCAGGCGTGGGAAGACCACGCGGAACAGTGGATCGCCTGGGCGCGGGAACCCGGCCTGGATTCGTACTGGCGCTACCGCACCGAGTTCTTCGACCTGGTCCCGGCGCCGGGGCGGGTCACGCTGGACCTCGGCT
>NZ_VJWX01000112.1 GCF_007713715.1 Amycolatopsis rhizosphaerae
GATCGGGCCTCTTTCTCTGGTAGCGGGGACAGGATTTGAACCTGCGACCTCTGGGTTATGAGCCCAGCGAGCTACCGAGCTGCTCCACCCCGCGTTGTGACTACCAGCTTACGCCCTGGTTTCGCCGAGGTGTGAGCGGGGTACCGCTAACAATCGATCATCCGCCGGGCTGGGTCGTCGTCGGGGTGTTGGAGGTCGTTCCTCCGCTGCTCTTCGCGGCCTCGTAGGCGCGGGTAGCGGCGTCGAGCGCGGCGAGGGCCTGCCCCTGGGCGGCGAAATCGCCGCTCTGCTGGGCCTGCTTCAGCTGGCTGAGCGCCGTCTGGATGTCGGCGACCGCCTTGTCGAGCGCAGGGTTCGCTCCGGCGGCCGGCGGCACCGTGGAGTTCGACCCGGGCGGCGGCGTCGTCGGGCTGGTCGGTGTGGACTGGGAGGGTTGTGTCGGCGGGGTGGCGGACTGGTTCGCCCCGTCGCCGAAGACCTGCTTCAGTGCGTCACCGAGGGTCGAGGCGAAGCCGATCTTCGACCCGTAGGAGACCAGCACCCTGGCGAGCTGCGGGTAGCTGTTCTGGTTGCGCTGCTGGATGTAGACGGGTTCGACGTAGAGGAACCCTCCGTCCAGCGGAAGCGTGATCAGGTTGCCGAAGATGACGGTGACGCTCTGGTTGCTGAACAGGGTGCGTTCCTGGGCGAACCGTGAGTCGCTCTGGAACTTGTTCTGGACCTGGACGGGCCCGTCGACCTGACTGTTGCCGCCGGCGGCGGTGGGCAGTTTCAGGACCCGGATGGTGCCGTAGTCGGCCGGGTCGGACGATACCGACATCCACGCCGCCAGGTACTGCCGTTGGAGGGCCGTCAGGGGGCTGGTGAGCTGGAACGTCGTCTTGCCCTCCCCCGGCGCCTGGCCCAGCACGTAGTAGCCGGGCTGGTTGGCCAGGCCCGAAGCCTCGAGGTTCGTGCCGCCCTCCTGGGTGGGGTCCTGGGGGACGTTCCAGAAGGTGTTGGTCGTGTAGAACTCCTGCGGGTCGCCCACGTGGTACTTGGCGAGCAGCTCACGCTGCACCTTGAACAGATCCTCCGGGTACCGGAAGTGCGCCCGCAGCTCGGGCGAGATCGCGGAGCTCGGCGTCACGGTGCCGGGGAAGACCTGTTCCCAGGCCTTGAGCACGGGGTCCTTGTCGTCGACCGAGTAGAGCGTGACCGTCCCGGTGAACGCGTCCACGGTCGCCTTCACCGAGTTGCGGATGTAGTTGATCGTGCTGTTGGCCTGGCGGGCGACCCCGGTAAGCGAGTCCTCGGTCGCCTGGCCGAGCGCGGTCTGCTGCGCGTACGGGTAGTTGTTCAGCGTGGTGTAGCCGTCGACGATCCATTGGACCCGGCCGCCCACCACGGCGGGATAGGGGTCGCCGTCCACGGTCAGCCACGGCGCCACCATCTGGACCCGCTGCCGCGGATCACGGTTGTACATGATCTTGGAGCCGTCGCTGATGGCAGCGGAGAACAGGATGTTGCGTTCCCCGTACTTGGCCGCGAAGGCAAGCCGGTTGAACAGGTTGTCGATCGGGACGCCGCCGGAACCGTCGTAGCGGTAGTTGCTGTTGGCGGCACTGTCGTACTCGCCGGGCGCCTTGCCGGGCTGACCGCCGACGATCGCGTAATCGTTGGTCAGCTCTCCGTAGTAGATCCGTGGCTCCCTCACCGGGATACCGGGTGCCGCGGGGTTGGCCGGGTCGAGCCCCGCGCCGGTCGGGTTCTGCGTGTCACTGGTCGCCGCGATGGGGTAGCCGCCGTCGCTGTTGGCGCTGCTGACCGCGCGGTCGATGGTGTTGGCCTGCGCGGCGACGAAGCCGTTGCCGTGCGTGTACACCATGTGCTTGTTGATCCAGCTGGTCTGGTTGCCGGTCAGGTTCGCGGTGTTGATCTCCCGCGCGGCGACGATGTAGTCCTGCGTCTTGCCGCCGACCTCGTAGCGATCGATGTCGAGTTTGGCCGGGAAACCGTAGAAGTTCTCGCGGCCGACACGCTGGGTGAAGGTCGGGGAGAGCACGTTCGGGTCGAGCAGGCGGATGTTCGGCACGGTCGTCGTGTCGGAGCTGATCTGCGCGGCGGTGGCCTGCCCAGCTCCCGAATAGTCGATGTACTGCACGCTGTTCAGCCCGAACGCGTCCTTCGTGGCCGCCATGTTGCGGCTGATCGAAAGCGCTTCCTTCTGGTTGGCGTTCGGCTTCACCGAGAACTGCTCGAGGATCGCGGGCCAGGCCGCGCCGACCAGCACGCCGGACAGGATGAGCAGCACCAGGGCGATGGCGGGCAGTTGGATGTTGCGCAGGAACGCGCCCGCGAAGAACGCGACGGCGCAGATCGCCGAGATGCACAGCAGGATCAGCTTGGCCGGCAGCACCGCGTTGAGATCGGTGTAGGTGGCACCGTTGAACAGCGGCGCTCCGCGGTCGGACAGCAACAGGTTGTACCGGTCGAAGAAGTACTCGACGGCCTTCAGCAGGACGAACAGACCGGCGGTCACGGCCAGCTGGACGCGGGCGGGTCCGGAGAGTTGGCCGCCGCGGCCTGCCAGCCGGATCCCCCCGAAGAGGTACTGCGCGATCAGGCCCCCGATGAAGGCGATCGTGGTGGCGACGAAGAGCCAGCCGAGCAGCCACTCGTAGAACGGCAGCGAGAAGGCGTAGAAGCCGATGTCGTTGCCGAACTCGGGGTCGGTCTGGCCGAAGCTGGTGCCGTGGAGGAACAACTGCACCCGCTGCCAGTCGCCCTCCCCGGTTGCGCCCGCGATCAGACCGGCGACCAGCGGGATCCCGATGCCGAACAGCCGGATGCGGCCGACCACCGCCGAGCGGTAGCGGGACAGCGGTTCGTCCGCGCCGGACAACGGCACGAACACGGGGCGGGTGCGGTAGGCGATCCACAGGCTCAGTGCGAGCGAGCCCCCCACGAGCAGCCCGATCGCGAAGAACAGGACGATGCGGGTCACCACGACGGTGTTGAACACCTGGCGAGCGCCGACCTCACCGAACCACAGCCAGTTGATGTAGGTGTCCAGCAGTCTTGCCCCGAGGAGCAGCGCCAGGACAATCACGGCGGCGATGATGAGCAGGATCCGGCTGCGGCGAGACAGCTTCGGCAAGCTCACAGGGGGCCGGTTGGCCACTGTCACACGCTCCTGTTGTCGCGAGATCTTTCCGGGGGCACTGAAACCGCACGCTACCCCTGGTTACCTAACTCTACGGAGGCCGCTCCGGGTTCCCGGGGCCGCCCGAATCGGACACCGGGCACCCAGGGTGGCCGTTCGCCTGACACCATTAAGTGATGGCATCCCCTGAGAAACAGGCCTCCCCGGTGGCGGCGGTCGCCCGCGAGGTCGAGGAGTTCGTCGCCTCGGCCGGCTGGGACCAGCCACCACAGCTGTTCGCCCTCGTGTCCACCAAGGACCTGCTCGCCGAGCAACCCGACCTTGCGGACGAACTGGACACGGAGAGCCCGCTGACCCCGGTGGCGCAGGACGCGGCTCTCGAAGGCGACCTGGCCGAGGCGTTGGGCCGGATCGGCTGGCCGGATGCCGTCGCGGGCTGCGCGGTCTCCCAGGAGATCATCGTCCTCCCGCCGAGCGCCGAAGCCGAACTGCCGGACCAGGAGGTCACCGACATCGAGCGGTTGCGCAAGGCCGCCGCGAACCATCCCGACCGCACCGAGGCCCGCCTGGTCGCCGCGGTGCTGCGAGACGGCCCCGCCGCCTGCGTGATGCGCCTGCGGGGCTACAGCCGCCCCAATGAGGATGAAGAAGGCGGCGAACCCGTCGACGAGATCATCGAGAACCCCGACCTCGCCCCGAACCTCCTCGACGCATTGCGGGCCACCCTCGCCCCCTGAACATCTCGGATGTCGAGCAAGGGACGTTTACTACGGCTGAGGCAGTAGTAAACGTCCCTTGCTCCAGTTCACGGCCCGGTCAGCAGGAAGGGGTCGCCTTCCCGGCCTTGAGGTCCTCGAGGGCGGTGAGTGCGCTGTCGAGGCTGGTCACCTTGATCAGTTTCAGGCCGGACGGGGCCGCGGCAGTCGCCTCCGCGCAGTTGGTCGCGGGCGTGAGGAACACCGTCGCCCCGGCCTCGCGTGCTCCGATCACCTTGAACGAAATGCCACCGATGGCCCCCACGTTGCCCTTCTCATCGATCTCGCCCGTTCCCGCGACGTGCTCCCCGGACACCATGGCTCCCGGGGTGAGCCGGTCGACGATCGCCAGCGCGAACATCAGACCGGCGGAAGGACCGCCGACCTTCTGCAGCGACACCTTCACGTCGAAGGGAACATCCGCCCGGTCGATCGGCTGAAGTCCCATGAAGCCTTGTTCCTGCTTCGGGTCCGGGTTCGCGGCAAGGGTCAGCGAGCCGGTCCGCGGAGCGTCGTTCCCGTGCTGGAACGTGAGGGAAACCGTCTGCCCGGCCCGGGTGCCCGCCAGCGCGGCTCGCACGTCTTCTTCCTGTGCGATCGACTTGCCGTTGACCACGAGCAGTCGGTCGCCCGCGGACAGCAAGTGGTCGGCGGGGCTGCCCGACACGACCTCCTGCACCAGCACCTTGACCGGGTAGCCGAGGTGCTTCAGCGCCGCGACCTCGGCGTTGCTCTGGGAGTCCTGGAACTCCTTGACGTTCTCCTGCTGGACCTGTTCGTCGCTCTCCCCAGGCTTGAAGTACTCCTCGCGGGGGGCGAGCGCGTACCGCCCACTCGCCCACAGGCCGAGTGCACCGAACAGGCTGATCTGGTCGTTGAGGGACACGGTGGTCATGCGCAGTTCCCCGGCCGTCGGGTAGGTCTGCTGCCCGTTGATCTGGATGACCGGAGCGCCGTCGACGTTGCCGAGCGTGTCGTAGGTGGGGCCGGGGCCGATCGCCACGTACGGCACCCGGACGAAGGCGCCGATCAGCCCGAACACGAGCACGAAAACACCACTTGCCACCACGGTCCAGCCCCGCCGGCTCAGCCGCTGTTGCCCATGCGGGGGAGGCGTACGGCGAGCATGCTTGGCACGGGTGACCGCGTCGGGGCCAGAATCGGCCGCGCTCACCGGGACGGCTCCTCCACCTGTGGTTTCCTCGTGGGACTCGCTCACCCGAGACAGCGTACGGTGACCGACGTAAGGTTCCGATCACCAGCCCTGGTCGTGCCCGGATAACGGTCACGGCTGGCGACGTGTCCTGGGCGACAGCCGCGTACGGTGGTGTTATGAGCAATCTCCCGTTCGGCTTCGGACTCCCCGATCCCGACAAGCGCGGCGAAAACGAACCGGAAGGCGGTGGCCCCCAGTCCGGCGCCGATGCGTTCAACCAGCTCGGCCAGATGCTGAGCCAGTTGGGCCAGATGCTCAGCCAGGCGGGCAGTTCGAGCGGGCCGGTCAACTACGACCTGGCCCAGCAGATCGCCTTACAGAAGCTGAGCGGGACCGAGGGGAGCAAGATCGGTTTCGCCTCGGGCGGAGATTCCGACAGCGCTGTCCGGGACGCGGCTCACCTGGCGGAGCTGTGGCTGGACGGGGCGACGATTCTGCCCGCGGGCGCGAACAAGACGGTGGCCTGGTCCGCGCGGGACTGGGTGCAGAAGACGTTGCCGACATGGCAGCGGCTGTGCGACCCGGTTGCCCGGCAGGTTTCGGGTGCGTGGGTGGAGGCCTTGCCTGCGGAAGCGAAGCAGGCGGCTGGGCCGCTGTTGTCCATGGTGGGCCAGATGGGGGGAATGGCCTTCGGTTCCCAGCTCGGCAACGCGCTCGCGCAGCTCGCCTCCGAGGTGTTGACCTCCACCGAAGTGGGCCTGCCATTGGGCCCGGACGCGACGTCCGCTCTGCTTCCCGCGAACATCGAGAAGTTCACCGAGGGGCTCGAGCTTCCGAACAGCGAAGTCCTCGTCTTCATCGCCGCACGTGAGGCCGCACATCAGCGGCTGTTCAGTCACGTGCCGTGGCTGCGGCAACGGCTGCTCGCGACGGTGGAGGAGTTTGCGCACGGGATCAAGGTCGACACCTCCTCACTGGAACAGCTGGCCGGGCAGGTCGACCCGAGCAACCCGGCGAGCATCGAAGAAGCGATGTCGTCCGGCCTGCTCGAACCGAAGACGACACCCGAACAGCAGGCCGCACTGACCCGTCTCGAAACACTGCTGGCGCTGGTCGAAGGCTGGGTGGACGTGGTGGTGGCGGAGGCGGTCGGCGATCGGCTGCCGGGCGCCGACGCGCTTCGGGAAACCCTGCGCCGCCGACGTGCCACGGGCGGTCCCGCCGAGCAGACCTTCGCCACCCTGGTGGGCTTGGAACTGCGGCCCCGCCGCATGCGCGCGGCCTCCGCACTGTGGAAGCTCGTGGGCGATCGCCATGGCATCGAGAAGCGCGACGGACTCTGGTCGCACCCGGACCTGATGCCCACCGCCGAAGACCTCGACGACCCGCTGGAGTTCAGCGACCGTCTGAGCGAGCAGGCGGGGCTCGACACCGTGGATCCGCTCGCCGAACTCGAGCGCACGCAGAAGCCCGAAGGTGAATCCGAAGACAATTCAGATTCAGGATCAGGCGAGGCCAAGCCCTGACCCACCCCGTTTTCCGAAGCAAGGGATGTTTGCTACTGATGGGCGGTAGCAAACATCCCTTGCTTCATCTCTACTCCGCTCACTCCTCGTCCAGCTCGCTGATCCCCCAGCCCGCGGCCGCCGACAGCCCCTCCAGGTAGCCGATCGCACGCTCGGTCTTCGGGTAACGCCGCACCAGCTCCCAGAACCGGGCATCGTGGCCGTGCACGCGCAGATGGGCGAGTTCGTGCACCAACACGTAGTCGAGGACCCACGACGGGACGTCGCGAAGCCGTTCACTCACCCGGATCGTCCTGTCCGTCGGTGTGCACGAGGCCCACCGGGTGCGCATTGGCGGCACCCACCTCACGGACCTCGGGAGGGTGTCCCGGTCGAGATACCGCGCGGACAGCTGGGCGCACCGTGCCAGCAAGGCCGCGTCGGACTGCCGCGCCGGCGAGGCGCGCCTCGACTCGGTGCGCTGGAGCTTGCGCTCCATCTCCGCCACCCAATGCTTCTCTTCGGCGCGGCTCATCCCGGCCGGAATGAGCACGACGAGCGTGTCGCCGTCCCGGTACGCCGTGACTGTGCTCCGCCTGCGCGCGCTGCGCCGGACTTCGATCTTCTGCTGGGAAGCACCTGCCGGCTCCGTCTTGTCCCCGCCCCTCAAGGAGGGCACCCGTGCATTCGCCACGCGTCAACGTTAAGGGCAGGCACCGACAAGTTGGGAGGCCTCGAAGGCGGAACACCCGAGTTATCCACAAGGAATTCCACCTGTGGATAACTCGGCCTTGCGGTTAGCCGACTGTTAGCGGGATTTGCGAAGCTGTGATGCATGAGTGACCAAACGACGACAATCCGTCATGACCACCGGCTCCCACGGCGCCCCCGGCTGAAGGCGGGCCTCGGCGTCTTCGACCGGCGTCCGGGTGAAGTCCAGATAGGGCTCGACCCCCGGCACGCCATGGTGGCCAGCGACCTGTCGCCCGATCTGGTGCGGGCGCTCCGTCTGGTCGACGGCCGTCACCGGCTGGACGAACTGCTCGATCTGACCGGGAGCGAGCACCGGGAGCAGTTGCGGGAAATCCTCCTCACGCTCACGAGGCTGGGCCTGGTGGAGGAGGCCTGGGCTCCGGCCGGGCACGGCCGGGTGGCGGGCGAAGTGGACCTTTGGTCGTTACGTGCCCGCCAACCCGTCCACGATGCCTTCACCCGGCGTGCGCACAGCGCGGTCGTGCTGTACGGCACGGGTCGGTTGACCATGGCCATCGCGACTCTGCTCGCCGCATCCGGCGTCGGCCACGTACAGGTCGAGGCGGAGGGGCTCGTCGCCGTGCAGGACGTGGGCACCGGCTACCTGGAATCGGATATCGGCAGGCAGCGGCGGCTCGCCGCGGCCTCCGCCATCACCCGCGTCAACCGGGCGGTCAAGAACCGCAGGCTGAGCCGTGATCGCCAACCGGAACTGGCCGTTTTGGCGGACGCCATCGTCCCCGCACCCGAACTCGTCCGCCTCCTCATGCACGAAGGCGTCCCGCACCTGCCGGTACGGGTCCGCGAAGGGCTCGGCATCGTCGGTCCTCTCGTCTATCCGGGCCGCAGCACATGCCTCGGCTGTGCCGATCTGCACCGCAAGGCGAGAGACTTCCGCTGGCCCGTGGTCGCAGGCCAGCTGGCAGGCCGCAGTCAACCGGCCGATCTGGGGACCGTGCAGGCCACGGCAGGCGTGGCTGTCGGTCAGATACTGCGGGCGCTGAGCCCAGGGGACGGACCGCCCCCGACCTGGAACACCACCATCGAGATCGACACCTTCGACGGCACCATCGAACACAGAGCGTGGCCGCCGTATCCCGACTGCGACTGTGGCGCCCAGACGAGACATCAATGACGGCCTACCTTCTCCCGACGGCTGCGCAACGGATCATCGGGAGGGCACAATCGCTAGGGTGACCGACTTCCAGGATCGTGACGACCGGGACGCTTCCGCGCTGCCGCGTAGAACCGCCGCGAGGACGGCGAAGCTGGCCAGTCTGCCGCTGGGCATCGCCGGCCGCGCCGTGGGCGGCTGGGGGCGCAGGCTGACGGGCCAAAGCGCGAAGGATGTGAACGCCGCGCTGTCCGCGAAGGCGGCCGAGCAGTTGTTCGAGGTGCTGGGCACGCTCAAGGGCGGCGCGATGAAGTTCGGTCAGACCCTCAGTGTGTTCGAAGCGGCGGTGCCCGACGAGATGGCGGCGCCCTACCGGGACGCCCTGACCCGGCTGCAGTCTGCCGCCCCGCCCATGTCCGGCAAACAGGCGCAGCGAGTACTCGCCGAGCAGCTCGGCCGGTCCTGGCGGGATCGCTTCCGCGAGTTCGACGACGAACCGACGGCAGCCGCCAGCATCGGTCAGGTTCACCGCGGGGTGTGGCATGACGGGCGGCAGGTCGCGGTCAAGGTGCAGTATCCGGGCGCCGATGAGGCGCTGCGCAGTGATCTTCGGCAGTTGCAGCGGTTCAGCAGGCTCTTCCAGGCGCTGCTGCCCGGAACAGAAGTAAAGCCGCTACTCGCCGAACTGGCGGCCCGCATGGACGAGGAGCTCGACTACCGTGGCGAAGCGGAAAGCCAGCGGGCGTTCGCCAAGGCGTTCGCGGGCGACGAGCACGTACTCATCCCGAAGGTGATCGCCAGCGCACCGAAGGCACTGGTCACCGAATGGGTGAGCGGCACCCCCCTCTCGAAGATCATTTCGGGGGGTGACACGGCCACCCGGAACGAGGTCGGTGCGCTGCTGGCGGAGTTTCACTACTCTTCACCGGCTCGGGTGGGCTTGCTGCATTCCGACCCGCACCCAGGCAACTTCCTTCTGGTGGAGGACGGTCGTCTCGCGGTCATCGACTTCGGGGCGGTGGCCCGCTTGCCCCACGGCATTCCCCATCACCTCGGCGAGATGACGAGGCTTGCCCTCGACGGGCGGTCCGAAGAGTTGATGCAGCTCCTGAGAGAAGCCGGTTTCGTCCGGCCGGGCACGGAACTGGAGGCCGAGGACGTGTTGGCCTATCTGGCTCCGTTCACCCAGCCCTTGGCTACCGAGCGGTTCCATTTCACGAGAAAGTGGATGCAGC
This sequence comes from Amycolatopsis rhizosphaerae, assembly GCF_007713715.1. Taxonomy (GTDB): domain Bacteria; phylum Actinomycetota; class Actinomycetes; order Mycobacteriales; family Pseudonocardiaceae; genus Amycolatopsis_E; species Amycolatopsis_E rhizosphaerae. The sequence goes on from NZ_VJWX01000112.1 coordinate 9,664, forward strand.
AGCAGGCCATGCGGGTCGGAGACACCCGCGGGCGGGACTTCCGGATCGGGCGCTCGCTGAACCTGCCGCCGGAATACCTCATGATCCACCGCGTCACGGCCGGCTCCACCGGGATCCTGTGCCAACTCGGTGCGGAGATCCCGGTCCGGGCCATCGTGGAGAAGTGGCAGCCGGGTTTCACCGAGGAAGACGACTGAGGCTTATCCACAGCTCGGGGATTTTCGCGTGGAACCCGCCATCCACACCGGTAATCCATCCACAGTTCTCGGATCCGGATTCCCTGCCCTGAGCAGCCGGTCCAGTCTGGAGCCATGGGACGTTCAACTTCTGCCACACGCGCGGCCGCGGCCGTCGTCGCTCCGGACGGGGTCGCAACCTGCGCCGGACTGCGCCGAGAAGGGGTGACGCCAGGCGTTCTCGCGTCCCGGTGCCGCCCCGGCGGTCCGTGGCGACGGCTGCTGCCCGGTGTCGTTCAACTCGGCACCGAGCAGCTGAACCGGCGTCAACAGCTTCTGGCTGCGACCTGGTACGCGGGGCCCGGCTCGGTGGTGACTGCCCTCGACGCACTACACGCACACGGCGCGCGAGTCTCACCGCCCCCCGAGGTACACGTCCTCGTGCCGGTTCAGCGCCGGGTCTGTTCGCGGGACTTCGCCCGTCTGGAACGGACATCCCGCCTGCCACAGCCCATCGTCCGCGACGGAATCGCCTTCGCCCCGCCGGCCCGGGCGGCTATCGACGCGGCCAGGCACGAATCCTCACCCGAGCGGTTACGCCGTTTGCTCTCGCTGCCGGTCTATTACGGGCTGTGCAGCGGAAGCGAACTCCACGCCGAACTCGCTCGAGGCAACCAACGAGGGACCGCAGCCGCGCGCGAGGTCCTGCGAGGTCTGGGTTCGCTGACTGACGTCCATCTCCGGGGGTCAGCCAGTCAGGTCCTCGACAACCTTCCCCTGCCACCCCCGCTGTGGCGGGTCACGGTGTGCAACCGGCAGGGGCGTCCGGTCGGTGTGGTGGACGCATGGTGGGACGAGGTCGGACTCGGCTGGCAGTTCGACACGGACGACAACGAGTTCCCAGTGCAGAAAAGAAACGATCTCGCACTCATCGCCACCGGTGTGGTCATCGTGCGTACGCCGCCCGAACAACTACGGGACGATGTCCGGCGCACCGCCCGTGAACTCGTGAGCGCCTTCACAGCCGCCGCCAAGCGACCCCGCCCGCAGGTGTTGGCCATGGGCATGGTGACAGCCACGAGTTGAAGCCGTGCCGAGGGCTACCAGTATTCCTCGGGTAGCTTGCCTTCGATGTCGCGTGCGTGGTCTCTCGCACACCGGACGCACAACCAGCGAACTCCGCCCTTTGCTCGCTCGAACACCCAGGCCAGGGCGGCCGATGGATCGCCCTCGTCCCGACGGCGAATACCACAACGAGCGCAGACCGCCTGCTCCGCGCTCATCTACGCAGTCCGAAATGGACGGTTCGGGTGCCCAGCACGTAAAGGTCGTCGCGGCGGCCGAGATACTGGCTGTCAGAGGGATCGAGCAGCCGGTGTGCCACCTTTCGGTCGTCATCGGCGATCCGGTCACCGACGTGGTCGAGCAGCCGCGTAAGCCGGTTGAGCGCGAAGGCCCGAACGACCTCCGTGGTCGGCGCCGGGTGATCGATGAGACGGCTGAAGGACCCTACGGCTGCCAAACCCGCACGGCTCAGGGCAGTGGTCCAGCCGTAAGGCATGGACACGGCTCCGTCGATCCCACCACGCATCTCACGGAACCAACCGTCGCGCGCCGCCAGGAGTCGTCGTTCGAAGCCGGGCTCTCCGATCCCCAGGTCCCAGGGCAGCGTTTCGATCTCCAGCCCGCCCTCGGCCAGGGCCAACGTTCCCTCCGGTGCCAGTACCTGGGCAAGACGCGTAACCGCTGCTTGCTGGTCGGGCAGGTGATGCACCACGGAGGCTGCCCAGATCAGGTTCGCCGACGGCAGGAGTGTGACCAGGTCATCACGGGCCAGGTCTGTCCGGACAGTGCTGACCTCGACCCGCTTCTCCCCTGCCTGCTCGGCGGTCTCCGCTGCGACTTCGAGCAGTTCGGGCACGGCGTCCACAAGCAGAAGAGTGCCACCTCCCCGGCTGGAAAGCGCCGCGGCAAGCGCGGCGCTCATCCCGCCGGTTCCCGAACCGACGTCGATGACCGTCGCCTTTTCGGGCAGCGTCGCCGTCAGTCGCGCCGCGATCTGCGCGAACGCGGCCTTGCTCAGCTCGTCCGCCTGCCGCAGGTCGGGAATCCGTTCAGCCCAGTCGATGTGGTCATGCGTGTGTCCAGCCATGCCGCCATTCAACACGACCCCCGCACCACCCCCTGCCGAAGCAAGGGATGTTTGCTTCGAACGAGAGCCGTAGCAAACATCCCTTGCTTCACTCAACCGACGGTCAGACGGGGACGCGAAGCAGACGCTCCATCGTCCACCGGGTCATGCGCTGCCACCTGAGCCCCACGACAGCGCCAGGACGGGAGCGTTGCCCGGCGGTTGGCGCGCGCAGGTCCCGTATTCGGGCTCTCGCCAGTTCTTCGTACATCAACATTTCGCTGGTTTCCTTGTTCGTCACAGGTATGACCTGGAAGAGGGCTGGCTCCGTGGCAGGCTCTTCACGGGTGAAAGACGCGAAGCTCATGCGGCCGCGCTCCGCTGCTCACGCACGTTCCGATGCTCAACGACCGGGTGCTTACGGGGACGTCCCCTGGGCCGCTTGCGGGCGACCACGACACCACGCTCGAAGATTTCGCCACCCCAGACGCCCCACGGCTCCCGGCGGGCGAGTGCACCGGCCAAGCACGCCTGCCGGATCGGGCAGTCGGCGCAGAAGTGCTTGGCCCGCTCCAGATCCGCGGGCGATTCCGCGAACCACAGGTCAGCGTCTCCCGACCGGCAGGGCAGGTCGGGGATAGGTGAGGTCACGGCGTCGAGCAAGTCGCCGACCCCCATCGTGTGGGAATCGGTCAGCTCGTCGGGTAACGCCCCCTCTGACGCGAAGGCGATTGCCGATGACATTCCCGTTCTCCTTTGTGTAGTAACGGTTTTGTTGTGGAGGGTGCTGCACAAACACGAAGGCCGCGGATCCGGTTTACGGTTCCGCGGCCTTCGTGAGCCTGTTTCCCTGCGTGTCAGGGGCTTCGCTCGAGCAGAGGGTGCGGAACGTGGATCTTCGGCTGCTTGGCCTTGGTGTAATCGGCGATCGCCGGGACATCACTGCCGGACACACGGGTCCACTCGGTGACGTGACGAAGTCGGACGATCACTCCTGCCGACAGCGCAGCGTCGCTGCGCATACCGGCGCCCAGACCGACAGGAGCGCCCATGACGGGGGCGCAGGACAGCCCGGTGCCATGATTAGCGATCGACGTAAAAGTCTTCACTTCAGGCACCTCCTCTCGCTGTCCACAGCTCATCGCCGTCGAGGACGGTCGAAACCTGTCGGGCGGCTGCGTCCACCCGTCGCATGCAGGCTATGGCCCATCAGCACACCGGGGCAACCGATTTTCCACAAGACTCTTCAAATCGACGAAGATCACCCCTGAGCAGCGGTTCCGCCGCACGAATCACCGCTTCGACGCGGTCAACCTCGCTCGCCGCGGATCACGGCCAGAACATCGGCTCCGAACCGCTCGACCTTGCCCGACCCGATCCCCGAAATCGACACCAAGCCATGTCGGTCGTGAGGTTGCTGCTCGGCGATCGCCAGGAGTGTAGCGTCGGTGAACACCACGAACGGGGGCACCTTGAGTTCCCTGGCCCTGCTGCTGCGCCAGTTCTTCAGCCGTGCCAGCAGTTCTTCGTCCAGGGTGGACGGGCAGCCATCGCAACGGCCGAGCTTGATCTCCATCGTGTCGCGTAGCGGTCCACCGCAGACCCTGCAGCGCGGCTTCGCCGCCTTCGAGATCTGCTGGCCACGAGGCACCCTGGCGTCGGGATGCTGCTCGGGTAACAAGCCGTAGAGGAATCGGCTGCGCCTGCGATGCCGACGACCGCCGGGATGCCGGGACAGCGACCACGACAACCACAGATGCTCGCGGGCCCGTGTCACTCCCACGTAGAACAGCCGCCGCTCCTCCTCGATCGCGTTGTCGTCGCCATCGGCATGCTGGATCGGGAGAGTGCCTTCGGCGAGCCCGACGAGGAAGACGGCATCCCATTCGAGCCCCTTGGCCGCGTGGAGCGAGGCGAGCGTCACGCCCTCGACCGTCGGCGGGTGCTGTGCAGCGGCCCGTTGCTCGAGTTCGGCGACGTACCGCCTCAGGTCCGCACCCTTGACCGTCGCCGCCAACTCCTCGGCGAGTTCGACGAGCGACAGCAACCCGTCCCAGCGCTCTTTTGCGGCACCGCCGGCCGGTGGTTGCTCGGTCAGGCCGACGGGCGCCAGTACGGAACGCACTGCTGTCACAAGCTCGGTCGGTGGAGGATCTGCCGCCGCCGTGCGCAGCGAGATCATCGCCTGGCGTATTTCACGCCGATCGAAAAACCGCTCACCACCCCGCACCAGATACGGGACACCGGCGTCCGCGAGAGCCTGCTCGTAGGTCTCGGACTGGGCATTCACGCGGTAGAGCACGGCAATCTCGCTCGCCGCGACACCTGCATCGAGCAGTTGCCGGACCCTCGAGGCCACGCCTGTGGCCTCGGCCGGCTCGTCGTCGAACTCGGCGAAACGCGGTTCCGGCCCGTCCGGACGCTGCCCGACCAGGCGGAGCCGGGAGCCTGCCGGGCGATTGCGTGCCGCTCCGATCACCTTGTTGGCCAGCGCCACGACCTGCGGAGTCGACCGGTAGTCGCGCTCGAGCCGGACCACCGTCGCCTCCGGGAACCGGCGGGTGAACTCGAGCAGAGGGCGCGGCGAGGCACCACCGAACGAGTAGATGGTCTGGTTGACGTCGCCCACGACCGTCAGATCGTCGCGGCCGCCCAGCCAGGCGTCGAGAAGACGCTGCTGTAGCGGAGTCACGTCCTGGTACTCGTCCACGACGAAACAGCGGTAACGGTCGCGGAACTCCCTCGCCACCTCTCCGTGTTCCTCCAGCACGGCCGTGGTGTGCAGCAGGAGATCGTCGAAGTCGAGGACCTGGGCGTTGTTCTTGATCGCCTCGTAGGCCCGGTATACCTCGGCGACCTGGGCCGGGGAAGCGGGCGCATCGCGTTGGGCGCGCGCCGCTGCGACGGGGTAGTCCTCGGGGGTGACCAGCGAAGCCTTCGCCCATTCGACCTCGCTCGCCAGATCGCGCAGGATTTCCGGCTCCGTGCCGAGCCCGACCCGGTGTGCGGCCTGCCCGACCAGCCGGAGCTTGCCCTCGAGCAGGTCCCAGGGCCGATCCCCCACCACCCGGGGCCAGAAGTACCGCAACTGACGACGGGCGGCCGCGTGGAACGTCAGGGCCTGGGCCCCCTCCACCCCGAGGGCTCGCAAGCGCGTCCGCATCTCACCCGCGGCCCGTGCGGTGAAGGTCACCGCAAGCACCTGACCAGCGGCGACATGGCCAGAGCGGATGAGGTGCGCGATGCGGTGGGTGATGGTTCGTGTCTTCCCCGTCCCCGCACCGGCCAGCACGCACACCGGTCCGCGCGGCGCGATGGCGGCGGCTCGCTGTTCCGGGTCGAGTCCGTCGAGCAGGCTCGGCCGGTCGGAGGTCGGGGATGTGGCAGCCACGTTCGCATCCTCGCAGAGGGGGCCGACAGATTCTGCGCTGGCCACCCGCCCGTATCCTGGTGCAATGGCGGGAAAGCAGGATAAAGAGGCTGCCAAGCAGGCCAAGCAGGAACGGCGCGCGGCAAGCAAGGCCCGGCGCGGGCAGATTTTCGAAGCGTTCAAGGTGCAGCGCCGGGAGGACAAGGCGCTCATCCCCTGGATGCTGGGCTCCTTCCTCGTTATCACCGGCGTGGTGTTCGGGGTTGGGTTCCTCTTCAACCTCCAGTGGATCCTGCTGCCGCTGGGCATCGTGCTCGGCCTGCTGGCCGCAATGATCATTTTCGGGCGCCGGGTGCAGCGCACTGTGTTTGCGAAGGCCGATGGCCAGCCGGGTGCGGCAGGATGGGCGTTGGACAACCTGCGCGGCCAGTGGCGAGTGACACAGACGGTCGCCGCGACGACCCAGCTTGACGCCGTGCACCGCGTGCTCGGCGCTCCGGGCGTGATCCTCGTGGCGGAGGGTGCACCCCACCGGGTGAAGAACCTGCTCGCTCAGGAGAAGAAACGTGTCGCGCGTCTGGTGGGCAGCACGCCCATCTACGACATCGTCATCGGCAACGAAGAGGGGCAGGTCCCGCTGCGTCGCCTGCAGTCGTACCTGATGAAGCTGCCACGCAACCTCAAGGGCCCCCAGATCGATGCGCTCGAAACGCGGCTCGCCGCCCTCGGCAACCGCGGGGCGGCCATGCCGAAGGGCCCGCTCCCCCAGGGCGCGAAGATGCGGAGCGTGCAGCGAACCCTCCGACGTCGCTGACGGTCACTGCCCGCTTTACGAAGCAAGGGGCGTTTGCTACGGGT
>NZ_VJWX01000113.1 GCF_007713715.1 Amycolatopsis rhizosphaerae
GCCGTGGTGTCCGCGGCGCTCGAGTTCCGCGACCGGGCCGGGGGTGACCTGCGGCAGTGGTCCCCGTGGCAGGTCCGGACGCTGATGCGCCAGTGGTTCCCCCGCACCGTCACCCTGCGCGAGACCGAACTGCCCGGCGTGGTGCCCGCACTGCACGGGATGGTCGATTTCCTCGCCGAAGGATCGGGCCGCGACCCGGCGGACCTGCACGCCGAGATCGACCGCGGCGAGGCCGAGTTCCTGGCCGCGATGACCGACGAGCGGCGCTTCGGGATGCCGAAGTTCTGGACCGCGCGCATGCTGGAGCACGGCGTGGACCTTTCCGACCGCGACCGGGTGCGCCGGTTCGCCACCGAGGCCGCGGCCGGATCGGTCCCCTTCGACCGGGAGACCGCGACCGCGATCCTGCGGCGGCCCCCGGCGGACATGGGGTTCGACGAGCAGCCGGCGATGCCGCCGGTCGTCCTGCCCCCGCCGGAAAGGCTGCCCGCGCTGGCCGAGTCGGCACGGTTGACCGGACGCCTGCGGGCGTTCGTGGACTGGGTGGGTGCGGGCCGGTCGCTGACCCCCAACCAGCGGCTGCGGATCCACGACGCGCGGGAACTGGCGAGCCTGCTCGGCCTGGACCAGCGGCACCGGGACGGGGCGAGCAGCGGCGCGGATCTGCCCGAGGTGGCCCTGCTCGTGGAGTGGGCGAGGGCGGCCCGCGCCGTGCGTGTCGCCGGGGACCGGTTGGTGCCCTCGGACCGCCCGGAAGCGATGCTGAACCGGTCGCTGGAACTGTGGCAGCGCCTGTTCTCCGCGCTCGATCGACTCGGCGAGACGGTGTGCGCGTCCGCGCAGGACGGGCCGTCGGTGCTGGGCGAGGTCTTCGACGAGGTGGTTCGCGAACTCTGGATGTGCCTCTACACGGCGGGCGGGACCCCGGTACCGGTGGAACTGCTGGTCGACCTGGTCCGAGAGAACCTCGGCGAGCAGTTCTCCGTGTCCCGGCATCCCTTGCTGGGCAAGATGACCGACCTCATGTGGCGGTGGGAGCTGGCGAGCGTGCTCGGCGCGATGGAACTGCTGGGCGCCATCGAGTCCACGGTGGTGTCCGACCCCGCCGAACGGGAGCAGCTCGTCGAACTGTCCGGCACCGACGATCCCGACCTGACCCTGGTCGCCCTCACCCCGCTCGCACTCTGGGCGGTTCGTGAGTCCTTTTTGGACGCCGGGTTCGCCGCGCCGGACGTGCACGAGCTACTCGGCTTGGATGCCGAGGAGCTCTACGACCAGCTCTACGAGGTGTCCCGACCGGTACTGGACACGGCGCTGGGCCTCTGGGCCGCCGCCAGGGAACCCGCCGAGGCCGCCGGTGAGCTGGCCAGATTCGCCCAGGAGGTGCCCTCCCCGGAAACACGCCGGTTCCTGAAGGCCGGTCTCGCGCACACCGGCGACGCGGGAATCTCGGAAGCGCACCGCCTGCGCTCCCTCGGCGGCGTGCTCGGCGCGGTCGCGACCGCGTTCCTCCTCCAGCACTCCGCCCTTGGTGAAAGCGAAGCGACGGAAGAGGAACTAGCCCTCGCGAACGTCGACGAGGAGCGCGCCGACCGCGCTCACGAGTCGCGTTCGTAGTCTTCGAGCGTGATGTCCGTGGCCATCCTGTCGGTCATCTTGAGCAGTTGGCGCAGCAGGAACGGCGAGTTGAACATCCGGTTCCGCATCCTCATCCGCAGTCTGGTCGGCGGGGCGAGGAACGGGCCCGCGCTGCTCTTCCCGGCAGTCTTGGCGTAGGGCCGGAACTTCTCCTCGTACCGGCGGAACGCCACCCGGTGGTCGCCGTCGGCGGCCAGGAGTTCACCGGCGAGGACGTACGCGCCGACCATGGCCAGGCCGGTGCCGAACCCGCCGAGCGTGTTGCCGTAGGCGGAGTCGCCCAGGAGCACGACCCTGCCGGAGGCGTAGCGATCGATCGCGACCCGGCTGATCGAATCCAGGTAGAACTCCCCGCCCTTCGCCACCGCCGCCAGCACCTCCCCGGTGCGCCAGCCCACGCCGCGATAGGCGTCGATGACCAGTCGGCGTTGTTGTTCGGGGTCGTAGCGGTCGTAGCGCAGCGACGAGGACTTGAAGACGAAGAACACCGGGGCCTTCGGCCCGCCGGTCGCCACCAGCCTGCCCGGCTCGTTGTACATCCGGACAGGCCAGTCGAGCGGTTCCCGGAGTTCGGCGAGCGCGTAGTGGTAACCGGACTGGTGCACGAACTCCGGCTCGGGACCGAAGGCGAGCTTGCGCACCATGGAGTGGATGCCGTCGGCACCGACCACCAGGTCGAAGGTCCGGGGCGCGGCCCGGTCGAATGTGACGTCCACGCCGGATCCGGTGTCGGTCAGGGAACGCACGGAATCGCCGAAGAGGTACTCGCAGTCGTTCGCCGTCCGCTCGTACAGGATCCTGGCGAGGTCGCCGCGCCGGATCTCGATGTCGCCCCCGGTCCATTCGCCGGGGATGACGGCCAGCGCCCTGCCCTGTCCGTCCACAATGGTCTGGTCATGGCCGCCGGTCCGGTACTGCCTGATCTCCTCGGTCAGGCCCATGCGGTCGAGCACGGCGAGGTGGGTCCGGCCCTTGAAGTCGACCGCCTGGCCGCCCCTGCGCAGGGCCGGGGCCTTCTCCACCACCGTGACCGTGCAGCCGAAACGCCGCAGCCAGAAGGCGAGGGCGGGGCCGGCGACACTGGCGCCGGAAACGAGGATCTTGAGGTTTCGCATGCGCCGACCATGCCGGGCTCGCCTGACCGTTCGCTGACCGTGCGCTGACCGCCCGTCGGCGGACCGTGGCGGGGCTGGTGCTGCGGGTGGGCGAACCCGGGCCCATAGTGGGGGCATGGTTTCCAGCGACGCCGCGGTGGTGGGATCCGGTCCCAACGGCCTGGCCGCGGCCGTGGTGCTCGCCCGCGCCGGGCTTCGCGTGGAAGTCTTCGAAGCCGCACCCCAGTTGGGAGGCGGCCTGCGTTCGGCGGCCCTGTTCGACGACGACGTGGTGCACGACCTGTGCTCGGCGGTGCATCCGCTCGCGGTCGCCGGGCGGTTCTTCCGCGAGTTCGACCTCGCCGCCCGCGGCGTCGAGATGTGCCTGCCCGAGATCGCCTACGGGCATCCGTTGGACGGCGGCCGGGCCGCGCTGGCCCACCGCGACCTCGACCGCACCTGCGACGGGCTCGGGGCGGACGGTGCCCGCTACCGCTGGCTGATGGAGCCGCTGGCCGAGCACAGCCGGGAACTGGTGGACACGGTGTTCTCCGACCAGCGCCACCTGCCGCCGGACCCTCGCGTGCTGCTCGCACTGGCACCCCGCGTCCTCACCCAGGGCACCCCGCTGGCCCGGTCCTTCTTCCGCGGCGCCGAGGCGTCCGCACTGCTCGCCGGGGTCGCCGCGCACGCGGTCGGCAGGCTGCCCAGCCTGCCCGGCGGGATGATCACGCTGCTGCTCGGGCACCTCGCACACAGCACCGGCTGGCCGCTGCCCCGCGGCGGCAGCGGGCACATCGCGAACGTGCTGGTCGAGGACATCCTCGACCACCGCGGAATCCTGCACACCGGACAACCGGTGGACGCGCTCGGCGACCTGACGGGTTTCCGGGCGGTCGTGCTCGACATCGGTCCCCGGAACCTGCTCGACCTCGCCGGGCCGATGCTGCCCGCCCGCTACCGGCGGCGGCTGGAGAACTACCGGTACGGCCCGGCCGCGGCCAAGGTCGACTTCCTGGTGTCCGAGCCGATCCCGTGGGCGAACCCGGAGCTGGGCAGGGCGGGCACCGTGCACGTGTGCGGGGACCAGGCGGAGGTGTTCGCGAGCGAAACCGCGACCGCGCGCGGCCGTCGGCCGGACAGCCCGTTCGTGCTGGTCTCGGAACCGATGGCGGCCGACGAGACGCGGGGACTGCCCGGGAAGCGGCCGGTGTGGGCGTACTGCCACGTGCCGCACGCCGATCCCGTCGATCCGGTGGACCTGGTGTGCCGCCAGCTGGAACGGTTCGCACCCGGGTTCGGGGACACCGTGCTGGCCCACCGCGGCATCACCGCCCCGCAACTGGCCGGGTACAACGCGAACTACGTGGGCGGGGACATCGCGGCGGGCGCGGTGACCGTGCGCCAGTTGCTGGCCCGGCCGGTGCCGAAGTGGAATCCCTACCAAACCCCGCTGCCGGGGGTGTACCTGTGCTCCGCGGCGACCCCGCCGGGCCCCGGCGTGCACGGCATGGGCGGCTACTACGCCGCGAAATCGGTGCTGCGCAACGAATTCGGCATCGGTGAGATGCCGTCACTGGCGCCGGACCAGGAATGGCTCCAGTAGCGAGGGCACCGCGGCGTCGGCGAGGGCGATCGCTTCGGCGGCAGGCAGGTCGACACAGGTGTAATGCCCCTGTCCGGCGGCGGTGGTCGCCGTCAGCGACACCAGTCCGGCGCGCCGCTGGAAGAACGACCGGCGGATCACCCAGCCGATCACACCCTCCGAGCTGAGCAGGTAGCGCCGCCGCACCAGGCTTCCGATCCCGATGACCAGGCGGCGTCCGAGCAGCGCGTGGCCGAGGTTGCGGTAGCGGTCCTCGGCGAGCAGCGCACCGAGCGGGAACAGGGCCGGCGCGGCCTGCCAAGTCCAGGCGGGCCAGCCTGCCAGCCACCACAGCAGGGCGAGGATTCCGGTGACCATCGCGGCGAAGGCGAATGCCCGGGTGTACCGCCGTCGCCGGGCTCGCCCGCCGTGCCGCACGAGCGGATGGGTGGCGGGACCGGTTTCGCCGGTGACCTCCTCCGCGACCCGGTGAGCCTCGGCCCTCGGCGCGGGGGGCAACAAGACCGAACCGCCGCGCTCGGCACCCCGGCCGACGCGCAATCCGGTGGTGATGGCCAGGCAGCGTGCGCCACCGACAGCCCGCAGCAGCAGCGGTTCGCTGATCTCGGCGCCGCGCAGCCGTCGCAGTTCGATCGTGGTGGAACGGGTGGTGAGCAGGCCCCGGGTGACGTGCAGCGTGCCGTCGGCGCGGACGAGCCGGAACCGCCAGAACGCCAGCACGTACGCGGCGATCGACAGCACGGCCACCAGCACCGCCACCGCGACCACGATCTCCAGGACGGCCACCGCCACCGGCAGCTCGCTGACCTGCCCGATCACCGAGCGGAACAGGCCGAACTCCTCCGGGTCGAACCGGGTTTCGTTGCCCAGCCAGCCCGCCACCACACCGAAGGTCGCGATGCCGGAGAGCGTGAACGGGCCGTAGAACATCCACCGCGGCGAGAGCCGCGCGAGTTCGGAACCGGTGGACGGGCCCGCCTCGGGGGCGTCCGTCGCGGAGACCGGCACCGGCTTGCCGAGCAGCTCGGCCCGCAGCCGGGCCGCCTCGGCCGCCGTCAGCGCGTCGAGCGTGACGCCCTCGCTGCCCCGGTCGGACCGGCCGGTGCCGATCACCACCCGGCTCAGCCCGAGAACCCGCTGCATGGGGTGCGCGGTGAGGTCGACCGTGCGCACCCGGTCCCGCGGCACCGACAGTTCGCGCCGCCGCAGCAGGCCCCGCCGCACCCGCACGTGCGTGGCATCGACGTGGTAGGTGGTGGTGAACCAGCGCAGAAGCCCGGCTCCGACGGCGAGGCCGAGGCCGATCAGGCTCCACAGGTGTCCCTGGCCGTTCTGGTTGATGAACAGCACACCGACGAGCACCGGCAGGAACCGGACGGCTTCCTGGACCGGATGCACGGCGAGCATCCTCGGGCTGAGCCGCCGCCACGTCTCGGTTTCGTTCATGTCGCGTCTCCCGCCACCGCCTGGGTGCGGGCGGCGAGTTCGGCGGCGAGCCGCTGCGTGGTGTCCAGGTCGAGGCCGTGGACGTGCACCGGACCGCGGGCGGAGGCGGTGGTGACGGTGAGGTTCGCCAGTCCGAACAGCCGTTCCAGCGGGCCGCGTTCGGTGTCGACCGTCTGGATGCGGGAAACCGGGGCGATGCGGCGTTCCTGGTTGAACCAGCCCGACTGGGTGTAGACCACCTGCGGGGTGGTTTCCCAGCGGTGCACCCGGTACCGCCACTGCGGCATCACCACGAGATGGGCGGCCGCGAGCACTCCGGTCACGATCAGCGCGATCACGAGCGCGGTACCGCCGCCGAACAGCAGCCACACCAGTTCGCCCGCCAGCGGGGCGAGCCAGCCCAGCGCCGCCCTGGCGGTCCAGTAGAGCACCGCCTTGCGGCTCACCCGGTTCGCGGGCGGGCGGAGGTCGAGCACGGGTTCGGTCACAGCGCCACTGTGCCCGATGCCGGGCGGAAAGGCACCCGACTTCGGCCGGATTCCGTGGCCACTACGGTCTCCCTGTGACACAGGCGAACTTCGACGACATCGTCCAGGGCGGTTACGGCGGTGGCGCGGAACTGGACCAGGAGATCCTCGCCGGCCTGACCGCGCTCAGCGAGGCGGAGCGCGAACACGGGGCGGACAGCGAAGAGGCCGCCGAACGGCGGGCGGAACTCGGCAGCGCCTACTTCGCGGCGGGGAGGCTCGACGAGGCGATCGAGGTCTTCCAGCGGCTGTGTGCCGACCTGGCCCGCCTGCGGGGCGAGGACGCGATCGATTTCGCGGTGGCGAAGGGCAATCTCGCGGGGGCGTACCGGGCCGCCGGGCGGCTCGACGAGGCGATCGCCGGTTACCTCGAAGCGATCGCCGGTGCCGAGCGCGCCGGGGGCCCGGAGGACCGGACGGCGCTGACCTTCACCCTCGCGCTGGCCCGCGCATACCGCTCCGCGGAACGCCACGACGACGCGATCCCGCTGTTCCTGGAAGCACTGGCGACGGCGGAACGGGTGTTCGGCGAGCGGGACGACCTTTGCCTGGGCGCGCGGAGCGGGCTGGCTTCGGCCTACTGGGACCTGGGGCGGCTGGACGAAGCGATCCCGTTGCTGGACTCCGTCGCGGACGCGTTCGCCGAAATGCACGGGCCCGAGGACCCGCAGACCCTGACCGCCAAGGCGAACCTCGCCGCCGTGCTGCTCGCGGCGGACCGCGCCGGGGAGGCGATCGCCCTGCTCACGGAGACCGTCGCGGTACGGGAACGCGTGCACGGCGCCGATCACCCCGAGACCTGGGACGCGTGGCACGACCTGGCCAGGGCCTATCTGGACACCGGCGAGCCGGAGCGGGCGATCCCGTTGCTGGAGCGGGCCGTGTCCGGGCTCGGCGCGGTCTACGAACCCGGCTATCACGGCCTGCTCGTCGCGCGGGCCTCGCTCGGGCTCGCCTACCAGCAGACCGGGCGGCTCGACGAGGCCGTCACCGTGCTGGAGGCGGTGCTCGCCGACACCGAGCGGTCCTACGACGACGACCATCCGGAACTGGTGCGGATCCGGGGGGAACTCGCCACCACGTACTACCACGCGGAGCGGGAAGAGGAGGCGATCCCGCTGCTGGAACGCGTGGTGCGGGATCGCGAGCGCCTTTTCGGCGCCGGGCATCCCGGGACGCTGTCGTCCCGTTACGTGCTCGCCAACGCGCAGTACGCGACGGGACGGCTCGTCCCGGCGGGCGACCAGATCGCCGCACTGCTCGCCGACTGCGAACGTTTCCTCGGTGAGGACGACGAGTTGACGGCCGCGGTGCGCGACAGCCGCGACTCGCTGGCGACCCTGGGGCTTTCGCCACTGGAGCCGTGGCGGCGGTGGCTGATCGCGATGTCCTCGATCCTCACCGAGCGCAACGGTGACGGGAACAACGAAACACTCGGGCTGCACGCGGAGCCCGACCCGGACGCGGCCCGGTACCGGCTGGAGGACAGCTGGGACATCACCTCGACCGAGGATTTCCTGTCCACCGCGGACTGGTTCCTCTCCGGCGGGCACCGCGCGGACATGGCCGAGGTACTGGGGCATCCGCCGCTGGCCTGGGATGCCGGACGCTTCGTGCTGATGGTCCGTGACGCCTACGAAGCCCGGTTCATCCGCGAACACCAGGCATGGGAACTGCTCGACCCGCTCGCCGAGCCGACCGCGGGCGCCTACCGGTCGTGGCACGAGTTCGCCTCGGACTTCCTGACGGGACGGGAACTGTGGCTGCGGCAGATCGGGCAGCGCGACGAGCAGTGGGCGGTGGACTCGCAGGAGGAGACCATCGCGGCCGTGCGCACGCTGCTCGACCCGGAGAACCGCGACAGCCCGTGGCACCGCGTGCCCTGGCCGCAGGGGTGAGACGGCCGCCGTTGCGGCGCCGCGACCCCATGGGTTGGGTGGGGGCATGGCTGGGCACATGACACCGGAGGAGTTCCGCCGCCACGGCAGGCAGGTGGTGGACTGGATCGCCGACTACCTGAGCACCATCGAGAAGCATCCGGTGCGGGCGCAGGTCGCCCCCGGGCAGGTCCGCGCGATGCTGCCCGCCCATCCACCGGAACACGGCGAACCCTACGAAACCGTGCTCGCCGATCTGGACCGGGTGATCCTCCCCGGCATCACCCACTGGCAGCATCCGGACTTCTTCGCCTACTTCCCGGCCAACGCGAGCGGACCGGCGATCCTCGGCGAACTGCTCTCGGCCGGCCTCGGCGTGCAGGGCATGGTCTGGGCGACCAGCCCGGCCTGCACCGAACTGGAAACCGTGGTGGTCGACTGGCTGGCCGAACTGCTCGGTTTGCCCGAGAGGTTCCGCACGGACTCCGCCGGGGGCGGGGTGATCCAGGATTCCGCGTCCAGCGCGGCGCTCGTGGCGGTGCTGGCGGCGTTGCACCGGGCCGGCGGCGGGAAGGTGGCGGCCGACGGGATCGCCGGGCGTTACGCGATCTACGTGTCCTCGCAAACGCATTCGGCGCTGGAGAAGGCCGGGCGCATCGCCGGGATCGGCGCGCGCGGGGTCCGCGTGGTCGACGTGGACCCGGAGACGCTGGAGATGGACCCCGGGCACCTGCGCACGCTCCTCGAAGCGGACCTGGCCGAAGGCGTGGTGCCGGCACTGGTGTGCGCCACCATCGGCACCACCTCCACCACCGCCGTCGACCCGGTGCGCCGGATCGGGGAGGTGTGCCGCGAACACGGCGTCTGGCTGCACGTCGACGCGGCCTACGCGGGGGTCGCCGCGATCTGCCCCGAGTTGCGGTGGATCAACGACGGGGTGTCCGAGTACGCCGATTCCTACGCCACCAACCCCCACAAGTGGCTGCTCACCAACTTCGACTGCGGACTGCTGTGGGTGGCCGATCGCCGTCCCGTGGTCGAGGCGCTGTCGATCCTGCCGGAGTTCCTGCGCAACGCGGCCAGCGAATCGGGCGAGGTGATCGACTACCGGGACTGGCAGATCCCGCTCGGACGCCGGTTCCGTGCGCTGAAACTGTGGTCGGTGATCCGCTGGTACGGCGCGGAGGGCCTGCGTGCCCACCTCCGCACGGGGATCGAACTGGCCCGGCACTTCGCCGGGCTGGTGGCCGCCGACCCGGACTTCGAGGTGCGGGAGCACCACCCGTTCGGCCTGGTGTGCTTCCGCCCCGCGCGGGCCTCCGACGAGGAGACGCTCGCGCTGATGGAACGCGTCAACGCCTCGGGGGCGCTCTATCTCAGCCACACCAAGGTGAACGGGCAGGTCCTGCTCCGCATGGCCATCGGCGCCCCCGCCACCACCGCCGACCACGTCACCGCCGCCTGGCACACCCTCCGGCAGGCCTACGGGGAGCCGTGAAGGTTCCGCCACCCGCACCGCCACGCAGACCACTTTGATACAGACCTAGCCCGGGGCGGTGCCGCCGGGGAGGGCTTGCAGCGGGTTCAGCTCCTCGGACAGGACGGGGAGCAGTTCCGGGCGCTTGGGGGCGAACCCGTCGCCCGGCGAGCGGCCGGCGAACCAGTTGCGGGTGCGGGTGAGGGCCACCGGCAGCACCTCCTGCCACAGCCATTGCGCGTGCGCGCGGAGCCCGGGGCGCAGCGGGTCTCCGGGCAGCGGGGCCAGCCAGGCGGGATCGGCGGGCATGCCGAGCAGGGTGAGCAGATACGCGGCGAGCCTGCGGTGGCCCGGTCCGGACAGGTGCAGGCGGTCCGCACCGAAGTACCGCAGGTCGTGCACGTCCTCCTCCCACAGGTCCACCACCAGCGCCCCATGCCGCTCCGCGGAGGTGCGGATGGCCTGGTTGAGCGCTTCCAGCCGGGCCCGGACGCGCAGCACCCCGGGCACCCGGCTGGACACGTCGCTGAGGGTGAACACGACAACGGTGGGGACGGCCCGGGTGAGCATCCGTACCGCCGCCTCCACCCGCTGGGCCACCACCTCGGGCCGGAAATGGCGGGTCATCACGTCGTTGGCGCCACCGAACAGCACCACCAGATCCGGGGACAGATCGAGTGCGGTGGGGAACTGCTCGACGATGATCTGGTCGAGCCTGCGCCCCCGCACGCCGAGATTCGCGTAGCGGAGGCCGGGCTCGACCGCGGCGAGCGCGGCCGCGGTCAAGTCCGCCCACCCCCGGTACCGGGTGCTGCCGGGGTAACGGTCGTGCAGCCCCTCGGTACAGCTGTCGCCCAGGGCGACAAAACGTTTGTAGCCCATCGAGATCTCCGTCGGATGTTGTTCACCGAAGAGACCTTGTTTAGCAGAGCTCCGTCACCGGTGCCACCGCCGTCACGGCCAGTCGACCTGAGGCGAGCGGTAGAAATCGATGCTCTGGGCGGTCCACCGTGGACCCTGCGCGGCGAGCCGTTCGCGATAGGTCGCCCAGTCGTGCGTCGACCGGGGGGACCAGCCGATCTCGGCGATTCCGGCCAGCCGCGGGAAGGCCATGTACTCGATGTTCGCGCTCGTGGTCAGGGTTTCCGACCACAGCGGCGCTTCCACCCCGGCCACCGACTCCTCGCCGACCCCCTGCACGGCCGTGGCCGGATCCCAGTCGTAGGCGTCCTTCACCTCGACGTAGCCCGCCCAGTGCAGACCCAGCGGGCTCCCCGCGTTGTACTGCATGTCGAGGTAGGCCTTGTTCGCCGGCGACATGAGGATCTTGTTGCCCCGGGCGGCCGCCGCGGCGGTGGCGGCGTCCTGGCCGTCGGTGTCCCAGAACTGGGGCACCGCGCTGACGGCCGGATCGGCCTTGGCGATCTCGTGCCAGCCCTGCACGAGCTTGCCGTGCTTTTCCACCAGCGGCAGCAGCCTGCCCATGAACTTCTGGTAGTCGGCGGGTGTGGTCGCGTGGGCCTCGTCGCCGCCGATGTGCAGGTACCGGCCCGGCGTCATCGCGGCCAGTTCGCCGATGACGTCGTCGAGGAACTTGTAGGTGATGTCCTTGTCGACGCACAGCGAGCTGAAGCCGACATCGATCCCGGTGTAGAGCGGCGGCGCCACCCCGTCGCAGTTCAGCTCCGGGTACGAGGCGAGCGCGGCGTTGGTGTGCCCGGGCATGTCGATCTCGGGGATGACCGTGACGTGGCGCGAGGCCGCGTAGGCGACGAGATCGCGGTACTGCTCCTGCGTGTAGTAGCCGCCCTGGCCACCGCCGACCTCGGTGCTGCCGCCGTAGGTCGCCAGCCGGGGCCAGCTCCTGATTTCGATGCGCCAGCCCTGGTCGTCCGCCAGGTGCAGGTGCAGTCGGTTGATCTTGTACTGGGCGATTTCGTCGATGTAGCGCTTCACCTGGTCCGGGGTGAAGAAGTGCCGGGCCACGTCGAGCATCGCCCCGCGGTAGGCGAAGCGCGGATAGTCGAGGATGTGGCCACCGGGCACCACCCAGCGCGCCCGTTGCACGGTCTTCGCTTCGACGGCGGCGGGGAGCAGTTGCCGCAGGGTCTGCACCCCGGCGAACAGGCCGTCCGTGGTGTTGGCGCGCAAGGAAATGCCGTGGCGGGAGACGTCGAGCTGGTAACCCTGTTCGCCGACCCGCGGGCTCGCGCCGAGGCCCAGGGTGATCGCCGAGTTCCTCGCCCTGGCGACGACCGGAAGGCGGTAACCGGTGGAGGGGCGGAGAAGGTCGCCGAGGTAGGCGGCGACCTGTTCGGTGCCGTGGCCCGCGGCGAGCACGGTCGCCGGGGTGAGGCGGAAGTCGTCCCCGGAGTCAGCCTGGGCCGAGACGGGGACGGGGACGACGTCGGTGAGGCTCCGGGATGCTGGTGCCGCGTTCGCGGGCTGGGCGAACGCGGTCAGGGTCAACAGGGCCGAACCCAGCAGGGCGGCGAGGCAACTGCGTCTGCGCATCGGACACTCCGGCGGTGAGGGGACCGGGGGCCCATAAAGGTATAGACCAATGCCACGGCACCGCGCAATGCCGCCAACCGGGTGCCGGGGGCGCTCCGAGGGGCTGGGGCGAGCCGTGAAGGTCCCTTCACAGTCGAATCGGCTGTGAAGGGACCCTTCACGGCAGTGTCCGCCGGGGTGTCCGCCGGGGTGTCCGCCGGGGTGTCAGCCGCGGAGGACGGCGCGCAGGGCGTCGAGCACGGCCGGGTCCTCGATGGTCGACGGGACCGGCTCGTCGCGCCCTTCGGCGATGCCGCGCATCGTCTTGCGGAGGATCTTGCCGGACCGCGTCTTCGGCAGTGCGTCCACAATGGACACCTGGTGGAACGCCGCCACCGGGCCGATGTCGCGGCGCACCGCGGCGATCAGTTCCTGGCGCAGGGTCTCCTCGTCGATGTCCACGCCCGCCTTGAGCACCACCAGCCCGCGCGGCAGCTGTCCCTTGAGTTCGTCGTGCACGCCGATCACCGCGCACTCCGCCACCGCCGGATGCGACGCGAGTACCGCCTCCATCGTGCCGGTGGACAGCCGGTGCCCGGCCACGTTGATCACGTCGTCGGTGCGGCCCATGATGAACAGGTAGCCGTCTTCGTCGAGGTAGCCCGAGTCACCGGTCAGGTAGAAGCCCTCGTACCGGGAGAGGTACGAGTCGATGTACCGGGCGTCGTCGCCCCACAGCGTGGGCAGGGTGCCCGGCGGCAGCGGCAGCATGATCGCGATCGCCCCCTCCCGCCCGGCGGGCAGGTCCTGCCCCGCCTGGTCCAGGATCCGCACGTCGTATCCCGGCACCGGCACGGTCGCCGAGCCCGCCTTGACCGGCATCGGCTCCAGTCCCCGCAGGTTCGCCGCGATCGCCCAGCCGGTTTCGGTCTGCCACCAGTGGTCGATCACCGGCACCCCGAGGATCTTGTGCGCCCAGTGGTAGGTCTCCGGGTCCAGGCGCTCACCGGCCATGAACAGGGTCTTGAACTCCGACAGGTCGTAGCGGGCCAGTTCCTTCGCGTCGGGGTCGACGCGCTTGATCGCCCGCAGCGCGGTGGGCGCGGTGAACAGCGCCTTCACCCGGTGCTCGGAGATGACCCGCCAGAAGGCGCCCGCGTCGGGCGTGCCCACCGGCTTCCCCTCGTACATCACGGTGGTCGCGCCGACCAGCAGGGGCCCGTACACGATGTAGGAGTGCCCGACGACCCAGCCGACGTCGGAAGCGGTCCACCAGATGTCGCCCGGCCCGATGTCGTAGACCGCGGTCATCGACCAGGCCAGTGCCACCGCGTGGCCGCCGGCGTCGCGGACCACGCCCTTGGGCTTCCCGGTCGTGCCCGAGGTGTAGAGGATGTAGAGCGGATCCGTCGCGGCGACCGGCACCGGGTCCGCCGGGGTGGCGCCCGCGACGAGTTCCGTCCAGTCCAGATCGCGGGGGCCGAGTTCGGCGCGCGCGGTCTCGCGCTGCAGGACCACCACGTGCTCCGGCTGGTGCTCGGTCTCCGCGAGGGCGGCATCGATGATCGGCTTGTACTCGACGATCCGGCTCGGTTCGACACCGCACGAGGCCGCCACGATCACCTTCGGCTTCGCGTCCTCGACGCGGGCGGCCAGTTCCTTCGGGGCGAACCCGCCGAACACCACCGAGTGCACCGCGCCGATGCGGGCACAGGCCAGCATCGCCACCAGTGCCTCGGGCACCATCGGCATGTAGACGATGACGCGGTCGCCCTTCGTCACGCCGAGCGAGGCGAGCGCGCCGGCGAACCGGGCCACCTCGTCGCGCAACTGCGCGTAGCTGTAGGTGCGCTTGGAGTTCGTCACCGGCGAGTCCCAGACGAGCGCCGGCTGCTCACCGCGGCCGCGCTCGACATGCCGGTCCAGGGCGTTGTAGGAGGTGTTGAGCTCCCCGTCGGGGAACCACCGGTACAGCGGCGCCTGCGTCGAGTCGAGCGCCCGGGACGGCTCCCGCGTCCAGTCGACGGCCTTCGCCGCACCCAACCAGAACCCCTCGGGATCGGTCAGGCTTCGCTGGTACTCCTCGGCATAGCTGCCCATGGGGACAGACCTCCTCGTCATCGAGCCGGTGCTGTCCACATCATGGCTCATGCCGGTGCGGCCCGATATGAGACGTACGCGGCAGCGCCCGCCGGTCGGACCCCGGACGCCGGGAGCTAATAGGCTGGAGGTCCGGAAAACATCCAACCAGGAGGACGCCGGCGGTGAATGCCTTCGGGAGCTGGTTGCTCTCCCTTGCCCACACCCTGTTCAACCCCGGGTTCTGTCCTGGCGACTGGGTGTGGGCGACCAGCGCCGCGGGGGCGCTGATCGCACTGTTCCCCGTGCTGGGCGCCGTGATCGTCGCGTTGATGCGCAAGTTCACCGGCAACACCTACGACGCGGTCACGCTCGGTGTCATCGCCGCGGTCGGGCTGGTGACCGTGCTCCTGCTGCCGTGGCTGGCGGCCAACGGCGTCTCGGGCATCTACCGGGCGGTGGCCACCGGCCAGCCGTCCGGGCTGTCCGGGGCCGAGCTGTCCACGATGAACCGCAACTACTGCGACTTCATCGGCGCCCAGAGCGAGTACCTCGGCAGGGGGCAGAACGTCTTCGAGACGCTGTTCTACCCCTCCGGCAACAAGCTCGCCTACGGCTACTACCTTGCCGCGCTGATCGGCCTGCCCGCGATCTCGCTGTTCTTCGTGATCCTGCAGGCCCGCACCGCGATGCGGCGCGGGCAGAAGTGGCCGGGTCGTCTGCTGTGGGTGCCGTTCGTGCTGTTCGTGGTGTTCAGCGCGTCGGTCGAGGCGAACACCGCCGTCCACCTGTGGCTCGGGTTCCTGCCGATCAGCGTGCTCGGCCTGATCCCGGTCGCCCTGGTCGGACCGCCGCCGTGGGCCGTGATCAACCGGCCGAAGCAGGAGCGCGAGCCCGAGCCGCCGTCCCATGCCGAGCAGCTCGAACGTCGGCCGGAGCCTCAATCGTCCCAGCAGTCGCAACAATCGCCTCAACAGTCCCAACTGTCGCAACGGCCTCAGGAATCCCAGCAATCCCAGCAACAACCGCAGCCGCCGCGCCAGTACCCGCCGACGGCGCTGGCACCGGCCCCGCAGCTGGCGGCCACCCCCGGTCCCCTGCCGGTACCGCCCGGTTCCGCCGCGGCGGGCAGCGAGCGGTACCGGCGGATGCGACGGCTCGGTCACGGCGGTTTCGGCACCGTCTGGCAGGCCGTGGACACCCAGCTCGGCCGCACCGTGGCGTTGAAGATCGCGCACGCACCCGACCCCGACACCGAGGAGCGCATGCGGCGCGAGGCCCGCGCGCTGGCGATGGTGAACCACCCCAACTGCGTCCGCGTCTACGACCTCGTCGAGGAGCCCGACGGGCTCGCGCTGGTGATGGAGTTCCTGGAGGGGCAGGCACTCGCGACGGCGGTGGACACCCAGGGGCCGCTCGACGACATCGCGGCGGGCAGGCTGTGGGCGACCATGGCCGGTGCGCTGTCCGCGGCGCACGAGAAGGGCGTGTTGCACCGCGACATCAAGCCGTCGAACGTGGTCGTGGACCCGAGCGGGGTACCGCATCTGATCGACTTCGGGATCGCGCGCAGCCGGGGCGATTCGACGCTGACCGCGACCGGGATGATGATCGGCACCCCCGACTTCGTGGCCCCCGAGCAGGCAGCCGGGGCCCCGGCGAGCCCGGCCTCGGACGCCTGGCAACTGGCGGCGACGGTGAGCTACGCGCTGTCCGGTTACCCGCCGCGCGGCACCAGGGAGTCGCCGATGGCGGCGCTGATGGCGGCCGCCAGGGCGGAGCCGGCGAACCGCCTGCCGCAGCGGTCGGCGCACGCCCGGCTGCTCATCGCTTCGCTGGACAACGAGCCGCGCCGCCGCCCCACGCTGAACACCGTGCGGC
>NZ_VJWX01000114.1 GCF_007713715.1 Amycolatopsis rhizosphaerae
CGTTCGGTCCGCGAGGCGCCCTTCTCCGGGGGTGACGTGCCTGCAGGCGAGCTGTGCGGTGCCGTGAGGGGCCCCCTCACGGCACCCATCCCCGCCTGAGCGGGCAACTCGTCTGCACGAGGGTGGGACTCACCGGCCTGAGGGTGGGACACGCGCGCACGAGCGTGGGACTTCAGGAGGGGGCGTCGTTCGGCCGGAGGGTCCGGGCCTGCTCGCGCAGCACGCGGCGCTGGATCTTCCCGGTGGCGTTGCGCGGCAGGGCGGGACAGAAGGTGAAGTAGCGGGGGATCTTGTACTTCGCGAGGCGGTGCCGCAGGTGCGTGAGGATCTCCTCCTCGCCGAGGCGGCAGGCGGGCCGGGTGACCACGAACGCCATGCCGGTCTCGCCCCACCGGGCATCGGGAACGGCCACGACGGCGCAGTCCTCCACCGCCTCGAGTTCCCCGATGGCTGCCTCGACTTCGGCGGGGTAGACGTTTTCACCGCCGGAGATGATCATGTCCTTGACCCGGTCGACGATCTGCGCCCACCCGTCCTCACCGAGGCGCACCACGTCGCCGGTGCGGAACCAGCCGTCGACGAACGCGCCGGCCGTGGCGTCCGGCCGGTTCCAGTACCCGGAGAACACGTTGGGCCCCTTCACGAGCAGCTCGCCCTGCCCCGGCCCGGTCACGATCTCCCCGTCCGGCGTCAGAAGCGCGACCTCGACGAAGAAGTGCGGCACTCCGGCCGAGGTGGGCCGCTCCCGCGCGCCGCGGCCCAGCGCCATGAACACGCCCGGGGCCGCCTCGGTCAGGCCATACCCTTGCAGCGCCTGGATTCCCCGGGCCAGCCAGCTCTTCGCGACGCGTTCCGGCACCGGGGAACCGCCGAAGACGACCAGCCGGACCGAAGAGAGATCCGCGTTTTCCCAGTCGGGATGATCGCACAGCATCTGCAGCATGGTGGGCGCCAGCGGGAACGCCGTGGCGCGCTCCCGCTCGATGGCGGCGAGGAAGTCGCCGGGGTCGAACCCGGCGGTGACCACCACCGTCCCGCCCGCGTACAGGGTGGGCAGGGTGATCTGACCGAGCCCCAGCACGTGGAACAGCGGCGCCGAGCACAGCGCCACGTCATCGTGGCCGAGGGTGATGTGCGCGAACTGGTTGAACGTGTTCCAGGTGATGTTGCCGTGGGTCAGCACGGCGCCCTTGGGCCTGCCGGTGGTTCCCGAGGTGTAGAGGATCAGCGCCGGGTCGTCCAGGGCGACCTCCACCGGCGCAGGGTCCCGGCCGGTCCGCTCGTCGACGAGGCGCTCGTACTCCGCGGCCAGCCGCACGACGCGGGGCCGGGTGGTGCTCGCTTCGACGGCGGCGAGCCCCTCGGCCTCCGTTTCCGGGGCGAGGAAGAGCACGCGCGCCCCGGAATCGTCCAGCAGGAAGGAAAGTTCGGCCGCGGTGAGCCGCGTGTTGAGCGCGACGTGGATCGCCCCGAGGCTGGTGGTGGCGAAGAAGGCTTCGAAGGTGGCGATCGCGTTCGGCCCGAGATAGGCGACCCGGTCGCCCTTGCGCACGCCCAGCCCGGACAGGGCGGCGGCCAGCGCCGCCGTGCGCCGGGCCAGCCCGCCGTAGGTGAGCCTGCGCTCGCCCTGGACGAGGGCGACCGCACCGGGGTCCATGCGGGCGCGCCGCCGTGGCCACGAACCGACTCCGATGCCGGTCATCCCGCCAGCCCCAATGCCCGGATGGCGTTCTCGCGCAGGATGAGCGGGCGCACCTCGTCCTTGATGCCGAGCCCGGCGAAGTCCTCGAGCCACCGGTCGGGGGTGATCAGGGGGAAGTCCGACCCGAACAGCACCTTGTGCTTGAGGAGGGTGTTGGCGTAGCGGACCAGCTGGGGCGGGAAGTATTTCGGCGACCAGCCGGACAGGTCGATGTAGACATTGGGCTTGTGCGTCGCGATCGCGAGCGCCTCGTCCTGCCAAGGGAAGGACGGGTGCGCGATGATGATGGTCAGATCCGGGAAGTCGGCGGCCACGTCGTCGAGGTGCATCGGGTTCGAGTACTTCAGCCGGATGCCACCGCCGCCGGGTAGCCCCGCACCGATTCCCGTCTGTCCGGAGTGGAACAACGCGGGGACCCCGAGTTCGCTGATCGCCTCGTACAGCGGATAGGCGGCGCGGTCGTCCGGGAAGAAGGCCTGGATGCTCGGGTGGAATTTGAACCCGCGCACCCCGTGCCCGGTGACCAGGCGGCGTGCCTCGGCCACTCCGGCCCTGCCCTTCGCGGGATCGATGCTGCCGAACGGGATGAGCACGTCGGAGTGCTCCGCGGCGGCCGCCGCGACGTCCTCGTTGCGCAGGCGCGGGTGGCCCAGCGCCGCTTCGGCGTCCACGGTGAACACCACGGCCGCCATCCGGCGCTGCCGGTAGTGGCCGGCCAGCTGGTGCAGGTCGGGTGGTCCGCCCCGAGTGCCGAAGTAGGCCCCCGCACCGGCCCTGAACTCGTCGGGCAGCGCGTAGTGGCCGCATCCGTCGGTCTCGGCGTGGGTGTGCACGTCGATGGCGACGATCGTGTCGAGGTCGAGACTCATGCCGGCTCCTTCTCCGTGGGCAGGAGTACGGGGAGGGTGGGAACGGCGACCGGGAAAGAGAGGAAACCTGACGCGCACCACTCTCCTTGAAAGACAGGTTTCCTGTCAATGTCGTCTCACTGTCGTAGGCTGTCCCGGTGGCCGCACCGAAACCGAAGCCCACCGGGAGAAGGCAGTTGTCCCGGCAGCCGGCCTCCCTGCTCTACGCGATCAAGCGGCTGGAACTCGTCGTCCGCGCACATCTCGAAGAACTGCTCAAGCCCTCGGGCATCACCGCACTCCAGTACACCGCGCTCACCGTGCTCGAACAACACGACGGCGTCCCCGCCGCACAGCTGGCCCGCAACTCGTTCGTCACCGCCCAGTCGATGGCCGACATGGTGCACGGTCTGGAAGAGCGCGGGCTCGTGCACCGCGAGCGCAATCCCGCCAACCGGAGGGAACTGCTGGTCCACCTCAGCGACGCGGGGCGGAAAGTGCTGGCGGACAACGCCGAAGCGGTCGCGGACCTGGAACGACGGCTGGCCGCCCCGCTCACCGGGAAGCAGGTGGACGGATTCCGGTCGGCCCTGACCGAAACCTGGCGCGCCTTGGCCTGAACCCGGCGTGAACCCGGTCAGCGAGCGCGGACCGCGCGCTCGCGCGAGTGGAGCGTCAACTCGGCCCACAGCCACTCCATCAGCGCCTCCGGCGGCTCGGGCCGTTCCTGTCTCACCCACTGGGCGAGGACGCCGACCATCGCGCCGGCCAGGAACGCGGACAGCCGGAGCCCGTGGGTCCCGGCCCTCTCCGCTTCCGGGGAGGCCGCCAGCGCGGCGACGACCGCGTCGGCGCAGCCTCCGAGCACCCGGAGCACCGCGGGCGAACTGCCCTGCTCCCCCAGCGCCCAGCGATAAAGCGCGCGATGGCGCTCGACGTGTTGGAGGTAGGACAGCAACGACTGGCGGGCCAGTTCGGCGAAGCGCTCCCCCGGCTGGTTCGCGAGGTCGGCACGCCAGTGGACGACGGCCCGCCCGGCGAGATCCTCCAGCGTGTCGGCCAGCAGATCGTCGACATCGGTGTAGTGCAGGTAGAAGGTCGTGCGGT
Source organism: Amycolatopsis rhizosphaerae (assembly GCF_007713715.1). Taxonomy (GTDB): domain Bacteria; phylum Actinomycetota; class Actinomycetes; order Mycobacteriales; family Pseudonocardiaceae; genus Amycolatopsis_E; species Amycolatopsis_E rhizosphaerae. Next base: position 3,658 of record NZ_VJWX01000114.1, read on the forward strand.
TCAACCCGGCCCGGGTGCACACCTTCGTGACGCTCACCCGTTCCTCTTCACCGGCGGCGAGACTCAGCAGCGCCGCCCGGAACGCCTGCTGCGAGCGCGCCACCCGGGGGTCGACGTAGGACACCGGCCCATCCTGCCCGATATCTCCGGGTTTTCTCAACACTCGTCCAGTTATCGACACCTGTTGTATTGTCGCGGTGTTCCGGAGAGCGTTCCCACGAGAGCACCGCCGATCGAACGGAGAGCCCCATGACCACCAGGCGCAGGAAGGTGTTCCTCACCGGAGCGACCGGGAACTGGGGGCGGGAGGCGCTGCGCGAGTTCGTCGCGCGGTCCGACCGGTTCGAGGTGGTGGCGCTGGTGCTGCCCGCCGAAAGCGGCCATCCGGTCGTCGCCGAATTCGCCGGCCGGGCCTCTTTCGTGTTCGGCGACCTCACCGACTACGAACCCGTCGAGCGCTGCGTCCGGGACGCGGACTACGTGGTGCACGTCGGCGCCGTCGTCTCCCCGTTCGCCGACGACCATCCCGAACTCACCCGCGCGGTCAACGTCGGCGGTGCGCGCAACATCATCCGCGCGGTGCGGGCCAGGCCCGACCCGGACGCGGTCGGGGTCGTCATGATCGGGTCGATCGCCGAGACCGGCGATCGCAATCCGCCGCACCACTGGGGGCGGATCGGGGATCCCGTCAAGGCTTCGGAGTTCGACGTCTACGCGCAGAGCAAGATCGAAGCCGAGCGGGCGCTCGTCGACTCCGGGCTGCGCCGCTGGGCCTGGCTGCGGCAGACCGGCATCTTCCACCCCGGCCTGCTCGGGATCCGCGACCCGATCATGACGCACACCCCGCTGGCGGGGGTCATGGAATGGGCGTCGGTGGGTGATTCGGCCCGGCTGCTGGTCAACGCGTGCGAGGACGGGGTGCCGGAGGAGTTCTGGGGCGGCGTCTACAACATCGGCGGCGGCGAAGAGTGGCGCCTGACCAACTGGGAATTCCAGGTGCGCCTGCTGGGCGCGCTGGGAGTACGGGACGTGCGCCGGTTCTTCGCCCGCGACTGGTTCGCCACCAGGAACTTCCACGGCCAGTGGTACACCGATTCCGACCGGCTCGAAGAGCTCGTCCCCTTCCGCTCCGACACCTTCGGCGAAGCGCTCGCCCGAGCGGTGGCCGAGGCGCCAGGGAGCCTGCGGCTGGCGGGCCGGGTTCCGGCGTGGCTGGTGAAGCGGTTCGTCACGGCGCCGCTCGTGCGCAGGCCGCGCGGCACGATGAGCTGGATCGAATCGGACGACGAGGCCCATATCCGCGCGTTCTTCGGCTCACGCGGGGAATGGGCGGCCATCGGGGACTGGTCCACCTTCTCCCCGCCCCGGCCGTCGAAGACGCCGTCCTTTGTGGACCACGGCTACGACGAGGCGAAGGACCCGGCAACCTGGACGCTCGACGACCTGGCCGCCGCGGCGGACTTCCGCGGCGGCGCCCTGGTCTCCGGAGCGCTGCCGCCCGAGCCCTACACCACTCCCCTGGACTGGAAGTGCGCGGACGGCCACACCTTCCGCGGCAGCCCGCGCCTGATCCTCACCGCGGGCCACTGGTGCCCGGTGTGCGTCGCCGAGCCCGCGGACTATCGCCGGCAGGCGGAGGCGAACAAGTTCCTGGCCCAGGTGGTGTGAGCCGGCCGGGGCCGCACTTCGCCGTCGAAGTGCGGCCCCGGGCGGGTCAGTCGGTGCCGGTGACGAACGCTTCCCGCTCGGCGACGGGCCGTTCCCGCAGGGCGAGCACCGCGGCCAGGGTCACCAGGCACGCCAGCAGCATGTACGCCGACACCGACAGCGCGGTACCGGTCACCCCGATCAGCCAGGTCGCCACCATCGGCGCGAACCCGCCACCGAGGATGGCGCCGAAGGCGTAGGCGAAGGAGACACCGCTGTAGCGGACGGCGGCCGGGAACAGCTCCGCGTAGGTCGCCGCCTGCGGCCCGTAGGTCAGGCCGAGGCCGAAGGACAGCACGAGCACGGCGACCAGCAGCAGCGGCACCGAACGCGTGTCGAAGAGCAGGAAGAACGGGAACGTCCACGCCGCCATGGCCAGGACGCCGACCAGGTAGGTGCGGCGGCGGCCCCACCGGTCGCTCCAGACACCGGCGAGCAGGGTGAACACGCCCCAGCCCACCGCGCCGACCATGCCGACGAACAGCATGGTGGCACTCGACAGCTTCAGCGTGCGGGTGCCGTAGGAGTTGATGAAGGCGATCAGGATGTAGCCGACCATGTTGTTGGCGATGAACAGTCCGATCGCGACCACGAGTTCGCGCCGGCTGGTGCGCATCAGCTGCGCCAGCGGCGCGCTGTGCTGGGCCCGGCGGCGGCGCAGCTCGCTGAACACGGGGCTCTCCCCGACGCGGGACCGCACGAAGAACCCGACCGCGATCAGGACGATGCTGAGCAGGAACGGGATCCGCCAGCCCCAGGCCGCGAACTGCTCGCTGGTGGTGAACGACGAAACGGTGAAGAACACCAGGTTGGCCAGCAGGAGCCCGATCGGGACGCCGATCTGCGGGAAGGAGCCGAAGAAACCGCGGCGTCCGGTGGGCGCGTGCTCCACCGACATCAGGGCCGCGCCGCCCCATTCGCCGCCCGCGGACAGGCCCTGCAGCAGACGCAGCACCACCAGCAGCGCGGGCGCGGCGACGCCGATGGACTTGTAGCCCGGCAGCAGGCCGACCCCAATCGTCGAAATGCCCATCAGCAGCAGGGTGGCGACCAGGACGGCCTTGCGCCCCAGCCGGTCGCCGAGGTGCCCGGCGATGATGCCGCCGAGCGGACGGGCGACGAAACTGACGCCGAGCGTGGCGAACGAGGCGAGCAGGGCCGCGGTCCCGTCGAGCGTCGGGAAGAAGAACTTGCCGAACACCAGACCGGCGGCCGAGGCGTAGATGAAGAAGTCGTACCACTCGATCGTCGTGCCGACGAGGCTCGCGCCGATCACGCGGCGTAGCTGTGCGGGGCTCGTGCCCGCGGCGGGCGCCGGCGGGGCCGTCGTGTCCGGCGGCGATCCGGCCTCAGGGGTTTGCGTCATCGAAAATCCCTTCCCGTCTTGGGGAGTTCGCGGTCGGATCGCCACCGGGCGGCGACGATCCAAGGTTTCACCAGTCCGGACACCGTAAACGGAGAGCGACGGGAACACCAGAATTAATCAAAGGTTGTATCGTCTAACCTCAGTGAGCTGCGTCACAGCGATCGCCTGCGGCCGGAGTGCGCGTGGGTTCCACGCCCGGGCCGCTTTTGGGTATTTTGAAGGGCGCCTTGAAGTCATGCCGATTTCGGCGCCGGACCAGTGCTGAGGGTTGTAGCATCGCGTGGTGGCCTCTGGGGAAGTGTGAACCGGTCGCCGCGCCGCACCCGGCGCCCGCTCCCGCCCGTTCCCGGGCGGAGGAGCGATCCCCGCCTGGACCTGGCCGCGCAGCTGCGGCGGCTGCGGCGCCTGTCCTGGCTGGCCCTCGCCTGGACCCTGCCGTTCTTCGGCCTGCTGCTGGGCGGCCTCGCCGGGGTGGGCGCGCTGTCCGGCTCCGCCCAGCGGCTGCTGGACACCGGTACCCGGGTGACCGGGACGGTGCTCTCGGAGGACACGCCGCCTCGCGGTGCCTGGTCGATCGAGGTGAGCTACCCGGCGAACGGCACGGTGCTGACGGGGGACATTACGCTCGATTCCCGGCACCGCTACCCCCGCGGTCGGCCGGTGACCGTCGTCTACGATCCAGCCGGAAACCCTGTGCGTCATCGTGTGCCTCGGCGGGTGGGGCGGTGTCGTCGCCTGCTGCACGCACGCGGTCGTCTGGCGGCGGCGCTTCGCGGCGGTGCGGCGCACCGGCTGGCACCACGGCTCGGCGCGGGTCACGCGCGCCAGCCGAAGCACGACGATCGAGGTGGACTACGACGCCGGGGGAAGGGGCACGCTGCGCCGGGTTTCCGCGGGCAGGCTGCCGGGCGCCGAGAAGGCGGAAGTCTGGATCGGCGGCACCAGTTCCGCCATGGTCGTCCTTTCCCCGCGCGAGGAGGGGAAGCGACCGTACGTCGCAGCGATGCGCAAAGCCTCAGCATGGGTCCCCACTCCCGCGCCGAAGAGCCCTGGCAAGGCGCGGCAGCGCAAGAAGCGCGCCGCGGCGGCCTTCGCTGCTTCCCTCCCCGTCGTGGCGGTCGCGGCCCGGTTCTTCCGGCGGCGGACCTCCGCCCGCCCCCGCCGGAGACGGCCGTGAAGGGTCCCTTCACGGCCATATTGACTGTGAAGGGACCCTTCACGGCCCGGCCGGGCACCCCGGCCCCGCACTGTGACAGGAAGACTGCAACCCCATTTCGGGCGCGTGTCCTCAAGGCGTCCTTACCCCACCATCGGCCTCTACAAGCCGCCGCGGTGAGCGATTAGCCTCGATGAGACGGGGAATTCCCCTGCTCGACCCGCTCGGACGGGGAGGCAAGGATGCTCACTCCCGGGGAACGACGCGAACTGCACATGCTGGAGCGCAGCCTCGCCGAGAGCGATCCCGCGCTCGCGGCCAGCCTCGGCCGGGGCGAGCCGCGGACCCGGTTCAACACGGCCGCGCTGCGGGTGGCGCTCGCCGTCGCGGGTCTCGCACTGGTGGCCGCGGGTGCCGCACTGCTCGACTTCCCGTTGCTGTTTCTCGCCTGCAACCTGCTGTGCCTCGCGCTCACCCTGCACGCCTCGCGGAAAACGGGTGGGCACCGGCCGATCCCGCGCCTGAAGTGAGCACCGGGTGCGCCGCCGCGACGGTGACGCACCCGGCACGGCTCACTGGTACAGCGCGGCCTGGATCTTCGGGTCGTTGATGTTGCTCTTGTCGTACCAGTAGAAGGCGGTGTCGATGCGCTTGGGCAGCTGCTCGCCCTTGATCGCCTTCAACGCCGCGTCGACGAGCTGGCGGCCCATGTCGACCGGGTCCTGGGTGACCGCACCGGACTCCACTCCGCCGTTGATCGCGTCGATCTGCGCCTTGCCCGAGTCGAAGCCGGCGATGGTGATGCCGCTCCGGCCGCTTTCCTGCACGCCCTTGATGACCCCGATCGCCGAACCCTCGTTCGACGCGTAGATGCCCTTGAGGTCGGGATTCGCCTGCAGGATCGACTTGGTGATGTTGGCCGACTCCAGCTGGTCGCCACCGCCGTACTGGGGCGGCAGGACGGTGATGCCCGGCGCGTTCCGGCGCATCCAGTCCAGGAAGCCGTCCCGCCGGTCCTTGCCGGACAGGCTGGTCTGGTCGTGCACCACCATGGCCACCTTGCCCTGGCCGCCGAGCTGCTGGGCCAGGTGCTTGGCGGCCTCCGCGGCCGCCGCCTTGTTGTCGGTGGCCACGGTGGTGACCGGGACGTCACTGTCCACACCGGAGTCGAAGGCGACGACCGGGATCTTCTGCGCCTTCGCCTGCTGCAGCAGCGGCGCGGCGGCCTTCGAGTCCAGCGCGGCGAACCCCAGTGCCTGCGGCGATTTCGCGAGCTCGTTGGTCAGCATGTTGACCTGCTGCTCGACGTCCTTTTCGGTGGCAGGGCCGACGAAGGTGACGCGGGCGCCCTTGGCGGCGGCCTCGTCCTCGGCGCCCTTCTTCACCGCCTGCCAGAACTGGTGCTGGAAGCCCTTCGAAACGATCGCGATGAGCGGGTTGCTCCCGGAGGAACCGGCGCCGCCGCCCTGCCCGCAGGCGGTCAGCACCACTGCCATCGCGGCCCCGGTGACCGCCGCGACGATCTTGCGCATCTTCATTACCAGATCTCCTTTGTTCTGGTTCACGCTTCCTTTTTCCGGATGCGGTCCATGTAGACGGCCACCAGGATCACGCAGCCCAGGATGACGTTCTGCCATTCCTGGGGAATCGACATGATCTGCAGGCCGTTGTTGAGCACCGAAATGATCAGCGCGCCGATCAGGGTGCCGATGATGGAGCCCTTGCCCCCGGACAGCGAGGTCCCGCCGATCACCACGGCGGCGATCGCCTGCAACTCGTATCCCATGCCGGTGGCCGGCTGCGCCGAGCCCAGCCGGGCCGAGATCAGCACCCCGGCGAGCCCGGTGAACAGCCCGGCGAACGCGTAGACGGCGATCTTCCACTTGCGGACGTCGATGCCCGACAGCGCCGTCGCTTCCTCGTTGCTGCCGATGGAATAGGTGTAGCGGCCCAAAACACTCTTGGTCAGCAGCACGCCCGCGATGATCGCGACCACCAGCAGGATCAGCACCGCATTCGGCACGTTCGGGATCAGGGTGCCGATGGAGAGGTCGGTGTAGCCCGCCACGTCGTTGAAGTAGATCGGGGTACTGTGCGAGAGCACCAGCGCGAGCCCCTCGGCGACCAGCATCATCGCCAGCGTCGCGATGAACGGCGGGATCCGCAGCACCGCGATGGTGATCCCGTTGACCAGTCCCATGAGCCCGCCGAACAGGATCGCCAGCGGCACGCCGAGCGCCAGCGGCAGGTGGATGTTCACCAGGAACACCCCGGACATCACCGCGCACAGCGCCATCCCCGTCCCGATGGACAGGTCGATGCCCGAGGTGATGATGACGAAGGTGGTGCCGATCGCCAGCGTCCCGATGACCACCGTGGAGAACAGGATGGCCATGAAGTTGCCGTAGGAGAAGAAGAACGGGCTCGCGAACGAGAAGAACGCGTAGATCACGATCAGGCTCGCGAAGGCCAGCAGTTGCTGGAGCCTGCCCTTGATCGCCGCCGTCCAGCCCGCCTCCTGCCGACGCTGCCCCGCCGTGGTCTTCACCGCTGTCATGGCCGTCCCGCCTTCTGTTCCTCGTCCTCGCCGTCACCGGGAAGCTCGTCCGGCCGCACGGTGGCGTAGTGCATGATCGTTTCCTGGGTCGCCTCGGCGGCCTGGAGCACGCGCGTGACCCTGCCCTCGCTCATCACCACGACCCGGTGCGACATCCGCAGGATCTCCGGCAGTTCCGAGGAGATCATGATGATCGACTTGCCCTGAGCGGCCAGTTCGCCCAGCAACTGGTAGATCTCCTCCTTCGCCCCGACGTCGATCCCGCGGGTCGGCTCGTCGAAGATGAGGACGTCGCAGTCCTTGGCCAGCCACTTGGCGATGACCACCTTCTGCTGGTTGCCCCCGGACAGGTTCCTGGCGGTCTGGTCCACCGAGGGCGTCTTGATGCGCAGGGTGCCGACGTAGCGCTCGGCGGTAGCCCGCAGCGCGCGGTCGGCGACGAAACCGGCCCTGGTGAAGGAATCGGCCAGCGCGGACAGCGCGATGTTGGCCTTCACGTCCTGCTCCAGCAGCAGGCCGTACCGCTTGCGGTCCTCCGAGAGGTAGCCGATGCCGAGCTTCGCCGCGTCCGCCGGGTTGCCGATGCGCACCGGCCTGCCGTGCAGGGTGACGCTGCCCCCGGTGGGCCGGTCGGCGCCGACCAGCGCCCTCGCCACCTCCGTGCGGCCCGCCCCCATCAGCCCGGCGAAGCCGAGGATCTCCCCGTGCCGCAGGTCGAACGACACGTCCTTGAGCAGCGCCTTGGTGCTCAGTCCCCGCACACTCAGCACGACTTCGCGGCCGGCTCGCACGTCCTGGGGCCGGGCCTCGGTGTCGATCGCCCTGCCCACCATGAGCGCGATGATCTCCGGCGTGGTCACCCCGGCCATTTCCCGCGTGCCGATGTACTCGCCGTCGCGGATCACGGTGACCCGGTCGGCGATCCGCTTGATCTCCTCCATCCGGTGCGAGATGTAGATGACCCCGGTGCCCGGGCCGGTGAAGCGGCGGATCAGCCCGTGCAGGGTGGCGACCTCGGCGTCGTTGAGCGCGGCGGTCGGCTCGTCCATGATCAGCACCCGGGGCCGGTAGGACAGCGCCTTGGCGATCTCGACCATCTGCTGGTGGGCGACGGTGAGCTCCCCGGCCACCGCGCGCGGGTCCAGCGGCAGGTGCAACCGGTCCAGCAGTTCGGCGGCATCGGCGTTGAGCCTGCGCTCGTCGAGCAGCACCCGGGCGCGCCGCGGTTCCCGGCCGATGAAGATGTTCTGGGCCACGGTCAGATGCGGCACCAGGTTGAACTCCTGGTGGATGATGCTGATCCCGGTTTCGAGCGCGTGGCGCGGACCGGACGGCTCGTACGGCCGCCCGCCGAGCCGGAAACTGCCGGAGTCGGGGGTGTGGATGCCCGACAGCAGTTTCATCAGCGTGGATTTGCCCGCGCCGTTCTCGCCCACCAGCGCCAGCACTTCGCCCGAGCGCAGTTCGAGCCGCATGTCGTGCAGGGCCCGCACCCCGGGGAAGCTCTTGTTCACCCCTTCGACTTCGAGCAGCACGTCGGGGCCCGTCATCACGCCGGTCACCGGACACGCTCCGGGAGGCCGTAGACCACGCTTGCGGTGCCCGACAGGACATGGGCCCGCTCGGCCCCGGACAGCTCGCCCAGAAGCTGCGACAGGACCGACCACGCCTGCCCGTAACCGCCGAAGGGCTCGGTCATCGGCCAGTCCCCGCCGTACATCAGGCGCTGGGGCCCGAAGAACTCGAACGCCGTCTCCACCGCGGGCCGCACGGCGTCCACAGTGAACGGTTCACCGGGAACCTGCAGGCCCGAAAGCTTCGCCACGGTGTTGGGCCGCTCCGCCACCCTGCGCAGCGTTTTCCGCCAGTCGGCGAAGGAATCCCGGTCGCGGGGTGGTTTCCCGAGATGGTCCACCACGATCGTCAGGCCGGGCAGCGCGGCGGCCAGCCCGGCGACGCCGTCCAGGTGCCGCGGCCACGCGTCCGGCACGTCGAAGGGCAGGCCGGCCTCCGCCAGCAGGGCCAGCGACCGGCGGACCCCGGGCAGGGCGAGGAAATCGTCCCTCGGGTCGTCGTGCACCAGGTGCCGCACGCCGCACAACGCGGTCGTACCCTCCCGCCAGCGGTCGAGTTGCCGTTCCGCGGTGGCGGGATCGTCCAGGCGCACCCAGCCGACGACACCGGCGATCCAGTCGTGCCGCCCGGCCTGGCCGAGCAGGAACCCGGTGTCGGCCTCGGAATCCTCGGCCTGCACCAGGATCGCCGCGGCGACACCCGCCGCGTCCAGCTCCGACCGCGCCCGCTCCGCGGTGAACGTGGTGTGCAACGGGCCGCCGGGCGGCAGCCAGGAATAGTCGCTCACCGACAGGTCCCACAGGTGGAGGTGGGCGTCCACCACCCGCTCCGTCTGCTCCATCTGCTCCGTCTGCTCCGTCGTCATTGCCGGATCAGTCCCTTTTCTCGCAGTGTCGTCCACAGTTCGCCCGGTACCGGGCCCTCCAGCCGCCTCGCGTTCTGCCGCACCTCCTCCGGGGTGGCGGCACCGGCGACCACCGTGGCCACCGCCGCCTCCCGCAGCGGATAGTGCAGGGCCGCGGTGGGCAGGTCGACGGCGAACTCCGCGCAGACGGCGGCGATCTCGCGAGCCCGGACGAGGATCCCGGGCGGCACCGCGCCGTACTCGTAGCGCGCCGTTTCCGACGGGGACGGGGTGGCCAGCAGGCCCGAGTTGAACACGCCCGCGGCGGCCAAGTCCAGCCCGCGGGCGCGGCATTCGGGGAGCAGTTCGTCGAGCGCTTCCTGATCGAGCAGGGTGAACCGGCCCGCGACCATCAGCACGTCGAGCAGGCCGCTGCGGGCCCCGGCGGCCAGCGCGGGCGCCGATTTCGAGCCGATCCCGATCCCGGAGACGGCTCCCTCGGCCCGCAGCCCGGCCAGGGCCGGAAGCCCTTCCGCCAGTGCCTTGCCGAGGTCGTACTCCTCGGGATCGTGCAGGTAGAGGAGGTCGACCCGGTCGAGTCCCAGGTTGGCCAGCGACCCCTCGAGGCTGCGCCGCACCCCGTCCGCGGAGAAGTCCCAGACCCGCCGGCGATCGGCGGGCACGTGGAACAGGTGCGCCAGGTCCAGTCCGGCGGCGCCGGCGGGATCGGGCACGAGCAGCCTTCCGGCCTTGGTGGACACGACGAACTCGTCCCGTGGTTTCGTCGCCAGGAACGCCCCGAGGCGGCGTTCGGACAACCCGAGCCCGTAGTGCGGTGCGGTGTCGAAGTAGCGGACCCCGGCGTCCCAGGCGGCTTCCAGCACCGCGTGCGCCTGCCCGTCGCTCATCGGCGCGTAGAGGTTGCCGAGGTTCGCGGTGCCGAGCGCGAACCGTCCCGGTAACAGGTCAGACATGCGTGTACTCCGCGATGGACGCCGCGAGCATCTCCGTGCCCGCGCCCGGCGCCCCCGGCGGGAAGTACCGTCCCTTGTGGACCTCCACCGGGGTCACGAAGTGCTCGTGAAGGTGGTCGACGTACTCGATCATGCGGTTGTCGGTGCTGCCCGACACCGCCACGTAGTCGAACATCGACAGGTGCTGCACGGCCTCGCACAGTCCGACTCCCCCGGCGTGCGGGCACACCGGCACCCCGAACTTGGCCGCCAGCAACAGGATCGCGATGTTCTCGTTGACCCCGGCCACCCGCGTCGCGTCCAGCTGGAGCACCGACAGCGCACCGGCCTGCAGGAACTGCTTGAACAGCACGCGGTTCGCGGCGTGCTCCCCGGTGGCGACCGGGATCGGCGCGACGGCCCTGGCGATCGCGGCGTGCCCGAGCACGTCGTCCGGGCTGGTGGGCTCCTCGATCCAGGCGATGCCGAACGGGCGCAGGGCCTCCATCCACCGGATCGCGTCGCCGACGTCCCAGCGCTGGTTGGCGTCCACGGCGATGCGGATGTCCGGCCCGCACACCTCCCGCGCGATGCCGAGCCTGCGGATGTCGGCCTCCAGATCGGCTCCGACCTTCAGCTTGATCTGCGTGAACCCGTCGGCGACCGCCTCCCGGCACAGGCGGGCGAGCTTGCCGTCGTCGTAGCCGAGCCAGCCGGGTGTGGTGGTGTAGGCGGGAAAACCCCGCGCCAGCAACTGTTTCTCGCGCTCGGCCCGTCCCGGTCGCGCGGCGCGGAGGATCTCCAGGGCCTCGTCGCGGGTGAGCGCGTCGGTGAGGTACCGGAAGTCCACCAGATCGACGATCTCTTCCGGGGTCAGCGACGCCAGCAGCCGCCACAGCGGTTTGCCCTCGCGCTTGGCGCGCAGGTCCCACAGCGCGGTGACGGCCGCGCCGATGGCCATGTGCATGATCCCCTTCTCGGGGCCGAGCCAGCGCAACTGCGAGTCGTGCACCAGTTCGTGCCACATCCCGCCGAGATCGGCCAGCGTCCGCTCGACGTCACGGCCGACGAGGTGGCCTTCCAGTGCCCGCAGCGCGGCGACCTGGACGTCGTTGCCGCGGCCGATGGTGAAGACGAAGCCGTGCCCCTCCAGGCCGTCGCCCGCGTCGGTGAGCAGGCGGAGATAGGCCGCCGAGTAGTCCGGGTCCGGGTTCATGGCGTCGGAGCCGTCCAACGTCATCGAGGTGGGAAAACGCACGTCGTGCGTCTGCAGGGCGATGATGCGGGCCACGAACACTCTCCCTCTTCTGGTCTATGCCAGAGGGACGATAGACATCCGATGTATGCCCGTCAAGGCTCGCATCCTGGGGCGCTTTTGCCTAGCATTCCGAGTCAGACACCCGATCACTCGCGTGAGGAGACAGCAGTGAAGCTCGCCCGGCTGGGACCCGCCGGCCAGGAACGGCCCGTCGTCGTCCACGACGGCAAGACCTACGACCTTTCCGGACTGACCGCCGACATCGACGGCGCCTTCCTCGCCTCCGGCGGCATCGCCACCGCGCGTGCCGCGCTCGAAGCGGGCGGACTGCCGGAGGTGGCCGGCGCGGCTTCCCTGCGCGCCGGATCGCCGATCGCCCGGCCCGGGGCCCTGCTGTGCATCGGGATGAACTACGCCGAACACGCCGCGGAATCCGGTTCCGCCCCGCCCGAGGTGCCGATCCTGTTCCTCAAGACCCCCAACACAGTAGGCGGCCCCGCCGATCCGGTGACGATCCCGCCGGGCAGCGAGCGGACGGACTGGGAGGTCGAACTCGGGGTCGTGATCGGCAGGCGGGCACTGTACCTGGAGTCCACTTCGGACAGTCTCGCGCACGTGGCGGGTTTCGTGGTCGCCAACGACGTCTCCGAACGGCAGTTCCAGCTCGCCGACTCCGGCGGCCAGTGGAGCAAGGGCAAGTGCTCACCCGGTTTCAGCCCGCTGGGCCCGTGGCTGGTCACGCCCGACGAGGTGGACCACACCCGTCTCCGGCTGCGCAGCTGGGTCAACGGCGAACCCCGCCAGGACTCCACCACCGCGGACATGATCTTCGGCGTCGAGTACCTGGTGTGGCATCTCAGCCAGTACCTCGCGCTCGAACCCGGTGACGTGATCCTGACCGGCACCCCGCAGGGCGTGGCCCTGTCCGGGAAGTACCCCTACCTC
>NZ_VJWX01000115.1 GCF_007713715.1 Amycolatopsis rhizosphaerae
GGCCGTACCGGGCGTCGCGCCGGTGCAGTTCACGCAGCAGTGTCGCGAGGATGCGGCCGCCGGTCGCGCCGACCGGGTGGCCGAGCGAGATCCCGGACCCGTGCACGTTGAGGCGCTCGGAATCGGCCTCGGTGAAACCCCACTCCCGTGTGCACGCGAGCACCTGCGCGGCGAACGCCTCGTTCAGCTCGATCAGGTCCATATCGGACAGACGGAGCCCGGCCCGGTCCAGCGCCCGCCGCGTGGCGGGCACCGGGCCGATGCCCATGGTGCGGGGCGGAACGCCCGCGACGCCCCAGCTCACCAGGCGCGCCAGGGAAGTCAGGCCCAGTTCTGCCGCCCGCTCTGGCGTGGTCACCACGCAGACCGCGGCACCGTCGTTCTGCCCACTGGAATTGCCCGCGGTGACCGTGGCGTCCTGGTCGTCGGCGAGCATCACGGGGCGCAGCTTCGCCAGCCCCTCCAGCGTGGTGTCCGGTCGCACGTGCTCGTCGGTGTCGACGACCACCTCGCCCCGGCGGCCCGGCACGGTCACCGGGACGATCTCCTCCGCGAACACACCGGCGGCCTGGGCCTTCGCGGCGCGCTGGTGCGAGGCGAGCGCCAGCTCGTCCTGTTCCTCACGCGGGATTCGGTACTCGCGGCGCAGGTTCTCCGCCGTTTCGAGCATGCCGCCGGGCACCGGGTAGTCCTGCCCGCCCGCGGTGACCCGCCCACGCGCGAGGCTGTCGTGCAGCATCAGCCCGGCACCGCGCACGCCCCAGCGCCCCTCGGTGCTGTACATCGGTGCGCGGCTCATGCTCTCCACCCCACCGGCCAGCACCACGTCGCTCGCGCCGGTCTGCACCTGCATCGCCGCGTTGATCACCGCCTGCAGCCCGGAGCCGCAGCGGCGGTCCAGCTGGAGGCCGCCGGTCTCCACCGGCAGCCCGGCGTCGAGCGCCACCACCCGGCCGATCGCCGGTGCGTCCATGCTCGGGTAGCAGTTGCCGAGCAGAACGTCGTCGACGGCCTCGGCGGGCAGGCCGGTGCGGTCCAGGATGGCCCGGACCACGGCCGCGCCGAGCCGCTGGGCCGGCACGTCCTTGAAGGCGCCACCGAACCGGCCGACGGCCGTCCGAAGCGGGCTGCAGATCACCGCGTCACGCATGCTGATCGTCCTTTGTGTACTGTCGGTGGGCGGTCACATGTACCGCCCGCCGGTAATTTCGATGGTCACGCCGGTGAGGTAACTCGCCATGTCCGAGGCGAGGAACACCACCACGTCCGCGACCTCGTGCGGTTCCCCCGCCCGTCCCATCGGGATCTCGGCGAGTTTGGCGTCCCACACGTCCTGCCGCATCGCCTCGGTCATCGCGGTGCGGATCAGCCCGGGCTGCACGGCGTTGACCCGCACCCCCGCGTGCGCGACCTCCTTCGCGGCGGCCTTGGTCAGCCCCACGATCCCGGCCTTCGCCGCGCTGTAGTTGGTCTGGCCGATGTTGCCGACCTTGCCCGAGATCGAGGAGATGTTCACGATCGCCCCACGGCCCTGCTCGCGCATGACCAGCGACGCGAACCGGGTGCCCAGCCAGGTCCCGGTGAGGTGCACGTCGAGCACCTCGCGGAAGGCGTCGAGCGTCATCTTCCGCATGGTCGCGTCCCGGGTGATCCCGGCGTTGTTCACCATCACGTCGATTCCGCCGTACTCGTCCACGCACCGCGCGACCAGCGCCTCCACCTCGTCGGCCCGGGTGACGTCGCACCGCACGGCGACGGCCCTGCCCGGCCCGCCCAGCTCCTCCGCGCAGGCCCGCGCGGCGTCGAGATCGAGATCCCCGAGCACCACCCTGGCGCCGTGCTCGATCGCCTTCTCCGCGATCGCCCTGCCGATTCCCTGTGCCCCGCCGGTCACCACCACGGACCGGCCCGCCAGCAGATTCACCCTTCGCCCTCCTCGTCGACGACATCGGAAGCACCGAACGCGAGCACACCCCGCCCGGCCAGCTCGTCGATCCTCTCCGCGCTCAGCCCCAGTTCGGCCAGCACGCGCCGGGTGTGCGCGCCCAACGCCGGCACCGCACCCATGTGGGCTTCCACGTCGGAGAACAGGACCGGGGGCAGCAGCGCCGGGACGGGCCCCACCGGGGTGGGCACCTCGCGCCACCGGTCCCGCTCGGCGAGCTGCGGGTGCGCGAGCAGGTCCCGCACGGAGTTCAGCCGGGCCGACGCGATACCGGCCGCGTCGAGCCTGCGCACGAGTTCGTCCCCGGGCAGCTTCCCGGTGCCTTCGGCGACCAGCCCGTCGACCCGTTGCCGGTTGCGGACCCGCGCGGCGTTCGTCGCGAAATCCGGATCGGTGGCCAGTTCCGGGCGGTCCAGCACCTCGGTCACCAGGCGCACCCAGCCCCGGTCGTTCTGGATGCCGATCAACACGTCGGGTCCGTCCGCGGTGGGGTAGGCGTCGTACGGGGCGATCACCGGATGGCTCAGCCCCGCGCGCGGCGGGTTCCGCCCGGTGTGGGCGGTCAGATAGAGCGGGTGCCCCATCCATTCGGTGAGCGCGTCGAACATGGACACCTCCAGGTGCGCCCCCGCCCCCGTGCGCTCGCGCCGGAACAGGGCCGCCAGCACCCCGGAGTAGACGTACATCCCGGCGGCGATGTCGGCCGTCGGGATGCCCGTCTTGGCCGCCGCCTCGGGCGTGCCGGTGATCGACACGAGTCCGGTTTCGCTCTGCACCAGCAGGTCGTAGGCGCGCCGGTCCCGGTACGGGCCGGAGGAGCCGTATCCGGACATGTCCACCACGATCAGTCCGGGCCGCTCGGCACGCAACGTCCCCGCGTCGAGCCCGAGCCGTGCCGCCGCGCCCGGAGCGAGGTTCTGCACGAACACGTCGGCGCGGTCGATGAGCTGTCGCAGCAGCTCGCGTCCCTCGCCGGTCTTCAGGTCGAGCGCGACGGACTCCTTGCCGCGGTTGAGCCAGAAGAAGTGCGAGCCCAGGCCCTTGACCGCGTTGTCGTAGTCGCGCGCGAAGTCCCCGCCGTCGACCCGCTCGATCTTGATCACACGGGCGCCCTGGTCGGCCAGGTGGCGGGTGGCCATCGGCGCGGCCACCGCCTGTTCGAGGCTCACCACGGTCACGCCGGTCAGCGGCAGGTCACCGGTCATCGGGCGTCCCGCAGCAACTGGCGGGCGATCACCAGCTTCTGCACCTCGCTGGTGCCCTCGTAGATCCGGAACAGGCGCGCGTCCCGGTACAGGCGCTCGGCGGTGACGCCGCGGATGTAGCCGGATCCGCCGTGCACCTGCACGGCCCGGTCGGTCACGCGGTTCACCATCTCGCTGCAGAACAGCTTCGCGGAGGAGGGCCCGATCCTGGTGTCCTCCCCGCTGTCGTACCGGGCCGCGGCGTCGAGGACCAGCGCGCGCCCGGCCAGGTACTCGGTGTACGACTCGGCGAGGTGGGCCTGCACGAGCTGGTGGTCGCCGATGGGACGGCCGCCCTGCCGGGCGGTGGCGGCGTAGCCCACCATCTCCTCGATCGCGCGTTCGGCCATGCCGACGCAGATCGCGGCGATGTGCAGGCGGCCGCGCGCGAGCGAGGCCATCGCGGCGTGGAATCCGGTGCCCTCCTCGCCGCCGACCAGCGCCGAAGCCGGTACGCGCACGTCCTGGAAGGAGACCTCGGCGGTCCAGGCACCCGACTGGCCCATCTTGTGGTCCCGCGGCCCGACGCTCAGCCCGGGCGTGCCCGCCTCGACCAGCAGCGCGGAGATCCCCTTGGTGCCGGTGGCCGCCGGATCGGTCCTCGCGAACACCACGAAGAGTCCGGCGATCGGAGCGTTGGTGATGAACCGCTTGGTGCCGTTGACGACATACCCGTCGTCGTCGCGCACGGCACGGGTGGTCATCCCGCTCGGATCCGATCCGGCCTCCGCCTCGGTGAGCGCGAACGAAGCCACCACCTCGCCCGAGGCGAGCCGCGGCAGCCACCGCGTGCGCTGCTCCTCGGTGCCGTAGCGGACAAGCACCTGCCCGGCGATGCCGTTGTTGGTGCCGAACATCGAGCGGAAGGCGGGCGTGGTGTAGCCGAGCTCGAAGGCGAGCCGCACGTCCTCGCTCATCGACAGGCCGAGCCCGCCGTACTGCTCGGGAAGGGCCCAGCCGAACAGGCCCATCGCCGCCGCCTTCTCCCGGAGCGCGGCCGGGATCTCGTCACGCTCCTCGATGAGCGCCTCCTGCGGCACGACCTCCTTGCGCACCAGTTCCCGGACGGCCGCCAGCACGGCACGGAACTCGTCAGCCTCCACGACACCTCCAGCTGTTTCATATATGAACCCAAGGTTCTGTTGTGAAACGCCGTGGTAGTATGACCGCTCCACCTCGCGCCTGTCGACCCCATCGGAGTCAGGAGAACCCCGTGGCCGAGCCGGAGTCCGCCTACTTCGTGCCCTCCGTGGACACGGCGGCCAGGGTGTTGGCGATGCTGACGCGCTACCGCACGCAGTCGTGCACGCTGTCCGAGATCACCAGCGCGCTGGACGTGTCCAAGACCACCTGCCTGCGCGTGCTGAAAACCCTCCAGGCCCACGGGCTGGTCGCCTTCGACGCGACCGGCAAGCGCTACTCCCTCGGCTACTACTGCGTAGTACTCGGCTCCCGCGCCCAGGAATCCCTCGACTACCTGGCCGCGCTCCGGCCGCTGATGCGGGAATGCGCCCGCCGCACCGGCCACACCATCGTCTTCGCCCAGCGGGTCCCCGGCGACAGAATGATGTACGTCGCCAAAGAGGACAGCGGGAATCCCATGCACATCAACGTGTCGGTGGGCAACCGCTTTCCCGTCACCGACGTGTCATACGGGAAGTGGGTGCTCGCCTTCGCCGACGAGGCGGAACGGAGGCGGCTGCTCGCGGACGGCCTGCGCCAGGTGACGCCGCGCACGCGCACCGATCCGGACGAGTACCTGGCCGAGGTGGCCCGCCTGCCCGAACGCGGCGTACTGGTGTCGCGCGGCGAATACCTGCCGGGTGTGCTCGCGGTGTCCTGTCCGGTGCTCGACTCCAGTGGCGGGCTGCGCGGGGTGCTGGTCGCACTGGGCCTGTCCGACGCGGTGGACGAGGACGAGTTGGACGCGCTCCGCTCGGTCATGCGGGAGATGGGCACGCGCTGCCGGTTCGACGGCGGCGCGCCGGGTTTCACGGCGTGATCAGCACCGCGAGCCCGTCGAGGACGCGTTCGAGCCCGAACCGGTAGGCGTGGTCCGGGTCGTGGGCGCTGCCGTGAGCCGCGCCCGCGGCCGAGCCGATCCTCGCCGCGCGGGGATAGGTCTTCTCGTCGAAGACCCGTGACAGCAACGGCTCGTTGGCCTGCCACCACTGCTGGTCCGACATCGCGCTGTCGCTTCTGGCGGCGCGGGCGCCTTCCGCGGCGCGGGCGCAGGACTGGACGAAGGACAGCAGGTAGGCCAGGGCATCGTCGGTGGTCACGTCGTCGAGGCCCAGCCCGTCGAACGCGGACAGCTCGTGCTCGTACTTGCCCATCAGCCCGGGTCCCAGGGTGGGCCGGAGGGTGGAGACGCCGGCCGCCCACGGGTGCGCGCGATACAGCTCGCGGTTCTCCTCGGCGATCTCGGTGAGCCGACGGCGCCACGGCCACCCGCCGGTGTCGGTGCGCCGCATGCGCAGGTAGGCGGTGTCGAGCATGAGGTCGAGCAGTTCGGCCTTGCCCGGCACGTAGGTGTACAGCGTCATCGGCGCGACGCCGAGCGCCTGCGCGACCCGTCGCATGGTCAGGGCGTCCAGCCCCTCGGCGTCGGCGATGGCGGTCGCGGCGTCGACGACCGCGTCGATGCTCAGGCCCTGCCGGGGTCCGCGTTTGGGCGGTGTGGTCTCCCGCCACAGCAGGTGCAGGGTCCGGGCCGGGTCGCCGGCACCGCTCCGTTCGGTCGCCATGCCCCGATTGTTGCGCACCTTTCTCCGCACTATGTACATTGTACGTAGTACGGAGAAAAGGAGTAGTATGCGGATCACCTCTTCCGCCGTGTCGCTCAACGTCGACGACGTCGCGGCGTCCAGCCGGTTCCTGCGCCACCATTTCGGGTTCACCGAGCAGATGGCCGCCGACGGGTTCGCCTCACTGACCAGGGAGGACGCCGGGCTCAACGTGATCTTCCTGAGCCGGGGGCTGCCGACCCTGCCCGCCGACCAGCGGGACGTCCACGCCGCGGGCCTGATCCTCGCCTTCGTCGTCGACGACCTCGAAGGTGAACTCGAACGCCTTCAGCGCGAGGGCGTGACGATCACCATGCCCCTGACCGTCGAAGAGTGGGGCGAGCGGGCCTTCCAGGTCCGCGATCCCAACGGCGTGATCGTCCAACTGGTCGACTGGAAGGGCAACGCCTGACGGTACGGGTGGTGAAATGAGAACGGGGCCGGAAATCACCTCCGGCCCCGTGTCTTTTCTGTTATCCGACAATCACTCTTCGTGCTGAGAAGCCTGCTGGGGTGACTCGATCGCGTCGCCGAGGAGCTGCTCGAGGTCGATCTCCGCGGTCAGCGCGGCGAAGATCGGCGTAGCCTCCAGCTCTTTCTGACTCACGCTCATGTCCGTACCTCCCTCACCCGCCTGAGCTGCCGCTCACGCGGTTCGTGGTGCCGCCAGAAGCGCCCATCCCCTCGCTTTTTTCTGGCAACTGTGTTAACTCGGGGTAATATTACCTACTTACCGCCAGCAACTAGCCGACAACCAACGCATTTCACACCGGGCGCCGTCCCGGCCGTGCCGTGACAACGGCCCCCGGCCGGGACCATAATGAATCAAGAGGCGGTGCGGCGATGGCACTTCACGGCGAAGAGCAGCGGCGACTGTCCGAGATCGAGCGGCAGCTCGCCGAGGAAAATCCGCGCCTGGCTCAGCGGCTCGCCGAGCTACGGCCGATGCGGATCCCCACTGTTGTGCTGGCGATCTTCGGTGCGCTCTGCTCCATGGTCTCCGGCCTGTTCATCCTGGTGGCGGCCGCCCAGGTGCACTCGGGCTTCCTGATGGCGCTGGGCACGGCGCTGGCCTCGGGCGTGCCCACCGCGATCCTGTGGCGCACCTGCCTCTACCGGGTGCGCTGACCCTTCCGCACGATCCGGAACCCGGCATCGGCCAGGATCTCCGGCAGCGCCAGCACGACGTTGCGGTCCTTCTGGCGCTCCGCTTCGCCCAGCTCGTCCCAGGGCCGCAGGTCCGGATGCAGCTTCGCCTCGTTGTCGCGAACGGCGCCGTAGCGCCAGCCGTCCGACTGCCGCTCCGCCATCCACCGGTGGTGCTCGCTCACCGCGAGCAACTCGACCTCCTCGGGTGAGAAGGCGAACGGCACCTCCTCGAGGCTGGGCACCGCGGCGCAACCGACCAGGGCCAGCTTGCGCTCGATGTCCGCCGCCTGCGCACGGTTGGCGTCACGCAGCGTCTCCGGCAGGTCCTCCCACGGCACCAGGGAGGAGTTCGTCTCGGGGGTCTGCCCCAGCGCGGCCTGGTCTCGCAGGTAACGCCGGTGCACGGCGCGCGCCAGCGAGTCGGTGATCCGCTCGGATAGGTACACGCTCGCCATGTCCAGCACTCCTACGAACCTCAACCGGTCTTCCTGACCGTGCTGCACCATCATCTCACCCACGCCGGCCAGTTGAGCCATCCGCACGATGACGGTCCCCTTGGTCGCGTCCACCTTGGCGGCGGCGGTGAGCCCGTCGCGTAGCGCCCTTTCCTCGTCATCGTGGCAAACGAAGACCCGGTGCACACCTGGTTCCGGATGGTAGACACCGGCCACGGTCACGGTGCAGGCCTCGGCGAAGAACGGGTGGCGGGCCCGCATCTGGGCCACCACGGCGGCCCCGTCCGGGTCGACGACGGTGACCGGGACCGGGCCCCGCCGCGCCCGGGCCGCGCGGCGGCCGAGTTCGAGCAGCAGGGCGCGGCCGAACGCGCTCAGCCCGATGACCACCAGACGCTCCCCGTCGGGCTGTTCGGTGGCCAGCACCTTCTTGGCCGCGACCCCTTCCAGTGAGAAGAAGTCGACCTCCATCCCCTCCCGCCAGCGCCCGCCGCGCAGCGTGTCGCCGAGTTCGGGATCCGCGACGTGGGCGTGGACCTGGAGCGGCGCGTGCGCCTTGCGCGCTACCTGGCTCGCGGCCAGTACCGTCGCGATGTTGGCCGGAGTCTCGTCGGCGCACGCGTACAGGCGGGCGGCCCGGGCCAGCCCCACCTCGGTCAGCGCCCTCGGTGTGCGCGCGCTCGGCACGGTAACCACTCGGTGGCCGTCGTCGGTGAGCCGCGCGGCGAGGGTTTTCGCCGCGTCGGAACCACCGCACACCACGATGTGCCGGGAGCGGCGGCGCGCGCGCTGCCGGGCGATCTCGGTGGCGAACAGCAGCCTCGCGGCCTCCAACACGGCGTAGGCGGTGACGGCCGGGGTGAGGAACCGGCTGATCTCCAGCGGCCACGGGTACGGGCCCCCGTTGGTGACCGGACCCGAATTGATCACGAACAGCTGCAGGTCGTAATAGACGAGATCGATCGGGCGGTGGGCGAAGGTGGTGCTCGCCGCGAGGTAGTCCGCCAGGCCGAGATAGCCCAGCACCAGCGACACGACGGTGAGGACGGCAAAAGCGAGACGAATCAGCACCGCCGGTCGTGACGTCAGGGTGTCCTCCGTCGGTTACAACTGGAGCGGTGCCCAGTCTGGAACGGCTTCTCCGGCTCGTCGACCTCGAAATCCCGGCCGCGATCGCCCTCCGGGAGCGGTTGCACGCCATCCCGGAAACCGGTTTCTCCGAATTCCACACCGCCGAGCTGGTCGCCGAGGCGATGCCGGTCGAGTGCACCAGGGTGGCGAAAACCGGCCTGCTGGCGCGGATCGGCGGGCCGCGCGGCGTGCTCGTCCGCGCGGAACTCGACGGCCTGGCCGTGCCGGAGGAGACCGGCGCCCCGTTCGCCTCGGCCAACGGGTGCATGCACGCCTGCGGGCACGACGTGCACCTCGCGGCCCTGGTCGCGCTGACCCGCGCCGCCCACCTCCTGCGCGACGGGCTGCCCGCACCGTTCGTCGCGGTGTGCCAGCCGAGCGAGGAACGCCACCCTTCCGGCGCGGTCGCGCTGCTGGCCGAACCCGAGCTGGCACAGGGGTTCGACGCGGTGGTGGCGGCCCACCTGCACCCGTTGATCGCCTGGGGATCCGTCGGGGTGGAGCCGGGCGCGGTGAACGCGGCGGCGGACGCCGCGGAGATCGTGGTGACCGGGGAAGGCGGTCACGGCGCCTACCCCCATCTGGCCACCGACCCGGTGCTGGCGCTGGCCCAGACCGTGGTGGCACTGCACACCCTGGTGGGGCGGCGCATCGATCCCACGCACGCGGCGACGCTCACCGTCGGCAGGCTCGAAGCGGGCACCGCGGAAAACGTCATCCCCGCACAGGCCCGCGCCTGGGCGACCCTGCGCGCGCTCGACGCCACCGACCAGGCCGCGCTCCGCACCGCAGTGGTGTCCACTGTGGAGAGTGTCGCCGCGGCGCACGGGTGCACCGCCACCGTGCGGTTCACCAAGAGCGACCCGCCACTGGTCAACGACGAAACCCTGGCGCGGCTGGCGGCGGAGCTGGCCCCGGCGGCCGGCCTGCGCGTCGCCCCGCCGTGGCGCTCCTGCGGCGGCGACGACTTCGCGCACCTGAACCGGCTCGGACCGGCACTGATGGCCTTCGTGGGACTGCGGGACGCGCCCGGTTTCCGCCCACGGCCCCTGCACCACCCGGAGTTCCTGCCACCGGCCGAATCCGTCCGGCTGGTCGCCCGCGCCCAGGCGCTGGCGTACTTCGCGGGAGCCCGGTCGGCTCACGGCACCGAGCGTTCCTTCTGAAACACCACGATGCGGAAGGGTAGGGTCGGCGCCCCGACCACCTTGACCCGGGTGCGGAACCCGTGCGCCTCGGCGGCCTTGCGCAGCAGCGACACCGGCGCGGCACTGGTCATGTCGGTGTTACCCGCCATGTAGCCGTCGACCTCCTCTTCGGCGAGCCCGTAGCGGATCATCCACTCCCGCCACTTCTCCATCGCCGAGGCGCCCCGCCGGTCCCCGTTGACGCCGAACACGTCCGCGAAGATCAGCGTCCCGTCCTCGGTGGTGTGCTCGGCGGAGTTGGCGAAGAACTCGTCCAGCGTCTCGTCCGTGGGATCCGGCCCGATCAGGAAGTGCATCACCAGCGAACCGAACACCACGTCGTAGCGCCCGTCGATGTCCTCCCAGGCGGTGCCGCGCACGAGCCGCATGTCCAGACCGGGCTGCTGTTCCGGCCGCAGCATCTCCCGCGTGTACTCGACCATCTGCTCGGCCCGGTCCACCCCGCGGTACTGCCGGACCGGGCCGTGGTGCTCCAGCTCGTAGAACGGCCGGTTGATGTTGCGGATCCAGGGCACGATCTCGCTGGTGAGCCGTCCGGTGCCGTATCCGAGCTCCAGCACGTCCACCGAACGCATGCTGTCCGCGTAGATCCGCAGGATCTCCCGGAACACGGTGGCCGCGCAGTCACGGATGAGCTGGGCGTAGCGCGGGATCCAGCACCGGATGTGCCGCTCGTAGAGGTCGAAGTAGTCGGGCGAGCGGAACTCGGTCTCACTGGTCCAGTCCTCGTCCCAGTGCCCGACCCCGGTCCTGGCCAGCCAGGCCCGGCGCAGGTCGACCACCTTCATGCTGGGCTCGAACCGCACCGCACGGGACTTGATCGAGTCGTAGAACTGGGTCGCGCTGGCATAGCGCAGCGTGTTGCGCTCGATGACGAGCTGGCGGCCGTCGATCCGGCCGGGATTGGGCCGGTACCCGCCGATCAGGTCCGGGTCGAGCAGCAGCAGGTGGTGCCCGACCGCGCCAGGGCCCATCGGGTGCACCTCGCCGGGGCGTAGCTCTTCCCTCGCCGCGATGAAGATCTCGTACGGGCCGGTGCGATGCCGGGCCTGGTGCCGCCGCCACAGGTCGATGTGGCGGGCCAGCTTGTCCTCGTTTTCGAAGAACCACGACCAGTCGATGAGGAAGATGCGCTCGCTGACGTTCGCGGTCATCTCCTCGGGGTGATCGGGCGTCCAGAACTGCTCGGTCTCGTCGGTGAGGTCGGCGATCGCCCGGATCTGACCGCCGTCCCAGGCACGCAGGCTGGAGAAGCTGGGCAGGTAGTAGTCGGCGTCGACGACCAGTTGTGAGGCACCGCCCGAGTCGAGCTCCAGCGCCAGCGCGCCCGCCCAGCCGCCCAGCAGGTGCAGGCTCGCGTGCTCCTCCGCGTAGCCGTCGATGAACTTGTTGATCTGCTCGTTCAGCGCGTTGCGGCCGTGCCGGGCGGAGCGCTGGCCGGGCGAGAGCGTGGTGAGGGCGAGTTTGCCGAGCCAGTCGGTGAACCGCGCCTCGAAGGCGGCGAACCCCTCCTCGTCGCCCGCGTCACTCGGGTACGCCAGGTAGTCCGGCTCGCCGAAGTTCTCCGGCAGCCGCTCGGACCCCGCCTGCTTGACCACCACCAGCGGCAGGTGCAGCGCGTGCGTGAAACCGGCCTCGTAAGCGAGGTTCGGGCGCTGCTTGCTGCCCTCCAGGATGACCAGATCCGATTTCAGCAGCTCGTCGCTGACCTTCGCACCGATGTCCTTGTTGACGCTCTGGTTCTCGTTCCAGTCGTAATAGTCGAACCCGTGTTCGGCGAGCTTGGCCTTCATCACCGACAGGGCCTTCTGCACCGCGTCCGGTGAACCTGCCTGGGTGGACCAGGCGAGAAAAGCGGTGAGCCGGGTCAACGAGACCTCCGGGAATGGTGTGAGAGACCGCCAGTGTATCCATTCGGGCACACTCCGGAGGCGGAAAGCGGATATTGGGGTCAGCGCCGCGCGATGAGCGAGGGGACGACGAACCAGAGCAGCACGAACACCAGCGCACCCAGGCCACCCACCACGATCATCGCGATCGGCCCGTACACCACCTTCGCGATCAGCGCTACGGTGTCGACCACGGCGGCGGCGAGACAGACCAGCCCGGCCAGCACGGCGCGGTTGCCCGCCTCCACGATCTCCAGCCTGAACCCGCCGCGGAACAGCATCCGGTGCCAGGCCGCGGGCGCGGTGAGCAGGGCCGTCGAGGTCGCCGTGAGGAGGACGGCGACCAGGTGCATCGCCTTTTCGATCCCGCTGGCCTGCCGAAACTGGGCGGTGAACACGACCGCCAGCAGGAACCCGAACAGGATCTGCACCCCGGCCTGCGCCACGCGGAGTTCGCTGAGCAACTCGCTGACGTTGCGGGCCAGCCGCTGGTTCGGCGTTTCCTCGTCCTCGCCGGTCACCCCGTTCAGGGTAGAAGACCGCGGGACGCCCGGCAGCCTTGTCCACTGTGGATGTCACGTCGTCGCCGAGAGCCCGGCCGGGCGGCCGCGACTCGCGTCCGGTGCAGGCCAGCTAGCCTGGAGCGGTGACTGCCACCCTGTCGAAACCGGCCCTCAAGATCGGCCCCTACCAGGTCGACACCCCCGTCGTGCTGGCTCCGATGGCGGGAATCACGAACGTGGCCTTCCGCAGGCTGTGCCGTGAGTACGGCGCCGGGCTGTACGTGTGCGAGATGATCACGGCCCGCGCCGTGGTCGAGCGGCACCCCGGGACCCTGCACATGATGACCTTCGACGAGCAGGAGCATCCCCGGTCGATGCAGCTCTACGGGGTCGACCCGAAGACGATGAGCGAGGCCGTCAAGATCATCGTCGGTGAGGGGCTCGCCGACCACATCGACACCAACTGGGGTTGTCCGGTGGCCAAGGTCTGCCGCAAGGGCGGCGGCGCGGCCCTGCCGTACAAGCGCAGGCTGTTCGCCAACATCATCTCGGCCTGTGTCGAGGCGGCCGCACCCGCCGGTGTCCCGGTGACCGCGAAGTTCCGCATCGGCATCGATGACGAGCACCACACCTACCTCGACGCAGGCCGCATCGCGGAGGCCGAGGGGGCGGCGGCGGTGTCCCTGCACGCCCGCACCGCGGCCCAGCGCTACTCCGGCCAGGCGGACTGGAGCTACATCGCGAAGCTGAAGGAGGCCGTCACCACCATCCCGGTGCTGGGCAACGGCGACGTCTTCACCGCGGACGACGCGCTTCGGATGGTCGCCGAGGCCGGTTGCGACGGGGTTGTCGTCGGCCGGGGATGCCTGGGCCGCCCCTGGCTGTTCGGCGAGCTGGAGGCCGCGTTCGCCGGGCGCGAGATCCCGAAGGGGCCGAACCTCGGCGAGGTCGCCCGCGTGCTGCGGCGGCATGCCGAACTGCTCGTCGAGCACGACGGCCCCGGCAAGGCCATGCGTGACCTGCGCAAGCACATGGCCTGGTACTTCATGGGCTTCCCGGTGGGTTCGGAACTGCGTCGCCGCTTCGCGATGGTGTCCTCCCTGGCGGAGCTGGACGAGCTGATCGGCCAACTGGATCACGAAGCCCCGTTCCCCGATGCCGCCGAGGGGCCACGCGGCCGCCAGGGCTCGCCGGGCAAGGTGACCCTCCCGCACGGCTGGCTGGACGACCCCGACGACCCGTCGGTGCCCGCCGGGGCGGACATGATGCACTCCGGCGGCTGAGCCGCACGTGAAGGAGCCCCGCACGGCCTGGCCGTGCGGGGCTCCTTCGTGTCCGCTTCGTGTTCGCGGGGAGTGTCAGCCGACGATCCCGCTCAGATGCGGTCGCACCAGCTTGTACAGCGCCGGCGACGGTTCCACCCCCAGCTCCCGGTGCAGCATGGAGCGGTAGTGCTGGAAATGGCGGATCGCCTCGGTGGTGTTCCCCTCGCTCAGGTACGCCCGCAGGACGGCCGCGTGCGCGCTGTCCCGGAACGGTTCGAGCGTGGTGGCGGTGAGCGCCGCGTGCACCGCCGAACTGGGCCGGTGGTGGTTGAGCAACTGGTCGGCCAGTGCCTCCAGCGCCCGCACGTGCAGGAGCCTGGTCTGCTCCCGTTCGGTCAGCACCCAGTCGTCGTACCAGCCCGGCAGCAGTTCCCCGGGCGCGGTCAGGATCCCCCGCACCGTGTAGGCGTCGACCAGCGGCCGGTCCTCGCCCACCGAGTCGATCACGTGGTTGGCCACCTCGGCGAGCCGGTGCACGTCGACCAGGACATCGAGGTCCAGATCGAGGTCGTGCCGGGTCGAGGACAGGGTGCCCGCCGCCCGCGTCCGCACGCGCCACAGCGCTGTCCTGAGGCTCGCGAGCGCCTGCTCCTGCGGATACTCCGGCCACAGCATGCTCGCCACGTAACCGCGGGGATGGCGGCGGTGCAGCGCGAGGAAGGCGAGCAGCCGCTGCGCGCTGGGCGCCAGTTCGATCTCGACGCCGTCGTGCCGCAGGGAGAATCCGCCGAGGAGTGTCAGCTGGTACCCGCCTTCTGGCCCGTCGGGTCTCAGCCGCGCACCGCGCTGGCTGGGAATCCTCGTCATCGTCTTCCTTCCGTATCGGCTTGTGCCTGGTCCACCGCGCCGCGGGCGGGACGACGTCGCGATCGGGTTGGGCCGGATCGCCGCGCCACAGTCACAAGTCACTGACACTGAAACAGCCGTTTTGTCTCGGGGATCGGCAGGCGAGAGGGCCCAGCGTGCGAAAGGCCGTCCGTTCGCCCGGCGCTTCCGCTTGTTTCCACCGGACCGCCCGTCAAGGTCCAGGACGGCTACTCTCGCCGAAATTCCTTGTGAGACCAGGGAATCGGTCGGCGAAGCAACTTTCGTCCTCACACTAACCCGGCGGGCCATCGGCCTGCAATCAGTCGGCTCCCCACAGGGGCGGCTGCTCCCGGAGAGCACCCATGTGGTTGATCAGACAACCAAACCCGGGTTCCGATAGCAACCGAGAAGACCCCCCTGAAGGGTCAAAACCCCTGCTACAACAAGAGATTCCAGTGGGGGCAGTGTGGCTGGCGGGACCCGAAGACCCCCGGGGTTATCGCACCGTGACGAGCCGGTGACGCAACCGGACCTAACTTTCGGTCGCGGTCCAAGCACCGCGGGCAATACAAATAACCCCCGAGAGGAGAACCAAATGAGGGTATCGACGCAGGAGCTGTCCGCCCAGGACATCGAGGTGCTGCCGGTTCGCGAGGCGCTGCAGGTCAACTCCTTCAACAACCTCATCACGACCATCAACGCTGCTGTCGCGATTCCCCAGGGGGCCGGCGACGCCAGCGCGAACGCCAGCCAGACGAGCGTCGTGCTGCTGGGCGGCGGCGCCGGCACCGGCGCCGCGGGCATGTCCGACGACTACTGATCCTGATCGTCGACCGAGGTCGTCGGCCGTGACGGGAAACACGGCCGGCGGCCCCACCCCCGAAAGGCATCAAGGAGTTCTGTGATGGACAACCACTCGACCACCCGCTTCGAGCAGGAGCAGGTGGAGCTGCTGCCCAGTCGTGAAGCCCTGAGCACGGTCGACGCGGGCCTCAGCGCCAACGTCTCCCTCGGGCTCACGCTCGGCGCCAGCCTCTCCCTCCCCACCGTCCGCCTCTGATGCGAGACCCCGGCGGCCATCGTCGCCCCATCCGAATCGTTCACTCGGATGGGGCGACTCGGTGTTCCTCGGCCAAAAGGTGACGGTGCGGTGACTGTGCACCGGCCTACTGGTGTCGTGCACGGACCGCGGTTCGGGCACCTGAGGAAACACCTCGAGAGGAGAGAACACAAAATGAGTGAAGTGTCGATCCAGGAGCTGTCGATGCAGGACGCCGAGCTGCTGACGGCTCGGGAGGCGCTGGGCACGTGGGGTCTGCGCCGCCACGGTGCCGGGCACGCCACGATCAACGCCTTCAACCAGGCCGTGGCAATCGGCGGCAGGTGTGGCGACGCGTTCGCCAACGCCAACCAGACCATTGTCCAGCTCCAGGGCGCTGACGGCTTTGGCCGTGGCGACTTCTTCGACTGACAACTAACCCCGAGCT